>NZ_JAZKTR010000055.1:0-14595 GCF_036625485.1 Natronomonas sp. | reverse complement strand
GGCAACGCGCCGAGGGCTTTCTGGTGGTTTGCGGTCAGGATGTCACCACGTTCAATTTAAAAACCAGAAATAAATCCTACAGCTGGTCGTCCCAGTTGATCCACGTCTGCTCCCAGCCCTTCCGGCGCTCGGCGGCACGGCGGGCGTGTTCGCGGTCCTCGCGGCGGGTCCGGTTGCGCTCGATGGTGTCGGCCTGTTCGCCCTCGACGAGCATGGGCTGGAAGGCGACGGTGCCGAACTCGGCGACTGGCTCGCCACCGTCGGCGTCGACGGCGACGAGTTCCTGCGCGCCGACGCCCAGCGGCATGACGAGTCGGCCTTCGTCGGCGAGTTGGTCCAACAGCGCCCGCGGCGGGTTGGCCGCGGCGGCTTCCAGGAGGATTCGGTCGTAGGGTGCGTAATCCGGCAGGCCGCGGGCGCCGTCACGGCAGTCCACGAGGACGCCGGGATAGCCCGCACTGGCGAGATTCGAGCGGGCGTCGTAGACGAGGCGGCGCGTGATGTCGATGGCGTGAACGGAGGCCTCGCCGACGATCTCGGCGATGACCGCCGCGGTGTAGCCGACGCCAGAGCCGACGACCAGCACGTCGTGGTCCGGTTGGACGTCCAGCGCCTCCAGCAGGCGGCCGGCCGCGCTCGGCGAGAGGACGCGTGTACCGAAGCGCTCGAAGGAGCGGTCGGCGTAGGCGGCCGATTCGTCGTCGACGAACGGCTCGCGGGGCACCTCCCGCATCGCGACGCTGACGTGCTCGGAGCTCACGACGGCCTTGGCCTCGTGTTCGAGGCTGTCGACCATATCGTCCCGGAGCACGGTGGGGTCCATATCGACGCTCGGTGCCGGAGCCTATTCAACTACGCGCCCGACGGCCGCCGAGGAGGGACTCGACGGGATAGCCTCGATTCGGACGTCGCCGTAGCCGTCGGCGAGCCACGACCGGACCGCTATCGCGTCGTGGGCGGCACCGCGGCCGGCCGCAAGCCGGTCGATGTCCGCCAGCGCCGCGTCGTCGGCTACGCCCCGGAACGCGTCGATGAAGACGGCCACCGGGGCGGCGTCGCTTGCGGCGGCGACGATGTCTCGGGCGTCCTCGGCGTCGTATCGCTGCAGGACGCCGATGCCGACGATGAGGTCACACGACGGTAGGTCGGGGTCCGTGGGGTCGCCTGCTCGCAGGCTAACCGATTCGTGGGCCAGCAGCGGTTCGACGGCCTCGATCCGCTCCGGCGTGTCGTAGAGCGTGACGGACCAGCCGCGGTCGGCGAACTCGACGGCCCGGGAGCCGCCCCCGTCGCCCAATACGAGGACGCGGTCACCGTCAGGGGCGGCGTGGACGGCCGTCGTCACCTCGGAGCGGACGCGGGCGGAGCCCGCGGCGCGCTCGCGGCCGAGTTCGTTACGAAGCGCGTCGGCGGGTTCGGGTGGGTCGGCACCGGCCATCGTTTCGGGGAGGGCGACCCAGCGGTCGAAGGCGTCGAGTTCGGCGGGGAGGCGGCCGATAGAGCGGAGGTCCGTCTTCGTGAGGAAGCCGAGCAGGCGATTCGTCGGTTCGTACTCGCCGTCGACGTGGGCCAGAAAGCCCCGTGCTTCGAGTGCAGCGACGAGGCGTTCGGCGCTTTCGGGGTCGATATCGGTCTCGGCGGCGACGGCGTCGGCGGTGCCCGCACTCGTTGCCAGCGCGTCCAGGGCGCCACAGCGGCGGGCGGTCCACAGCAGGGCGAGTTGGCGCCATTCGACGGCCGCGCGGTCCTGTGTGGGCACGGCTCAGTCCCCCTGCATCCGGACGAACCGGACGCCGCCGTGGTCTTCGCGGTCGAGGCCGTCCTCGGTTTTGGTCGTCTTGATAAGATGCTGTTCGACGGTACCTATCGGTCCGACGAAGACGCCCCCCACACGCAATTGGTCGATGATATCGTCGGGTATCTCGGCGGCGGCGCAGGTGAGATAGGCGGCGTCGTAGCGGGCGTGTTCGGGCCAGCCCTCGTGGCCGTCGCCGACGCGAATCTCGATATCGTAGCCGAGGTCGGCGAGGGTCTCGCGGGCGTCCTCGGCGAGTTCCTCGACGTATTCGACGCTATAGACGTTCTCGTCGCCGGCGATCTCGGCGGTGACGGCGGCGTGATAGCCGCATCCCGTACCGATTTCGAGTACCTTGTCGCCCTCGTCCAACTCCAGCAATTCGGACATGATGCCGACGATGTGGGGCGCCGAGACGGTCTGGTCGGCGCCGATAGGAAGCGGACGGTCGACGTAGGCGCGGTCGCGGCGCGCTTCGGGGACGAACTCGTGGCGGGGGACCGTCTTCAGCGCCTCGATGACCGACTCGTCGCTGATGCGGCCGGTTCCGACGAGGGCGTCGACCATGTTCTCCCGCTGTTCGTCGAAGTCGTCGCCGTCGGGGGTGCCGCGGAACATGGGCCTACCAGCCGGACCATGCCCGCTGGCGGGAGTTCTCGTTGCGGGCGTAGACCCGTTTGAGGTCCTTCGCGAAGGCGTAGTCGCCGTCGTGGTCGTAGCCCTCGCGGTCGTAGTTGGTCGCGTCCTCGCGGACGAGCAGGCGCTCGACGGTGAACTCCTCGTCACCGTACTCGGTGGTCTCGCCGACGACGAACTTCTCGTCGCCCGGGACCTGGATCTTCGTACTTCGGCTCTCGTCGTGGCCCCCGTCCTTCGGGTGGAGCGTCAGGTTGACCTGCACGTTCCCGACTGCACGGGTCCAGACGGTCTTGATGTCCTTGGCTTCGGCCTCGTCGGCCCGGGCGTCGGTGGTCAGTTCCATCGACGTGATGCGGGCCCGGTAGAGGGCGGCGTCGGTCTCGACGAGCAGTTCGTCGCCGACCTCGAGTTCCTCCTCGGGTTCGAGTTCAATGCGGCCTTCCTCGCTTTCGCCGTCCTGGGAGACGATGACCCGGCGGTCGATGGTCGATTCCTCCTCGATGGTCGTCTTGTGAACGTGGCCGCACTCGCTGCATCGAACGGTCGCCTGACCGCCCTGCTTCAGTACCTCGTGGGCCGTTTCGGCGCCCTGCGAACAGGACGGACAGCGGACTGCAACGCGTTGTTGACTCATTATACGACAATTCTCGCGGGAACGTATAAGGGCGTGGCTCCGGCGGGAGGGGCTGACGATTATAGCCCTTCCAGCGATCGGAGGCGCTGTTCGACCTCCGGCGGCGCGGCGCTGGGACCGTCACGGACGCGGTGGTCTGGGATGAGAAGCGGTGCCGGGTTCTCGGACAGGGCGGTCCGAACGAGTTGTAGGTCCGCGGGTTCCTCGGGGTCGAGATTCGGGGCCAGTCGCGCGAGTTTCTCGACGCCGACCTGTGAGCCGTGGGGGATGCCCCGGACGGCCTCTAACACCTCGCGCTGGTCGGTGGCCATCGTCAGCGCCACCTCGATGTCGTTGAAATCGTCCTCGGAACCCTCCAGATACGCCTGAATCCGGTCGAGGAGTTCGAGCCCCTCCTCGGCGCCCTCGTCGGGTATCTCCGGAAACGACACCGACAAGACGCGACCGCTCGCGTAGCCGACCTGTACGTAGCGGTCCAGATACTCCGACTCCCGCGCGTAGATGCCTGCGTCCGCCTCGGTGCTCATACTCCCGACTGTCGGGTGTCGATGGCTTGTAACTTGAGGTGTTCGCGGACGGACATTATTTAAACGAACACGGAAGCCGGTCGTTTCGACGGATTTCGCTCGACGACGAGACGTAATCGTCGCTCGGTGCATCCGAGGCGCAACCCTTATGTACAAATAAGTACGTTAGAGTACAGTAATGAACACAACTGACGAGTTGGCGCCGGCGGTCCGCTCGATTCTGGAGGCGGCCGTCGAGCGGTCCGGCGGTGACGAGCGAGTCACCGTCGACCCGCGGTCGCTTTCCGAGGCCTTCGCCGCGGCGGAGGCCGACGGCCGCGTCCCCCTCATCGCGGAGGTGAAACCGACCAGTCCGACGACCGAGGGCGAACGGACCGACGACCCGGTCGCCCTTGCCGAGTCGATGGTCGAGGGCGGCGCCGCGGCGCTGTCGGTGCTGACCGAACCCGAACACTTCGGCGGGTCGCCCGAAACCCTGCGTCGGGTTCGGGAAGCCGTCGACGTGCCGGTCCTCCGGAAGGACTTTATCGTCCGCGAGGAGCAACTCGATACCGTCGAGGCGGACGTCATCTTGCTCATCGTCCGCTTCGTCGACGACCTGGAGAGTCTGCTCGAAGCCGCCCGCGAACGCGGCTTTCGGGTCCTCGTGGAGACCCACACCCCGGAGGAGGTCGAGACGGCGCTCGATGCGGGCGCGGATATCATCGGCGTCAACAACCGCGACCTGGCGGAACTGGAGGTCGATCTGGGGACGTTCGAGCGGGTCGCCGACTCGATTCCGGCAGCAACCCGCGAGAGCGTCACCCTGATTGCGGAAAGTGGCATAGGGTCACCGGAAGACGTCTCGCGAATGCGCCGTGCCGGGGCCGACGGCCTGCTCGTCGGGTCGGCCATCATGGACGGAGACGTTCGCGAGAACACACAGGGACTCACCAATGTCTAAATCGGATACGAAATTCGGCGACTACGGCGGCCAGTACGTTCCCGAGGCGTTGATGCCGGCCATCGAGGAACTGACCGACGCCTACGAGCGGTACGTGCTGGACAACGAGGACGGGTTCATGGACGAGTTCCGCGAGCGCATCCGGGACTTCGGCGGCCGGCCCACGCCCCTACAGCGGGCCGACCAGCTCTCCGAGCGCTACGATACCGAGGTCTACCTCAAGCGCGAGGACCTGCTGCACGGTGGCGCCCACAAACTCAACAACGCTCTCGGACAGGTCCTGCTGGCGAAGTACATGGGCAAAGAGCGCATCATCGCCGAGACCGGCGCCGGCCAGCACGGCACCGCGACCGCGATGGCCGCCGCCCACCTCGATATGCCCTGCGAGATCTATATGGGCCGACGAGATATCAACCGCCAGCGCCCCAACGTCTTCCGGATGCGCCTCAACGGCGCCGAGGTCAACCCGGTCGATATCGGCCGCGGCACGCTCAAGGAAGCCATCTCGGAGACGATGCGCGACTGGGCGACCACCGTCGAGACGACCCACTACGTCATCGGGTCGGTCGTCGGCCCCGCGCCCTTCCCGGCGATGGTCCGGGACTTCCAGTCGGTCATATCGGAGGAAATGCGTCGGCAGTCGATAGAGCAGTTCGGCGACCTGCCGGGTGCCGTCATCGCCTGTGCCGGCGGCGGGTCGAACACGATGGGCTCCTTTGCCGAGTTCGTCGATGATGAGGAAGTCGACCTCTACGCCGTCGAAGCAGGGGGATCCTCGCTGACCGTCGATGAAGAGGAAGGTGTCGCTCCCCACTCGGCATCCCTGTCGACGGGTGAGGAGGGCGTCCTCCACGGTGCGCGCACGAAACTCCTGCAGGACACCCACGGCCAGATCATGGAATCCCACAGCGTCTCCTCGGGGCTGGACTACTCGGGCGTCGGTCCCGAACTCGCCTACCTCGTCGACGAGGGCCGCGTCATCCCGAAGAACGTCGGCGACGAGTCGGCACTCGAAGCCTTCCACCGCCTCTCGCAGGACGAAGGCATCATCCCCGCCCTCGAAACCGCCCACGCGTTCGGGTTCCTCGAAGACGTGGCCGGCCCCGACGGCGATGGGTCGGTCGACCTGCCCGATACTGTCGTCGTCAACGTCTCCGGGCGCGGCGACAAGGACCTCGAAGCCGCCATCGAGGAGACCGACAAGCGCGAGTTGGAGAACGCGCCGACGATGGAGGTCTTTGAATGAGTAGCGAGTCCTCGCGACTCGAAGACGTCTTCGACGAACCCGCCTTCATCCCCTACCTCGCGGCCGGCGACCCCGATTTCGAGTCCTCTATCGAGTACGTCGAAGCCCTCGAACGCGGCGGTGCCGACATCATCGAACTCGGTCTGCCCTTCTCGGAGCCAATCGCCGAGGGGCCGACCATCCAGCAGGCCGTCGTCCGGTCGCTGAAAGGGGGCATGACCCCCGAGCGTTTCTTCGAGTTCGTCGAAGAACTGGACGTGGACGTGCCGCTGGTGTGTATGACCTATTATAATCTCATCTACCAGTACGGTCCCGAGGACGCGGAGCCCGTCCTCCCGTTCGTCGAACGCGCCGCCGAAGTCGGCCTCGAGGGCTTCGTCGTCCCCGACCTGCCCGCCGAGGAGGCCGACCTCCTGCGTGAGGCCTGTGACGACCACGGCCTCGACCTCGTCTTCATCGTCGCGCCGACGACGAAAGGGGAGCGCCTCGACCGCATCATGGAACAGGTCTCGGGCTACGTCTACGTGCAGGCCCGCCTCGGCGTCACGGGCGCCCGTGCGGACGTCTCCGACCAGACCGAGGAGAGCCTCGCGCGCCTCGAAAAGTACGACGTGCCCAAAGCGGTCGGCTTCGGTATCTCCAGTGGTGAGCAGGCCGCCGACGTCGTCGCCGCCGGTGCCGACGGCGTCATCGTCGGCTCGGCACTAGTGGATATCGTTGCCGAGGGCCACGAAGAGGGCGAACCGACCGAAGAGACGGCCGCGAAACTGGAATCGCTCGCTCGCGAACTGAAGGAGGGCGCCCTCGCGGGCGCGCAACGTAAGCCGCGACCGGAAGGAACATGACCGAACCTACCACACCCACAAACATGACCACAGGGACCGCTGCTCGCCTCGACCGCATCGGCACGGACGGCCGCTACGTCACCGTGCCGATGGACCACGGCATCACACTCGGCCCGGTAAAAGGCCTGAAAGACATCGAATCGACCATCGACGCCGTCACTCGCGGCGGCGCCGACTCCGTACTGACTCAGAAGGGGATCGCCGACCGCGTCCACGGCAACAAGAACGACGCCGGCTACATCGTCCATCTCAACGGGTCGACGGTCATCGGCCCGGATTCCAACGATAAACGAACGACCGGGTCGGTGAAATCGGCCATCCGTGCCGGCGCCGACGCCGTCTCCTTCCATTTCAACGTCGGCTCCGATTACGAACCCGAACAGATGTCCGAACTCGCCGAAGTGACCGAGGAGGCCGCCGACTACGGCATCCCGGTGTTGGCGATGACCTACGCACGTGGGCCCGGCATCGAGGGCGACGACCCTGAAGCGCTCGGACACGCCGTCCGCCTCGGCGAGGAACTGGGCGCGGATCTCATCAAGACGGGCTACAGCGGCGACGCAGAGAGCTTCGAGCACGTCTGTGAATCCACGTCCCTGCCCGTCCTCATCGCCGGCGGGTCGCCGGACGGCGACCTCTCGGCGCTACAGGACGTCCGCGGCGCGATGGACGCCGGCGGCGCCGGCGTCTCGATGGGCCGGACCATCTTCCAGCACGACGACCCCGAAAAGATGGCTCGCGCGGTTTCCTTGGTCGTTCACGAGGACGTGTCCGCCGAGGACGCCCTCGAACGTGCCGGTCTCGCTGTCGAGGCCTGATTAGAGCAGCCGTTTCAGTTCTGCGAGCGAGTCGAACGTGTAGTCGGGACTGTGGTCTCGGGTTTCTCCCCGGCCGCCGCTCTCGGGGAACCATGCGGCCTGCAGGCCCGCGTCCTTCGCGCCACCGACGTCGTGTTTCAGGGAGTTGCCGACGTAGAGCGTCCGCTCCGGCGTCGCCCCGAGGGCTGTGACCGCCCGGTCGAACGGTTCGCGGGCGGGTTTCGGTGGCGTCATCTCGCCGGCGTAGACGTGCGTCTCGAAGTGGTCGTGGATGCCCAGCGCCTCGAGCTTCACCGTCTGTGTCGCCCGCTCGCCGTTGGTGACGAGGCCGACCCGCCCGTGGTCGCGGGCGTGTGCGAGGGCCGTCTCCGCGCCGGGTCGGAAGGACACGTCGGTATGGTCGATTGCGGCCTCGTAGGCGCTGGCGAGGGATTCGGCGTCCGTCGTCGGGCCGCCGTATCGCTCGGCGGCGATTTCGAACGTTTGGGTGAGGAAGTGGTGGTCGCTGTCGGCGTCCGGTACCGCATCGGCGCAGGCCCAGAGTTCCTCGCTGTCGCAGAAGGCGTCGACGCCCGCCCTGGCGAAGGCCTCGGCGATGACGGCGTCGCCGTCCTGATTGTACTCCAGAAGCGTGTCGTCGAGGTCGAAACAGACCGTCGTGATGGAGGGCGGCATTTTCATGAATCTATCTACGAACCCGTGTAAAACTTCGCGCTCCGCGAGACGCTCCCACAAGAGACGGTTTCGTCGTGTGGTCCGTCTGAATTCCCGGTCGTCGAGCACGGTGAAGGCGTCGATAGGACGGATTGAGCCGTAAGCGATGGGGATTTTTCCCGCTCAGGGCCGTACACCCGTCATGGCCTGGAGCGCGGCCGCACGGGGAATCTTTCTATTGGCGCTACTCGTGGCTCTTGCGGGCTGTGGGGGACCGCTTGCCGGCGGGTCGGTGACGGATGAAGGCTTGGACGGCGAGACGGGAACAGTAACCCCCGTGCCGCTCCCGGAGGAAAACGGACCGACCGAGGTGGAGGAACTCGCGCCCGGGCTCTCGAAAAATGCGGGGGTGACGGATTCCAATCGGCTCATGCATGCACATGCTGCCGCGCTCGCGAATACCTCCTATACGGCGGTAGTCATCTCGACGCGTCGGGCCCCGAACGGCTCGATGGGGACGCGCTACAACCGCTCGGTTCGTGTCGAGTCCTCCGACCGTTTCCACTACATCCTGCGGTTCGAAGCCAGAGACGAGCCGCGCCGGACCGAACTGTGGCGCGACAGCGAGGAAGCCTACGAGGCGACAACGACCAACAGGACGACGACCTATCAGGCTCTGGAGGCGCCACCGCTGCCGACTCTCCTGTCATCGTCGGACCTCCAGCGGCTGTTCAATCGATTGCCCACCCGGGTCGTCGAAACAGCCGTTCAGAACGATACGACCGTTTATACGATCGAAGGCGGTCCCCGAGCCCTCCCGCCGCTGTACGACGTTAGATTCACCGCGCGAATCACCGAACAGGGCCTTATTCAGTCCTATCGGCTGAACTACGCCGTGGAACGCGAAGAGACTCGGCGGACCGTGACCGTCGAGGCGACGTTTACCGGGGTCGGTGAGACGACCGTTGACCGACCGCCGTGGTACGAGGCGGCCACCGAGTCGACCCAGGAGTAGGCTCGTGGTCGGCCTCGCCGGAGGCGACTCCCGTCTCCGCTTATTCCTCGCTTTCTCGCTCGCGAAGGTCCGAACGCCTGATCTTTCCGGTCGTCGTCGTCGGCAGTTCGTCGACGAACTCGATCTCCCGCGGGTACTCGTGTTTCGCGAGGTCCTCCTTGACCATCGTCCGGACCTCCTCCCGGAGGTCGTCGTCGCCGTCGACGCCGTCGACGGGTTGACAGAACGCCTTGATGACCTCGCCGCGGGTGTCGTCCGGAATCCCGATGACGCCGACCTGCTCGATGTCCGGGTGTTCGAGGATGGCTTCCTCGACCTCACCGGGGCCGACGCGATAGCCGCTCGTGATGATGAGGTCGTCGTCGCGGGACTTGAACCAGATGTAGCCCTCGGCGTCCTGCTCGGCGAGGTCGCCCGTGAGGTGCCACTCGCCGACGCGGACGCCCTCCGTTTTCTCCGGTTGGTTCCAGTACTCCTCGAAGAGGACCGGATCGCCCGCCCGCTTGACGGCGATCTCGCCGACCTCACCGGTTGGACGTTCCTCGCCGGTTTCGGAGTCGATGACGGCGACGTCGTGTCCGGGGACGGGCTTGCCCATGCTGCCCGGTTTCGCGGGGAACCACGACTGGCAGTTCGCGACCAGCAGGTTCGCCTCCGTCTGGCCGTACAACTCGTTCATCGCGACGCCTTCCAGTTCCGAGTCGGCCCACGTCATGATCTCCGGCGTCAGCGGCTCGCCGCCGGAACAGACCGCCTCCAGTGCGAGGTCGTACTCGTCGGCGTCGACGTTCATCATCATGCGGATGGCGGTCGGCGGCAGGAACGCCGAGGTGACGCGGAACTCCTCCATGAGGTCGAAGGCGGTCTCGGCGTCGAACTCACCCATCGGATAGCCGAGGACGGGCCGGCCGTAGTGCCATGCGGGAAAGAGCAGATCGCCGAGCGCGCCGATCCACGCCCAGTCGGCCGGCGTCCAGCAGACGGCCTCGGAGACGTCGAGTTCGAAGTACATCCGGAAGGCCGGACAGTGGCCGACCCACGCGGAGTGGGTATGGAGTGCGCCCTTCGGCGGGCCCGTCGAGCCGCTGGTGTACATGATGGTCGCCGGCGTGTCCGGTCCCGTCTCGACGGGGTCGAACGACGCGGACGCGCCAGTCAGCAGGTCGGCGAAGGCTTCGGGTTCCTCGTGGCTGCCCTCGTGGCGCCAGTCGACCTCGATGACGGTCTCGAGGTCCGGGCAGTTCCCTCGGGCCTCGGCGACGGCCTCGTAGCGGCCCGAACCGACCACGACGGCCGTCGCAGCGCTGTCCTGCAGTCGGTATTCGAGCGCGTCGGGGCCGAAAAGCACCGACAGCGGCATCGAGATGGCGCCGAGTTTCCAACAGGCCAGATGCGTTATCGGGTTGGCCGGAATCTGCGGCAACACCACGCCGACGCGGTCGCCGCGTTCGACCCCCGAATCAGCGAGGGCGTTCGCGAGGCGGTCCGAAAGCCGGTCGAGGTCGGCGAACGTGTAGGTCTCACGGCGGCCGTCGGGGTAGGCCTGAAACAGCGCGACCCGCGCCTCCGGGTCATCGTGCTTGCCGACGAGGTCGTAGGCGGCGTTATAATCGGTCGGCAGGTCCCATTCGAACTCCTCGCGTGCCGTCTCGTAACTCTCTGCCGGAAGTGTGACGTTCCATGTCATGGTCGTGTCTGTGGGTGGGGGTCTCTATCGGGTGCTCACTCGGCCTCTGCGCCCCCGACCGAGAGGTACTCGTCGAGCAGGTCCTCGCGGTCCTGGAGGTCGTCGACCGATCCCTCCCAGACGTTCGACCCCTTGTCGATGATGTAGGCCTGCTCGCCGAGGTCGAGGGCGAAATCGACGTTCTGTTCGGTCATCAGCACGGTCACGTCCCGCTCGACGACGTCGCCGAGGACCTCCCGGAGGTCCTCGACGATGACCGGCGCGAGTCCCTCGGTCGGCTCGTCGAGCAACAGGAGATCGGGGTTCTGGACCAGCGCCCGCGCCACCGAGAGCATCTGCTGTTCGCCGCCAGAGAGGTTCTGTCCTCGGTTCTTCCGCAACTCGTCGAGCACAGGGAAGATGTCGAACATCTCCTCGATCTCCCGTGGCTCGGCCGCGAGTTCGTGGGCCAGTTGGATGTTCTCCGTGACGGTCAGGGTCGGGAAGATTCGCCGACCCTCGGGGACGAGTTTGATACCTCGCTGGCTGATCCCCTCGACGGACAGGTCGCTGATGTCCTCGCCGCGGTATTCGATGTGGCCTTCCCGGCGTGGAACCGTTCCCGTGATCGCACGAAGCGTCGTCGTCTTGCCGGCACCGTTCCGCCCCAGCAACGTCACGACGTCGTTTTCCTCGATCGCCATCTCCAGGTCGAACAGGACGTGACTGTTGCCGTAGTAGGCGTTTACACCCGAGAGTTCCAGGATGCTCATGCCTCCTCACCTCCGTCGACCTCGGTGGGGCCAGTCGGCCCTTCGGCGTCCTCGTCGATACCGAGGTAGGCCTTACGGACGCGCTCGTCGGCCATCACCTCGTCCGGCGTTCCGCGGGCGATGAGTTCGCCGTTGTCGAGCACGAGGATACGGTCGGAGATGCCGAGGACGACGTCCATGTCGTGTTCGGTCAACACGAACGTGGTATCGGTCGTCTCGTCGAGTTCTCGGACGAGTTCCACCATCCGGTCGGTCTCGGAGGGGTTCATCCCCGCGGTCGGTTCGTCCAGCAGGACGACCGACGGATCGGTCCCGAGCGCGACCGCGATCTCGACCTTCCGGACGTCACCGTGCGAGAGGTTGGCACATTCCTCGTCGGCGACGTCCTGCAGGTTCGTCAGTTCGAGTATCTCGTGGGCGCGTTCGGTCAATTCCTCGTCATCCCGGGCGAGCGAGCGAACGTCGAGGGTCCGCTCGTCCCGGCTGATGCGGGCGATGCGGACGTTGTCGATGACCGACAGGCCCTCGAAGACGTTGTTGATCTGGAACGCCCGCGAGAGGCCGAGGCGGTTGATCTCGTAGGGGGGTTTCCCGGTCGTCTCTACGAGTTCGTCGCCGTCCCGCGGTCGGATGTGGACGGACCCTTCGGTCGGTTCGTACTGGCCGGCCAGCAGGTTGTAGAACGTCGTCTTGCCGGCGCCGTTCGGCCCGATGATGCTCGTGATCTCGTCGGAGTCGATCTCGACGTTGACGTCGTCGACGGCGACGAGGCGTCCGAACTCCTTGGTGAGCCCACGGGTTTCGAGTACCTTGGTCATGCTTCAGCACCTCCGAAGAGACCGGTCGGCCGCCATACCAACACGACGATCATCGCGAGGAAGGGAAAGAGCACGCCGGCGCCCGCGACGCCGCTGCCGAGGGCGATGAGCAGGCCGATGATCATCGCGCCGACGAACGCCCCGGCGAAGGAGCCGAGGCCGCCGATGACGACGACGACGAACGCGTCGACGATGACCTGATTGCCGAGTCCGGGCGAAATAGATTGCATCGGTGCCGCGAGAGCGCCGCCGAGACCGGCTAGCGCCGCGCCGATGATGAACACGCCGGTGTAGAGCTTGGGTACGTTGATGCCGAGCAGTCGCGCCATCTCTCGGTCGCTCGACGTTGCTCGCACGATGCGGCCGATGTTCGTATACCGGAGCGCCGCGAGGATGGCCGCCAACACGAGTACCGCCATCACGATGACGAACGCCCGATAGACCGGGATGGCGAGGCTCGAAGTGAACTGGATCGAGCCGCTCAGTGCCTCCGGAGCGCTGACCAACCGGGATTGTGAGCCGAAGATGGCCCGGACCCCGTCGGTGATTATCAACACGAACGCGAAGGTCAACAGCAACTGGTCGAGTTCCTCCTCCTCGCGGCCGTACAGCCGTCGTATGAAGCCTGCCTCCAGAATCCCACCGACGATGGCGACGACGGCGATGGCGGCGACGACGCCCAGCGCGAAATTACCGAACGCACTTTGCATGACGACGATGGCCATGTAGGCGCCGACCATATAGAGGACGCCGTGGCTGAAGTTGAGGACGTCCAGAACACCGAAGATCAGGCTGAGGCCGACCGCGACCAAAAAGAGCCGGCTCCCGATACTGACACCCGTGATGATCTGGTCGAAGACCAGAGAGTGGAACGACATAACATGGAACATTGTCAGATATAGATTAAATCTTTCGCCGAAAATCCTTGTTTGCCCTTCTTCCCCTGGTTTATATCGTTGCCCCTATGTATCACTTTCGTGGTAAGTTTGAATATCAACCCGTACAATTATATGGGTTATCTCCGAAGGTTTCGGGAGTCCATGTTAGATAGAAACACGGATGGCTCGGGATCGGAAGCGAACGGACGACGCGCGGGCGTTCGTCGCCGGGACTTCTTGGCCGCCGCCGGGACGGGCGCGGCCGCGACGTTCGCCGGTTGCATCGGTGGCGGTGGCGGCGACGACACGATCACGCTCGGTGCTGTCTACCTGCTTTCGGGCGTGGCCGAACAGCTGGGGGCGTCCTCACGTGCGGCCGCGGAGGTGGCTATCAAGGAGATCAACGAGGAAGGGGGTATCCTCGACAGCGAAGTCGAGAGCTTCTTCCGGGACCACGGCGATGACCCGCAGGGACAGATGCGAAGCCTCGTTCAGGAGCAAAACGCGGACGTCATGCTCGGGTTGACCTCCTCGGGAGTGACGCTGAACTCCGGGCCGACCATCGAGCAGTTGGGCGTACCGTTCACGCTGACCGACATCGGGACGCCGTTCGCGACCGAACCCGATGTCGACACCTACGGCAACTACTACGAGGACGAGGGTACGGCCGCGGCCGTCCCGAACCTCTTCCGGACGAACGCGAACACGTCCATCAACACCTACGCTATCGCCAAGTGGATCAACGACAACTACGGCTCGGCCCGCATCGCGAACCTCGGGCCGGACTACGCCTACGGCCAGCAGTGTTGGGACTACTTCAAGGCCTACTCCGACGGACTGGGCGCCGGCCACGAGTACGTCGCCTCGGCGTTCCCCTCGCTCGGCGCCAGCGACATGACGCCGCAGATCAATCAGGTCCTCGACGCCGACCCCGACCTCGTGTTCACGAGTTTCTGGGCCGGCGACGTTGTCACCTTCGTCCAGCAGGCCGCCGAACAGGGCCTGTTCGACCAGGTCGACGACGTCTTCGACACCATCGGCGCCGACCCCAACGGGTTCGAAGCCCTCGGCGATACGATGCCGGAGGGACTCCACTACTCCGGGTGGTACTGGGGGTCGGCCTTCGACAACTCCGAAAACGAGGCGTTCCTCGAAGCCTATCTCAACGAGTACGAGGGGACCGATGTCAACCCGTACCCGTCCTTTACGGGCGGCAGTTCCTATGCGGCGGTCTACGTCTACAAGGAGGCCATCGAGGCCGCCGGCAGCACGAACCCCGACGACATCATCTCCGAGATGGAGGGCATGGAGTTCACGGGCCCGCGCGGGACGTGGACCATCGAC
>NZ_JAZKTR010000054.1:0-14606 GCF_036625485.1 Natronomonas sp. | reverse complement strand
TGTGCGAGCATCGGTTCGCCGGCCACGTCGCCGACGGCGAAGATGTGCTCGACGTCGGTGCGGGCCTGATGGTCCGTCTCGAGGAAGCCGGCGTCGTTCGGTTCGAGCCCGGCTTCCTCGGGAGCGACCGTGTCGGTGACGGCCTGTCGGCCGACGGCGACCAGCACCTTCTCGGCGTCGTACTCGAAGGTCTCGCCGTCCTCGGTTTCGGTGGTTATGTGGGCGTTGCCGCCGACCTCCTCCCAGCCCTGTGCGGCCTCGCCGAAGTGGAAGTCGATGCCCAACTCCTCGGCACGGCCGCGGACGATGCGCTTGACGTCCTCCTGATAGCCCGGGAGGATGTCGTCGAGCATCTCGACGACGGTGACCTCACAGCCGAGTTTGGCCAGCACCGTCGACAGTTCCATGCCGATGTAGCCGCCCCCGACGACGACCATCGACTCGGGGAGTTCGTCGAGGGCCAGCACGTCCTTCGAACTGAGGATGTGCTCGCCGTCGAACTCCAGTCCCGGCAGTTGAATCGGGCGGCTCCCGGTGGCGACGATGGCGTGTTCGAACTCGATAGTTTCGCTGCCCTGCCCCTCGCCCCCGTGGGCGACGCGGGCGGTCTTCTCGTCGACGAGCTCCGCGCGCCCCTCGACGAGGTTGACGCCGTTCGCCTTGCAGAGCTTCTCGACGCCGCTGGTCAACTGGTCGACGACGCCGTCCTTCCAGCCCACCAGCCCCTTGAGGTCGACGTCCGCGCGGGCGTGGATGCCCATCTCCTCGGCGTTGTTGACCTCGTGGGCGAGGTTCGTCCCGTGAATCAGCGCCTTCGAGGGGATGCACCCGTCGTTGAGGCAGGTGCCGCCGTAGGCGTCCTTCTCGACCAGCGTGACGTCGAGTCCCAGTTGTCCGGCGCGGATCGCGGCGACGTAGCCGCCGGGGCCGCCACCGATAATCAATACCTCCGTACCTGTTGCGATATCTCCGACGACCATCCGTTAGCAATCCCCTCGTTCGCCGGGGTTAAAAACTGGCAGGAATTGCCGTTGTGACTGGAAACCCGGCCAACGCCCCCAACCCGAACCGGACGTTTTGTGACCCCCGGACCCCCACAAGCAGTATGCTCATCGCCTTCGACTTCGACGGGACGCTCTCCGATTCGGAGATGACCGTCCTCCTCGGCGAGGAAGCCGGCGTCGCCGACGAGATCGACGAGATCACCGAACAGGCCATGAACGACGAACTCTCCTACGCCGAGAGCCTCTACGCCCGGGCCGAACTGCTCGATGGCCTCTCCGAGGCGAAGGTCGAATCCGCCTTCGACCGCGTGCAACTGCGCCCCGGCGCGGCCGACGTCATCGCCGCCCTCCAGGAGGCGGGCCACCACGTCGCCATCCTCACCGGCGGCTTCGACCGCGGCGTCGCCAAAGCCCTCGAGGCCGAGGGCGTCTCGGTCGACACCATCGTCGCCAACCGCCTGCCGATGCGGAACGGGAAACTCACCGGCGGCGCCGAGGGGCCGCTCATCGAGGGGACGAAGGACGACGCCCTCGACGACCTCGCCGCGGAGGTCGGCGTCGACATGGCCGATACCGTCGCGGTCGGCGACGGCGCCAACGACCTGCCGATGCTGGAAGTCGCGGGCCTCGCCATCGGCTACGAACCCAAGCCGGCGGTTGGGCCACACTGTGACATCATCGTCGACTCGATGACCGACCTGCTGGAGTTGCTCGAAGCCAAGGGCGTCCTGTAGGACGAGCGTTCTCCGATGGTCCTTGCGTCTGACGCGGTTTTATCTCGTCAGACGGCCTACACGCTGCTATGGGACTTCAGGGAGCGCTACTGTGGCCGATCGCCAAAATCGCCGGATGGGTCGACGACAACCCGCTGAGTGCGGTCGGTGTCGTCGTCGCCGTCGGAGCGGTGGCCGCGTTGCTCGTCTCCGCGGACCTCGTATCGAGCGGTGGCGGACAGACGATGACGGGTAGTACCGCCGCGACGGCCATCTCCGAGACCGTCCTTGCCCAACCGGCTTACGCCATCATCGCGCTGGCCGGAATGGCCGTCTTCCTCTTTTACGACGGATAGGCCCGGTCAGGTCGCCTCGTCGATTGCCGCATCGAGGTCCGCGATGATGCTGTCGACGTCCTCCAGCCCGACCGACAGCCGCACGAGGTCGTCGGTGACGCCGCTTGCCTGCTTTTCCTCGTCGGTGAGTTGCTGGTGGGTCGTCGAGGCGGGATGGATGATGAGCGTCTTCGCGTCGCCGACGTTCGCCAGCAGGCTGGCGAGGCCGGTCGATTCGGTGGTCTGCTTTGCGGCCTCGTAGCCGGCCTCCAGCCCGAAGGTGATCATGCCGCCGTAGCCACCGTCGAGGTATTTCGAGGCGTTGTCGTGGGTTTCGTGGCTTTCGAGGCCGGGGTAGGTGACCCACGAGACTTCGGGGTGGTCATCGAGGAATTCGGCGACGGCCATCGCGTTCTCGCAGTGTCGGTCCATCCGGAGCGGGAGCGTCTCGAGGCCCTGGATCGTCGTCCACGCGTCGAAGGGCGCCTGCTGGTTGCCGAGGTCCCGCAGGCCGCGGGTTCGGGCGGTGTAGGCGAAGGCCGCCTCGCCGAACGTCTCCGAGAAGTTGATGCCGTGGTAGGCGGGGTTCGGCTTCGCGATCTCGGGGAAGCGGTCGGCGTGCTCGTCCCACGGGAAGGAGCCGCCGTCGACGAGGATGCCGCCGATGGTCGTCCCGGAGCCGTGGATCCACTTGGTCGTGGAGTTCCAGACGAGGTCGGCGCCGTGTTCGAGCGGGCGGCACAGCGCCGGGGTCGCGAAGGTGTTGTCGACGAACAGCGGCACGCCGTTGTCGTGGGCGATCTCGGCCAGTCGCTCGAAGTCCGGCGTCACCAGCGCGGGGTTGCCGATGGTCTCACAGTGGACGAAGGCGGTGTCCTCGTCGATGGCGTCGGCGTAGGCCTCGTAATCGAGCGTGTCGACGAAGCGGGTTTCGACGCCGCGGCGCTCGACGGTGTGGGTGAGGTAGGTGTAGGTGCCGCCGTACAGCGACGACGCCGAGACGATGTTGTCGCCCGCCGACGCGAGGACGAACGTCGCGAGGTCGAAAGAGGCCATCCCCGAGGAGGTGGCGATGGCGGCGACGCCGCCCTCCAGTGTCGCTAGCCGCTCTTCGAGGACGGCGTTGGTCGGATTCATGATCCGGGAGTAGATGTTCCCCGGCTCCCGGAGGGCGAAGAGGTCCGCGGCGTGTTCGGCGTCTTCGAACTCGTAGGAGGTCGTCTGATAGATCGGCGGTGCGCGAGCGCCCGTCGTCGGGTCGGCTTCCTGTCCCGCGTGCAGCGAGTCGGTGTGCAGGTCGTCTCTGTCGGCCATACCTGATTCGAGACGTGACCTGGGGATAAATACCGACCCTTGCGACAACGCTATCCGGAGTCTATGACGCGGTCATACGGATCGTTGTAGTCGTTTACCGGCGAGCACCCGGTACGGATCGGTGTTCGCCGGTAATTTGTTACAACAATCCGTATCAGTCGGAAAAGAGACTGGTGTGGACGGGAGCGAACTCGTCGCCCGAATCCTCCCGCTCGACGGTATCGGAGACGGCCTTCCCGCGGACGCCCGACGCGAGGAAGTCGTCGACGGGCGGGCCGACGCGGTCGGGTTCGACGAGGAAGGCGTCGTGGCCGTGATCCGAATCGATGACGTGGTGAGCGGTGGTGGTGTCGCTGGCGCGGAAGGCCTCCGCGAGCGATTCGGATTGCTCGGTCGTGAAGTGCCAGTCGCCGGTAAAGGAGATCATCAGGGCCTCGCCGTCGAAGGCCGCCACGGCGTCGGCGTCGTTCTCGTAACCCGAGGCGAGGTCGTAGTTGTCCATCGCCCGCGTGAGGTAGAGATACGAGTTGGCGTCGAACCGCTCGGCGAACTTCTCGCCCTGATAGTCGAGATAGGACTCGACCTCGCGATACGGGAAGAAGCCGGCAGCGGGGTCGGCTGGGAACGTATCGCGTCCGGCGTCCATCCCGGCGGAGCGGCGGCCGAACTTATCTTCCATCGAGGACTTCGAGAGGTACATGATGTGGCCGATCTGTCGGGCCAACGCCAGCCCGTGGGTCGGCGGCTCGTCCTCGTCGCCGTAGTAGTCGCCGCCGTTCCAGTTGGGGTCGGTCGTGATCGAGCGGCGGGCGATGGCATCCAGCGCGAGACACTGGGGGTCGAGTCGGGCGGCCGCGGCGATGACGATGACCCGTTCGACGTGGTCGGGGTGGCGTTTGGCCCAATCGAGGGCGTTCATCCCGCCGACGGAGCCGCCGATGACGGCATGGAGGTTCGGGATTCCCAACTCGTCGAGCAGGCGCCGCTGGGCGCGCGTCCAGTCGCCGACCGTGACGGCGGGGAAGTCGGTGCCCCACGGTTCGCCCGTCTCTGGATTGATGGTCGCCGGCCCCGAGGAACCGTAGCAGGACCCCGGAATGTTCGCACAGATGACGTAGTACTCGGTCGTGTCGACGGCCTTGCCGGGGCCGACGATGTCGTCCCACCACGCGTGGGCCTGCCCCGCGGTATCCGCGCGGCGGCGACTGCCGGCGACGTGGGCGCTACCGGTCAGGGCATGGCAGACGAGGACGGCGTTGTCGCCCGTGAACTCGCCGTAGGTCTCGTAGGCGATTTCGAGGTCGTCGATGGACTCGCCGCATTCGAAGGTGAACTCACCGAGGGAGACTGTTTCCTGTGTCATAGTACGCTATCGAGGTCAGCGATGATGTCGTCGACGTCCTCGACGCCGACCGAGAGTCGAATCAGGTCGGGCGTGACGCCGCTTGCGCGCTGTTCGTCTTCGGTCAACTGGGCGTGAGTCGTCGAGGCGGGATGGATGACAAGCGTGCGTGCGTCACCGATGTTGGCGAGGAACTTCGCTACTTCGGTATCCTCACAGACCCGCTTGCCGGCCTCGTAGCCCCCTTCGGGGCCGAAGGCGATCATGCCGCCGTAGCCACCGTCGAGGTACTTCGAGGCGTTGTCGTGGGTTTCGTGGTCGTCGAGGCCGGGGTAGGTGACCCACGCGACCTCGGGGTGGTCGTCGAGGAATTGGGCGACCGCTCGCGCGTTCTCGCAGTGGCGTTCCATCCGCAACTGGAGAGTCTCGACGCCCTGCAGGGTCGCCCACGCGTCGAATGGGGACTGCTGGTCGCCGAGGGTGCGGGTCGCCCGCTGGCGGGCGGCCATCGTGAGGGCGCGGTCGCCGAACCGCTCGGTGAAGACGACGCCGTCGAAGGCGGGGTTCGGCTTCGCGATCTCGGGGTACTTCTCCGGATACTCGTCGAAGGGAAAGGAGCCGTCGTCGACGAGAATCCCGCCCAGCGTCGTCCCGGAGCCGTGGATCCACTTGGTCGTGGAGTTCCAGACGAGGTCGGCGCCGTGCTCGAGCGGGCGACAGAGCGCGGGGGTGGCGAAGGTGTTGTCGACGAACAGCGGCACGCCGTGGTCGTGGGCCACGTCGGCGATCTCCTCCAGCGGCGGCGTCACCAGCGCGGGGTTGCCGACCGTCTCACAGTGGACGTAGGCGGTGTTCTCGTCGATGGCGTCGGCGTAGGCCTGTGGGTCGAGCGTGTCGACGAATCGGGCCTCGATGCCGCGGCGGCCGGCGGTGTGGGTGAGATAGGTGTGGGTGCCGCCGTAGATGGAGGAGGCCGAAACGACGTTGTCGCCGTTTTCGGCGAGGACGAGCGTCGCGGCGTCGAGTGCGCCCATGCCCGAGGCGGTCGCGAGGGCGTCGGTGCCGCCCTCTAGGGAGGCCAACCGCTCTTCGAGCGCGCGGACGGTCGGATTGGCGATACGAGAATAGACGTTGCCATCGTCCTCCAGCGCGTACCGAGAGGCCGCGATATCGGCGTCCGGAAACTCGTAGGAGGTAGTCTGATAGATCGGCGGCGCGGCGGCGCCCGTCTCGGGGTCCGGTCCCTGCCCGACGTGCAGACACCGGGTGCCGAACCCGAGGCCGTCGCCCCCTCGCTTTCGCTCCTCGTTGCTCATGTATAGTACGCATATCGCTCCGTTCTTCTATAACCACGAGTTACGGCAAGAATTGCTCACCATGCGAGGGCGGCTCACACGGGGCTGTGGCGGGGTTACAACAGCGGCTGTTCGGGGCCGCGCTCCGAAGAAGAACCGTGGATAGTCGTTCAGACGTTGTCGGGTTTTTCAGCGTCGTCCTCGACGGCGCGCTTCATGGACTCACGGCGCGCCTTGGCGTCTCGGCCCGTACACTCCAGCAGGAAGTCGTTTTTCGCGTTGTTGGCGTCCTCGGCGGCGTCGACGTCACCGGTCTCCATGAGGTCCTGGAGGTCCCGTTCGACGAAGTCGACGGCGAGTTTGTCCTTCTTGCCGGAGTATTCGACGGCGCCCGCGACGACCCGCTCGAAGACGGGGTTGTCGGGGTTGCCGACGACGTAGAGGTCGCTGCCTTTGAACTCCTCGGTACCCGTTATTTCGCCGAACATCTCCTCGATTTTCGCTTCGAGGTCGGGGACTCGTTCTTCGAGGTACTCCCCACGACGCATCTTGTACTCTTCCATAGGCGGGCTATTGTGAGCCGACGGTATACCGTTTTCGAGGTGGGAGGACTACTCGTCGTCCTCGACGAGCCACGCCCCACACTCGGGACAGGGGTCGCCGTCGCGATACGACGATTCCGCATCGACCGTGAAGCCACACTCCGGACAGACGATCGTGCCCTCCGGCACCGTGATTCCGGCCAACCGGTCCTCGTCGTCCGCCGGCTCGGGCTCGAACTCGGGTTCCGGGCCGGCGTCGGCGTCCGCCGCGGCTTCCTCGTCGTCTTCGGGGTCGATTGCCGGCTCGTGGGCCGCCACGACGTCCTCGTCGTCGGGCCATTCGCCGGGATCACGCTCCGGTTCGTCGTCGTCGGTCAGGATCTCGGCGTCCTCCTCTTCGGGGTCGCGGTCCTCGATGACTGGCTCCTCCTCCTCGTCGGGCGTCTCGGCGAGTTCGTCTACCGCGGCCGCGGCGTCGGCGGCGGCCTCGTCGGCTTCCTCCTCTTCGGTGTCGTCGAGGACCTCGGCGTCTTCCTCGCCCATGCTTCGGTCGACGACGCCGTCGAAGGCGCCCCCCTCGCCTGCTCCGCCGGCGCTATCGGCACCAGCGCCGCCGTCGATATCGGCCGTCGTCGCGCCCTCGTCGATGTCTACCTCCTCGGAGTCGACGACGGTCGTGACTTCGGTCGTCTCCGAGACGACGCGCTCCTTGCCACAGCGCGTACACTCCTCTATCTCGCGGACGGTCGTGACGACCTCGCTACCCTGCTCTTGGCGCTCCGTTTCGGTTCCGGTCGGCTCGAAGGCGTGGCCGAGTATCGAACATTTGAGTCCCATTGGGGGATTGTGCCCGTGTGGAGGGCATAAAGGTTGAGACACCATGACCGCCTCCTCCCGGCGAACGGTTAAGACGCACCCGGGCCAAGGCCGTCGTATGCAGGCAAAGCGGGAGTACCGGGACCGCGACGAAGCCGAGGTCGCGGTGCTCGACGCGCTCGTCGACCGGAGCGAGGAAGGGATGACGGTCTTCGAACTCCGCGCGGGCGTCGATGTCGACATCGATATCGACGACCTCGAAACCGCGCTGGCGGATCTCAAGGAAGCGGGCCTCATCGACGTCGAAAACGAGGAGGAGGCGATGCGTATCTACCCCGCCGACCGGGTCGTTCCCGAACCGACCAGCAACGACGAAGACGAACCGTCCGTCCTCGAACGGCTCCGGCAGAAACTCGGCCTCTGACGCCCATGACCCGCGGCTGTTTTACCGTGCCGCCACCTTTCGTCCCACAATGACAGTCGTCGAGGACATCCACGCTGCCCACGACGCGACGTTCACCGAACGCGGCGGGCGCCGCGTCGCCGCCCACTACGGCCGTCCCGAGCGCGTCCACCGCGCGGTTCGGAACGTCGTCGGCGTCATGGAGATGGGCTACGGCGTCGTCGAGGTGGTCGGCGACGACCGGGTCGAGTTCGTCGACAACGCCCTCACGAACCGCGTCCCTGCCGAGGACGGCCACGGCGTCTACGCGCTCCTTCTGGACCCGCAGGGCGCCATCGAGACCGATATCTACGTCTATAACGCCGGCGAGAAACTGCTCTGTTTCACGCCGCCCCAGCAGGCCGCTCCCCTGGCCGAGGGGTGGGCAAAAAAGACGTTCATCCAGGACGTCGATATCCGCGTCGCAACCGATGACTTCGGCGTCTTCGGCGTCCACGGCCCGAAAGCCACCGAGAAGATCGCTTCCGTCCTCACCGGCCCCGGCTCCCCCGACGAACCCCTCTCGTTCGTCCGGGGTACCCTCGGCGACTGGGGCGTCACCGTCGTCCGCACCGACGATCTCACTGGCGAGGAAGGCTACGAGGTCATCTGTGCGGCCGAGGACGCCGAGGACGTCTTCGACGCGCTCATCAACCACGGCCTCAACGCCGCGCCCTTCGGCTACGAGACCTACGAGAACCTGACGCTGGAGGCCGGCACACCGCTTTTCGATACCGAACTCGAGGGCAACGTCCCGAACGTCCTCGGCCTCCGGAACGCGCTGGACTTCGAGAAGGGCTGTTACGTCGGCCAGGAGGTCGTCTCCAAGATCGAAAACCAGGGCCGGCCCTCCCGGAAACTGGTCGGCCTTCGGCCCGAGGCGGTCCCCGAGGCCGGCGCCGCCGTCTTCGACGGCGACAGCCACGCCGGCGAGATCACGCGCGCGAGCGACTGCCCAACTATCGACGGTCCAGCAGCGCTCGCGCTGGTGGAGTACGGTCTCGATAGCGAGGAACTCACGACGCGCGTGGATGGCGAGGAGATCGACGCCGACATCGCCGCGCTACCGTTCGTCGAGGGGTCGGCACAGTCGCGGCGGCTGCCGCAGTACTGATTACTCCTCGTCGGTATCGGTCGGCGCGTAGTAGTACTCGCCCTGCTTCTTCTGTTCGCGGTCCTTCTGGGAACCGGGCTTGTTGATACGCGGGCGACCGGTCCGCTCGTCGCGGCGGAAGGTGACATCGAGGTTCGCGAGGAACGTGTTCATCCCCTCGCGCATGCCCATCGGGCGGCCGGCGTGGCCGTGTTCGGCCGGCGTCCCCTCGAAGACCTGCAGGCGGTCCGCAAGCAGGTCGATCATGTAGATGTCGTGGTCGATGACCATCGCCGTCTTGTCGTGGGTCTCGGTGTAGCGCCGAATCGCACGCGTCGCGAGGACGCGCTGTTCGACGTCGAGGTGCGCCGAGGGCTCGTCAAGCAGGTAGAGGTCGGCGTCCTTCGAGAGACACGCCGCGATGGCGACCCGCTGGCGCTCGCCGCCGGAGAGGTCCGGCAGGTTCTGCTCCATGATGCGTTCCAGCTGGAGCGGCTGGGCGATCTCGGTGTTCCAGTAGGAGGTGCCGAAATCGTCCGTGATCGACCGAAGGAACGAGTCGACGCGCATCGGCTGGTCGATCTCGACGTACTGCGGTTTATACGAGATGTCGAGGTCGGCGTCGAAGGCGCCTTCCTCGGGTTCGAGGCGGCCGGCGAGGATCTTCGCGAACGTCGACTTCCCGATGCCGTTGGGGCCGACGATGCCCAGCACCTCGTTGTTCCGGATCTCGCCGCCGTCGATATCGAGGCTGAACTCGCCGTCCCCGTATGTCTTGGTCATGTCGGGGTACTCGACGAGGGTGTCACCGCGCGTCGCCGTTCGGGGGGCGTGTTCCTCGAACTCGATGGCGCCCGGTCGGATGCGCATGTTCTCGTTTTCGAGGTACCCCTCGAGATACTGGTTGATGCCGCCCTTCGTGGACTTCGGCGGCGTGATGACGCCGAAGGCGCCGGGCTCACCGTAGGCGACGTGGAGGGCGTCGGCCAGCAGGTCCAGCACCGCGAGGTCGTGTTCGACGACCAGCATCGAGCGGCCCTCCTCGGAGAGTTCCTGGATCAGCCGTGCGGCCGTCACGCGCTGGCCGATGTCGAGATACGGCGTGATCTCGTCGAGGAAGTAGAAATCAGCGTCCCGGACGACCGTCGCCGCGATGGCCACTCGCTGGAGTTCGCCGCCCGACAGCGTGTCGATGGGCTGGTCGACGATGGGCTCGATGCCGAGCCGTTCGACGATCTGGTCGGCGACACCGCGTTCGTCGACGCCGTCGAGCAGTTCCTGCGTCTCGCCGTCGAACTGCTCGGGAATCTTGTCGACGTACTGCGGTTTGCGGGCGACAGTCACGTCGCCCTCTCGGAGGTCCTCGAGGTAATCCTGCAGGGCCGTCCCGCGGTACTCGTCGAGGACGGTCTCCCAGCTCGGCTCGTCGTTGAAGTCGCCGAGATTCGGCGTGATCTCGCCGGCCAAGATACGGACCGCGGTCGTCTTCCCGATGCCGTTGGGGCCGAGGATACCTGTGACCCGCCCTTCCTGTGGGGCCGGCAGGCCGTAGAGGGAGAATGCGTTCTCGCCGTAGCGATGGGTCGGCTCCTCGTCGAGTTCCTGCGGGAGATTGATGATCTCGATGGCGTCGAACGGGCACTTCTCGACGCAGATCCCGCAGGTTTCGCCCAGACACAGCTCCTCGGAGATCGAGATCTGGTCGGGGCCGCCCGAATACAGGTCGTCGTCATCGTAGCGTTCCTCGCGAGTGACGATACACTCCTCGCCGGTCCGGTTCGGCGGGCAGTAGTTCGCACACTCGTAGTTACACCGGTCCGGCTGACACCGGTCGAGGTCGACGACGGCGATACTGTCGTCCGCCATCAGAGGCTCGCTCCGGTTTCGAGCAGGATTGCCCAGCAGACGAACCAGAGCGCGAAGGTCATGAACGCCACGTACAGGTAATCCTTCGCGCCGAAATCCTCGATGTCGAGCTCGAGGCCCGCCATCTCCAGTACCCGCAACAGCGGGAACTGGACGATGATGGCGGCCGCGAGGACGTAGACGCCGAGCGTATCGCTCGCGCCGCTGGCCACCATCGACGAGATGACGGCGGCGACGACACCAGCGAGACACGCGACCGCAGTGACGGTGACACCACGGACATGCGCTGCTCGACGTTCGGCCGTATCCGTTGCCATATTCATGCGTCCGCGAGCCGTCGCCAAAAGCCGTTCGTTCCCGTGACGTCGGATTCCTCGATTCTCGGACGCCCCCTCAATCTTTATACGGTTGGCTCCCGTTTATATCGGTACAGATGGCCGATTCTGACGGGGAAGAACTTACCGACCTTCCGCCCAGCGCGAAGCTCGTGTACAAGGTGCTTGAGTACAACGGGCCGATGACCCAGAAGGACATCGTCGAGGAGTCCATGCTCTCGGCTCGAACCGTCCGCTACGCGCTCGAACGGCTCGAAGACATCGAAATAGTCTCCGAGGACGTCTACTTCGCCGACGCACGGCAGAACCTCTACGAACTCCAGACCCCCGTAGAGGCCACTGCCGACGGCGGCACTGATACGGCCTGCTGCGACGACTAACACCCACTTTTTACACGAGAACGCGGGTCGCGGCATTGTCGCGACCCGCGTTCTCGGCAAAAACGTGGTGAAAATATGCGCACCTCCTTCCAGCCGCGAGCCTTCGCTTCACTCCGGCTCGCGTTAGTCAGTCGGCGCTACCGGACTCGAGCGCCGTCGGCACTCTCGTCCGGCGAACCGCCTCAGGGGCGCTTTTCAAGCGCCCCACTCGGCGGATGCTTCTGTTGTTTGAGTCCCTGTTTCGATTCGTTGTCCGGCGCCCAGCCTATGCTTCGTAGTAGTCGATATTTCGCGAGCCGAAGGTGGCGAAGCCGGCGATGGTGGTGAGACCGAACGTGACTGGAACGTAGACGAATTCGGGGACCGAAACGACTGCTGTCGCCACTTCCGAGAGGAAGATGATGACGACTGCAGCCGTCAACAGCGCGGCCAGCAAAACGAGAATCGTGTCGATAACGATGGTCGGGACATCCTCGTTCTGTAAGTAGATCGCCCCGTCGAACCCGCCGGGAAGCGCGATGGTGATGCCGACCAGAACCGGCATCAGGAGGGCGAAGCCGATCGGCAACTCGAAGCCCGCCGGCAACACGCCCGACGTGACGACGGCCATCACGATGGCTCCCCACAGAAGAGCACCGAGGCCGAATCCAGCGACTGCGCGGGGAGCGTTAAGCGACATTACTGAAGATACGCGGGGGCGACATTTGTGGGTTGTGCTGGCTGCGCGAACGCTGACACTCTATCTTACTTATAAAAAACCAGGGTAGCCTCCGCCGAGGGTGCGTTCTTCGAACGCCCCCGAAAGCGGTTTCGCGCGCCTGCCTAAAGGTTTGCGGGCGAAAAGCGGCTTACTGCGGAACCACAGTAATCTGCTTGCCGCGGTCGATGGCGGCTTCGAGTTCGTCGGCGATGGCCGACCCGCGGGAGACCTGAATCTCGCCGCCGCGGGAGACGGTGGCGGTAAAGAGGTACTCGCCGTCGGCCTGTACCTCGACGGTGTCGCCGTGGTAGTCGTCGAGCGGGATGATGACGTGACGACTGGTCACGTCGGGTGTGACGATGTCACCCTGCTGGCCGCCGGAGGCGCCCGAACTGGTGGTTCCGGCCTTGCCGCCGGGGCGCTCGTCGAAGGTCTTGACGTCGATGTCGATGCCGAGACGGTCCTCGATCTGGTTGATACGCCCGCCGCCCTTGCCGATGACATACGAGATGTCGTCGTCCTCGACGTAGACGACGGCGGTGTTCGAACCTTTGAGTTCGACGTCGACGTGGCCGTTGGCAACCGAGCGGACCTCTCGCTCGATTTCCTGTTTCGCGACGCGCTCGACGCCGGTTTCGCTGCCCTCGTCGCCTTCGGCGCCTTCGAGGGGGACGGTGACGACCTGGCGGTTGAAGGTGTAGATCTCGTAGGCGGGTTCGCCGGTCTCCCAGTCCTCGATGACGATGACGGGGCGGGCGAGGTCCTCCTCGACGAGGCCGTGGGGGACCTTCACCTCGGTCGTCACGTCGTAGACGGTGTGGACGTCACCCTCCTCGATGTAGACGACGGTGTCGACGACCTGCGGGATCATGCCGAGTTCGACCCGGCCGACGAGGCGCTGGAGGGCGTCGATTGCGCGGGTGGCGTGAACGACGCCGATCATGCCGACGCCGGCCAGCCGCATGTCCGCGAAGGTCTCGAAGTCCGAGGTCTTGCGGACCTCGTCGTAGATGGTGTAGTCCGGCCGGACCATCAAGAGGGAGTCGGCGGTGTTTGCCATCGACCCGCCCAGTTCGGTGTACTGGGTGATCTCGGGGCCGACCTGCAGGTCACGGGGCTTCTCCATGGTCTTGACGGCGAAGCCCTCGTCGTTGAGGAACTCCGCGACGGCCTGTGCGAACGTCGATTTCCCGGCGCCGGGCGCACCCGAGATGAGGACGCCGCGCTGGTGTTCGGTGAAGCGCTCCCGGAGGTCGTCGGCGTGCTCGTAGTCGTCGAGTTCGGTCTTGACGATGGGGCGAACCGCCGTGATCTCGATGGCGTCCGCGAAGGGCGGTTCGGCGACGGCGATACGCATGTCCCGAATCTGGGCGATGGTCATGCCCGGATGGGAGAGTTCGATGAAACCGTCGTTCGAGGACCGGGCGGTGTCGATGACGTCGTTGGCGAACGTGCGCATCTGCTCTTCGCTGAGTGCTTCCTCGCCGATCTTCTCGTAGGCCATATCGCCGATAGCGCCGCGTTTGGCCATCGGTCGGACGCCGGTCTTGAGGTGAACCGACATCGTCTCGTCGTCGAAGTAGGCCTTGATGCCGAGTTCGGTCTCGTCTTCGGTCCGCGGTTCGACGTAGTCGACGTCGAGGCCCTTCGCGCGGGCGACTTCGGCCTGGACGATATCGCTCGTCAGCAGAACCGCGCCGTGTTCCTCCGCGAGGTCGCGAATGAGGGCGTCGATCTCGCCCTCCTCGGCCTCCCGCTTCTCGACTGCTTCGGGCCGTCGGCCGACGTACTCGACCGTGATGGCCCCCTCGTCGGCGAGGTCGGCGAGCCGCTGGAGCTCTTCGAGGCCGTCCCAGCCGCTATCGCGGCCGGCGTTGGCCTGTGCCTCCAGTTCACCGACGACCGCCTCCGCGATGTATACGGTGCCGCTAAAGCCGTCGGCATCAACGCGTTCCGACACGCGGCCGTCGATGACCGCGCTCGTGTCCGGCAAAATCTCCATGCCTTAGCTGGGGTTTCGACGCGTATAAAAACCGTGATGGGCGTGCGAACACCCGTCACGTGGCCCCGGTTCTCAAGTCGCTGGCGGCCGTCGCCGCCGATATGTCGCTTCCCGAGTTGACTCGCGACCTCGTCGCCATCCCCAGCCACGAGGACGAACGCGAGGCGGGTGTCTTCGTCGCCGACTGGCTCCGCGAGCATACCGACGCGTCGGTCGTCCACACCGATGCGGGAAACGTCATCGCCCGGCGGAACGAGGGCGCCGACACGTCCCTCGCGCTGGTCGGCCACCACGACGTGGTGCCGCCGGACGACGACCAGACAGACGAGGACGGCTACGTCGTGATGGAACGGCAGGGACGGCTCTACGGGCGGGGTGCCGCCGACATGAAGGGGAGTCTCGCGGCGGCGATGGTCGCCTTCCGCGA
>NZ_JAZKTR010000053.1:0-14957 GCF_036625485.1 Natronomonas sp. | reverse complement strand
GCTACAAGTCCGAGTACTACGAACTCAGCGTCGACGTTGGCGAACGGCTACTCGAGGACCTGGACGAGGGGCCGGTCGTAGCAAGCGGCACCTCCTGCTGTGAGCAGGTGGCCTCGTTGAGCGATCGGTCGGTTCGGCATCCGGTAGAGCTGCTGGACCCTACCTGAGAGCCGAACGCGAAATCGAGGGCGCCGAGACCGGTTGGGGATTTCGGCGGCCAGATAGTGTGATTGCTCGGTGACGTTCATGAATCCGTGTCTGCCTGCTCGGCGGGGACCTGACCGGAGCCTATGTCTACTGTGGCCACAACCAGATTCCCACAGAGACCTATTCTACCAGTAAATCGGTGGCCTCGGCACTCATAGGGCTCGTCACCGTCGGCTGCCTACACCGACTCGGCCCACTCGCTCGTCATCGGCCGGTCGGTCGTAGTGGTCCCCCAGCAAAGTGGGTTCCGGGGACCGGTCACTCCCCTGTCTGTTCTTCGGGAAACAGGCTCTCGGGGAGATACGCGGAGACCGTCCAGTTCGGTTGGTTCACGACCTGATTGAGTTTCAGATCGACCGCGGCAGAACAGAGGAGGTACGCTTCCGAACGCGTGAGGCCGCGCTCCTCGTTGAGATGGTCGATCATGTGGCGGACGGCCAGTTTCGTCGCGTCCATGAGGTCGTCGGCGACGCCCGTCGTCCCGTACATCTGCTCGTCGACGCCCGTGGGCGTGAACGGGCCAGTCGTCTCGAAGCGTGGCTGGTCGATGTCCATGTCCGACCGCACCGAGAGCCGGGCGGTGACGTCCATCGGGGCCTCGATGCCGGTGACACAGACCTCGCCGTCACCCTGTGCGGCGTGACAGTCGCCGATACTGGCCATCGCGCCCGAGACCTCGATGGGCAGATACAGCGTCGACCCCGCCGTGAGGTGTTTGATGTCGAGATTGCCGCCCACGCGACGGGGTGGCGTCGTGCTGTGGTCGCCGGGCGCGGAGGGCGCGAGGCCGACGATGCCCGGGAACGGGTGGAGGGGCACCTCGATGCCGTTCACGAAGTGGCCGACGTCGCCGTCGAGGTCCCAGATGTAGAGTCCCGGTTCGTCGAAGACCGCCGGAAGCAGTCCTTTTTCGGCCGATTCGGGATAGAAGTACGAGACGCCGATGCCCTTGTGCTGGAAATCGAGCAACTCGATTTCGAGGACATCGCCCGGCTCGGCGCCCTCGACGTGGACGGGCCCGGTGAGCGGATGGCCCGCGAAGGACGTCTCCATGAGGTCCTCGGGCGTCGATTCCTCGTCGAATTTTCCGTTCGCCGCGTCACGGCATTCGAACTCGACGACTGCGCCCGATTCGACCGATAGCGCGGGCGCTAACTCCTTGTTCCAGACGCCGAGATGGACGTTCTCGTCAGCATCGCTGAGTCGATAGTCCGGCGATTCAGTCGCCATAGCCGGCCAACGGTTCGGGGCCGCTAAGAAGTGTTGTTCGCGTCATACGGACAGTGGTCGTCATTTATCAGTCATCACCGACCCGTACTGGCGACGAGGGGTGCGTCGTGTCGCGACTCGCGGTGACGCTCCATGCCGTCGGTTCGAGCAACCGCCGCAAAAACGGTTCGTTATCTGGGTGGTCGCAGGACGGTCAGCGGTCCTCGGAGGGGATGAAGCCGAGTTGCTCGCCGATGCCGAAGACGTCGAGGCTCCGAAGGAGGTCCTCGAACTCCTCGTCGGTGGGGTCGACCAGCAGGATGTCATCGTCGAGGTCGAGCGCGAAGTCCTCGTCGCCCAGATCGACGAAGAGGTTGCCGTTGGTGAACTCGCCGACCACGTCGTCGCTCTCCTGAACGAAGTCCTGCAGGAGTTCGCCGACCGACTGGCTTCGACTGGCGGCTTCCTCCAGCAGTTCGACGGCGACGTTCGGCGCCGAAGCGGGGTCCTCGACGGCGCTTTGGATGATATCGCTCAGGTTCCGGCTGCTGTCTTCGAGTTCGGCCTGCAGTTCCTCGAACAGGTCGGCTACGTCTGACATATCGGCTATACAGTAGTGTGCCTCCCGCAAATGCGTGGTGGTCCGCCGGCTGAACGCTTTCTTCATCTCCGCCTCGACTGGGGGCGGCTCAGTTCCGGGGAGCAAGGTATCGTTAAGTGACACCGCGACACATGGGTAGGTATGTCCGCGACAACCAAACAGCGGTGTCTCGAATGCGGCTTCGAGGCACCACCGGGCGACGACGCGTGGAACCGAGTCGACCACCCACCGCTCGGCGAGTTGGCGCAGTGTCCCGAATGCGGGAGTACGAACACGGCGGGTATCTGACCCTATACCTCGGTATCTGCCCCGCCAAGGAATCGCAAGACACGCTGGCGTCGAATAGGGCTATTCGGCCTCGTCGAGCGCGCCGGCGACGACGAGCGGGAGGGTGATGGTGGCGTCGGCGTAGACCGAGACGTTCCGGGCGTCCTTTTTCAGTTTGCCCCACGAGCGGGCTTCGTCGAGCGTCGCCCCGGAGAGACCGCCGGTCTGCGGCGGGTCCATGGTCAACTGGACGGCGTAGTCGTAGGCATCGGGCGTCACGAGCATCGTCTGGAGGACGTAGTTCTTGGGGACGCCACCGCCGACGACGATGGCGCCCGTCGATTCGGCCTCGTAGGCGAGGTCGTTGAGCGGCGACATGTCCTTCAGCGCGTCCAGCGAGAAGCCGGTGACCTGCGAGCGGAGCCACGCCTGGAGGCCGAGCACGGAGTCCTGAATGGCAGGCACGTAGACGGGCACGTCGTTCGCATAGGCCGCCGCGGCGATGCCGGCGTCCTCGTCGATGTCCTCGCGGTCGTTGACCGCGGCGTTGGCCCGGCCGAGTTCGCGGGTGAAATCGGCGATGGAGACGACGTCCTCGCCGATCTCGTCGAAGACCTCCTCGCGGAGGTGGTTCTCGAAGAGCGCGAAATGCTCCTGCGGCAGGTAGACGTTGTAGATGCGGTCGACCTCCTCGTCGCGCAGTCGTTCGTCGAACTCGCGTTCCGAGAGTTCGTCGTGTTCCGCGGTACCGTGGTGGTGTTTGCCGCCGATGGCCTCGATGGAGTCGTGGGTGAGGTTCGCGCCGGTCGTCACCAGCGCGTCGACGTAGCCGTCGCGGATGAGGTCCGCGACGATCTGCCGCATGCCGGCAGGCACCATCGCGCCCGCGAGGCCGAGAAAGACCGTCGTTTCGTCGCTTGCGAACATCTCGCCGGTGACGTCGATGGCCTCGCTGAGGTCGGCGGCACCGATGCCGGCCTTGCCGTACTCGCCGACGAGGTCGGCGACGGACATGCCCGCGGAGACGCTGGCGTGTTCGACCGGGTCGTGGTGGAACTCCTCACGGTCCGGTTCGGGGTGGTCGTGGTCGTCGTCGCTCATTACCGGAGAGTCGGGGTGGCGGCTTTTGAAGGGAGCGAAAGCGTGGCGGCAGGAAAAGCGGCTTCGGCCTCAGTCGTCGCCCAGAATGACCCGCTCGGTCATCGCGGCGGGGTCGAGCACCTCGTCGGCTTCCCCCTCGCTGAGGTAGCCTTCGTCGACGGCGACCTCGCGGACGGATTTGCCCTCTTCGAGGGCCTTCTTCGCGACCTTCGAGGCCTTGTCGTAGCCGATTGCAGGGTTGAGCGCCGTCGCCAGCGCCATCGACTGGTCGACCTGCTTCTTGCAGTGGTCCTCGTTGGCTTCGAGTTTGGCGACGAAGCGCTCGCCGAACAGTTCCGCGCTGTTGGCGATGATGTTCGCGCTCTGGAGGAAGTTGTAGGCGAGAACCGGCTTGTAGAGGTTGAGGTCGATCTCACCGCGGGCGGCCCCGGCCGAAACGGCGGCGTCGTTGCCGACGACCTGCTTGTGGACCTGATTGACCGACTCGGCGACGACCGGGTTGATCTTGCCGGGCATGATCGACGAACCGGGCTGGTTCTCCGGCTGCTCGATCTCGCCGAGACCGTTCCGCGGACCGGAGGCGAGCAGTCGGAGGTCGTTGGCGATCTTGTTCATCGAACCGGCGACGACACGGAGCGCGCCGTGGGCCTCGCTCATGGCGTCGTGGGCTGCCTGCGCCTCGAAGTGGTTGCTGGCTTCCTGGAATTCGAGGCCGGTCTCCGAGGAGATGTTCTGGGCGGCGCGAGCCGGGAACTCAGGGTGGGTGTTGAGGCCCGTCCCGACGGCGGTGCCGCCGAGGGCGAGTTCGCCGAGGCTGTCGCGGACCGCGGAGACGCGCTGGATGCCCTTCTCGATCTGGGCGCGGTAGCCGCCGAACTCCTGGCCGAGTCGGACCGGCGTTGCGTCCTGCAGGTGGGTGCGGCCGGTCTTGACGACGTCGTCGAATTCCTCCTCTTTCGCTTCGAGGGCGTCGGCGAGCGTCTGGAGGCCGGGGATGACGTCGCGTTCGACGGCCTCCAGAGAGGCAACGTGCATCGCCGTCGGGATGACGTCGTTGGAGGACTGCCCGTAGTTGACGTGGTCGTTGGGGTGGATCTCCCGGGTGCCGATCTCGCCGCCGTAGATCTCGGTGGCGCGGTTGGCGATGACCTCGTTGGCGTTCATGTTCGAGGAGGTGCCGGAGCCGGTCTGGAAGATGTCGACCGGGAAGTGGTCGTCGTGCTGGCCGGCGATGACCTCGTCGGCGGCCTCGATGATGGCGTCGGCCTTGTCCTCCTCAAGGAGGTCGAGTTCGACGTTCGCCTGCGCGGCGGCCTTCTTCACGATGCCGAGCGCGCGGATGAAGCGCCGCTGGAAGGTGAGCCCCGAGACGGGGAAGTTGCCGATGGCCCGCTGGGTCTGGGCGCCCCAGTAGGCGTCGGCCGGCACCTGCATCTCGCCGAGACTGTCCTGTTCGGTCCGGTATTCCTGCTCGTCGTCAGCCATACTCGGAGGGTCACACCGGGGTACGTAAAAATCATCGAAACGCGCGTCGAACCGCCGCGACCGATAGGTTCGGGGGGTCTCGGCCGTTAGTTCCGTTCCTCACTCGGGCGTGCGCGTCGTCAACTCCAAGGCGTGAATCTCCGTGGTCATCGCCTCCCCGAGCGCGTCGTAGACCATGTCGTGCTGGTCGAGGAGGGATTCGCCCTCGAAGGCCGGCGAGACGACCGTCGCCCGCAGGTGGTCGTCGTCGTGTTCGCCGCGCGCTCGTTCGACGGTCGCCTCGCAGTCCTCGATGGCCGCTTCGATGCGTTCTTCGACCTCTTCGGGAGTCATACCCGGTTGGTAAGCGCCCGGAAGGAAAAACACCGCGTACCGTCGTCGGCCAGCCGGCGCGTCACGACAGCGGCACGCATTTATCCGCCGACCCGCGAGTTCCGGTATGAACCGCGTCGTCGTTCGCTACGGCGAACTCAGCACGAAGGGCCGGCCCGTCCGCCGCAACATGGAAGAGCAACTGCGCTCGAACCTCGCGGCCGCCCTCGATGCTCGTGATATCGACGGCGACGTCGAGCGGACTGCGGGCCGTCTCATCGTCGATACCGAGGACGCCGACGCCGCCGCCGATGCCGCCAGCGACCTCCCGGGCGTCGTCTCGGCCAGTCCGGCCCGAACGGTCGCCCCCGAGACCGACGCCGTCTACGAAGCCCTCGCTGAACTCGCCCGCGAGCGCGACGACGAGTTCGACACCTACGCCGTCCGGGCCTCCCGTGCCGGCGACCACCCGTTCACCAGTCCGCAACTCGAACGCGAGGGCGGCGCCGCCGTCGGGGAGGCCGTCGATGCCGCCGTGGACCTGGAGGACCCCGACATCAGGTTCGAGGCCGACGTTCGCCATCAGGTGGCCTACGTCTTCGCGGAGCGCCGGGAGGGCCCCGGTGGCCTGCCCGTCGGTACGCAGGAACCGCTCGTCGCGCTCGTCTCCGGCGGCATCGACTCGCCCGTCGCGGCCTTCGAGGCCATGCGCCACGGCTCGCCGGTCATCCCCGTCTACGTCGACCTGGGCGACTACGGCGGCGTCGACCACCGCGCTCGCGCAATCTCGGCCTGTGAACGGCTCGCCGAACGCGCGCCGAACCACGATATCACGCCCTACGTCGTCGACGGCGGCGAGACGGTCGCCCACATCGCCCAGCATGTCGACCGGGGGCGGATGCTCTCGCTTCGGCGGTACTTCTTCGCCGTCGCCGAGGCCATCGGCGAACAGGAGGACGCCGCCGGCATCGTCACGGGCGAGGTCCTGGGGCAGAAATCCAGCCAGACCGCGCGGAACCTGCAGGTGACCAGCGCCGCCGTCGAGATGCCGGTCCACCGGCCACTCTTTTCGGTCGACAAGCCCGAAATCGTCGAACGGGCGAAGGTCCTGGGCACCTTCGAGGACGCCGGGATTTCGGCCGGCTGTAACCGATTGGCTCCTGATAAACCCGAAACGAAGGGGCGACTGGAGGGACTGCTGAAAGTCGAGCCGGACGACGTCTTCGAGCGGGCGCGGGCGGACGCCGCGGATGCCGAACGGGTCGACCCGTTCTGATACTGTCGGACGTACCTATTAAAATCGCAGAAACGCTGAGCCGGGCAGTACCGTGGGGGAGAGATGAGTTGCTCGAAAAATACTCACGGAATTACGGCCGACAGTATGAAACAGCCGGAGTGTCCGTTGACCGGGGTTCCGACGCCGGGGATCACTCGGGTTGGTACGGGTTGGTCGCAGTATGGAGGCGATACACGTCCGCAGCGGCGTCGAAATCGTCGTCGAACGCGTAGAGGTAGCCGAGACCCTCCGCCTGCATGTACGCGACGATGGCGGCATCGACGAGTGAGAACCCCTCGTATCGCCGGAAGATCGCCTTCGCAGATGCGAGTTCGTCGGCCGTCAGCGAATCGATGTGGAACCGCGCGTTCTCCTCGATACGGTCGAGGAAATCGACTGCGTCAGCGTGTCCGGCATGTGTCGTCAGGCCGTTCAGCGTCTCCGCGAGTACGTAATCGAGGACGACCGCTTCCGGGAGGTCCGCGGCGTCGATCCCTCTGAGGATGGGGAGCGCCTCGTCGTGCGCGCCGTCGCGGCGGTACGACGCGGCGAAGAGGACGGTCGTATCGACGAGTGCGCGTGGCATCTACTCGTGGTCGACGCCCCACGCGTCGTGTTCGTCGGTGACTTCCGTTTCTCGATCGCCGTCGTAGCCGTCGAAGTCGTCGAACGTACCGCTTCGTTGCTGGACGACCCGAACGCGGAGCGTGCCGTCGTCCTCGATGTGCCAGCGGAGTCTGTCGCCGTCGTCGATATCGAGCTCCCGGCGGATACGGGCCGGGATGTTGGCCTGATTGCCCGAGACCTTGCTCTCGGAGTCGACTCCCTCGCTGCTCATACCCGCCGGTAGGCGACGGCCGCATATAAATTGTAGTGTGCACACACACTAGCACCACGGTCTGGGGATTCCGGAGCCGGTTCGGGGTCTAGCTCCAGCGGTCGAGGCCGGTCTGGACGACCGACTCCTCGATGCGCTCGAACCCGCGCTCGACTTCGTCAGCGGAGATTCCCCACTCGTCGGTAACGTAGGATTTCGCGGCGTCGAGGTCGGGGTTGATCTCGGTGTCGTAGTCGTAGTCGTCGGTCACGTCGGGGTCGAGGAACATGTGCCGGATGCGCTCCGCGTTGGGGAGATTCTCGTCACGAGACTCCAGCACGCTCCAGAGGTCGCCGTGCTCGCGGACGAGTTTGACCGCGGTCTTGGGGCCGACGCCGGAGACGCCCTCGTTGAAGTCGGTGCCCATCAGGATGGCGACGTCGACCAGCTGCTCCCACGTGAGATCGTGCTTTTCGAGCGTCCGCTCGAAGTACATGCACTCGGGGTCGCCCTTGCTGGTGAGTTGCCGAAGCGTCCGGGGCGCTCCCAGAAGGAGGCTGTCGTAGTCCTCCGAACCGGCGTAATCGACGTCGCCGTTCCGAGCCATGTGGGCGGCCTGTGCCTCCCCTTCAGCGGGCGCCTCGATGTAGGGCACGTCGAGCAGGTCGAGCAACTCGCGGGTCGTCTCCTGAATCGTGTCGGTGAGCCGCTGGGTTCGCGATTCGAGGGTGGCGATCTCGGCGGCTTCGACGCCCTCCTCGCGGGCGGCTTCGAGCTGGTCCTCGTACGCCTCGCGCTGTTCGCGCCGTTCGGCGATCTCCTCGTCTTTGAGTTCGGTGACGCCGCCGTCGAAGACGAAGACGGGCGTGATGTCGTGTTCGAAGAACTTGGGGAGGCCCTGGACGACGCCGATGAGATTGGCGACCTCCTCGCCGTCGTCGGTGGTGTAGACCTCGCTACGGGTGAACTTGACCGTCGTCGTGAGATAGCGGTACAGCCAGTTGTGGGCGTCGATGGCGACGACCGAGCCGGTCAACTCCTCGAAGGGCTTGGGTTCGATGACCGCCAGTTGTCGGATATCCGCGTTTCCCATTGGCGGGCGTTGGCCACGCGGGCGCTTGAAACCGTCGGGGTCGGGGCGCCGCTGAAAGCCGAAAGCCGTCAGCCGTCCGTCGGGGGCGACGCGCCACGCTTGCGTTCCAGAAAGGCCAGCTCCGCCTCGGAGAGGTCCCGCTGGCGGTAGATATCGAGCCCGGCCTGATACTGCTCGGTCGACCGTTCAGCGGAGCGGTCGGCGGGCCGTTCGAGGACTAGTTCGGCAACGCCGGTCTCCTCGCCGCTAAAGGCGAAGCCTGATTTATAAAGCGCCTCGTAGGCAAACGGATTGTTGACCGCGATTCGCACCCGTTGGTAGCCGCGTTCGGCCGCTCGCTGGGTGACGAACGCACAGAGTCGCGGCCCGAGGCCCTCGCCGCGACGGTCCTCGTGGACGGTCACGTAGCGGAGCCACAACGTCTCGGGGTCGGTCCGGTCCTCGTTGAACGCCACCGCGGCGAGGACGTCGTCGTCCCACTTGCTGTCGGTCGAGTCGCTTTCGTCGCTGCCCGCACGCACCCGAATCACCGCCTTCCCCGTGTTCGACATGACGAACTTCCCGGCGTAGCTGAACTCGCGGTAGTTCAGTCGGAGCGTCGGCCCATCCCCTGGCCAGCCCAGGAGTACGGGGTCGGCGATAGCGGAGGTCACAGTCGGCGTAGGGGGGCAACCGTGTTATGCTCGGCGCTCGATAGACGCGACATGAATCGCTGGGACGTGACGGCGTTCGACACCTTCGCTCCGCTGTACGACCTGTTCATGCCTCCGGCCGACGCACTGTCCCTCGAAAAGGGGCTCGCGTGTGCCGACCGGGACATCGACCGGATCGTCGAGGTGGGCGGCGGGTCCGGACGCGCGGCGAGGGAAGTCGGTGCGACAGTGCTCGATCCCGCCCGTGGGATGCTCGAACGGGCACACGCGAAGGGGCTGGAGACGGTACAGGCCAGCGGGACCGACCTTCCGCTGGCGACAGGGTCGGTCGATGCCGTCATCATCGTTGACGCGCTCCACCACTTCCCGAATCACGACCGCTGTCTCGAGGAGATCGCCCGCGTGCTCGCACCGGGCGGGGTGCTCGTGGTTCGTGAGTTCGACCGTTCGACCCGCCGCGGCCGGCTGCTGGATATGGCCGAGCGCGTGGTCGCGTTCGATTCGACGTTCTATACGGCGGCGGAACTCGGCGAGCGCATCGAGGCTGCCGGGTTGGACCCACGCCCAATCGAATACGGGTTCGAGATGACCATCGTCGGCGTCAAAGAGTAGCTATTCGTCGGGATTCTCGACCTCCGAAACCCCCTCCGATGGCCCGTCGATCCCGATTCCCTCGGCACGTCGGTGGTTCAACACCCGGACCGAATGAACGACGGGGTGGTGCAGCAACGCGAGTCGGCCCGCCGTAACGTCGGCACCCGCGTAGGAGTCGATATCCGTCCCGGTCTGCCCCCGTGATTTGCGCATTGGTAACTCCTATCTCTCCGAACTGGGAAACCACCACGAAAAGAGCTTACCCCGGACATACACCGCCTTTTGAATACCCCCAACGGGCGGGGAGTTGCTATCGGAGTTTGAAGTAGATGAACCGCCAGACCGCGAGGACGACGGCGCCGCCGACGATGATGACGGCGGCGAAGGCGAGTTCGACGCCACCTTCGATGAACGGCGTCGCACGGATGGCGAGGCCGATGACCGCGGCGGGAATCCACGAGCGAATCGCCAGCGGGATCGAGGAGTTCGGCGCCGATCCGCCACCCGGCGAGTAGGCGCCGATAAGCGGCGCGGCGATGAGCCAGCCGATGATGAAGGGTGCGGCCGCGTTGACGAAGGCGAGCGGTTCGGTCATGAGGACGTCGACCGGCGAGAGGGTGGGTCTGTGTTGGGCCGTACCGACGAGCAGGAACGCCAGCAGAACGACGAGGTCGCCGACCGCGATGGGCCACGTGCTGGCGTCCAGCCGCTGTTCGAGGAACGATTGGGCTGCCATACCCGGCCGTTCGGGGTGCCCCTTACAAGTCCTTGCGGAATCACGCGAGAAGCCCGGACCCGGAGGGCGGCCGGAGGACGAGGGCCGCGAGGCCGGCGGCGACGGCGAGGGCGGCACCCAGCGAGACGGTCGGCACCCAGCCGAAGGAAGCCACGAGGAAGCCGACGATGGTGCCGGCGAAGACGCCGCCGCCGACCTTGGCGGTGTAGAGGACCGCGTAGTTCGACGAGGAGTGTTCGGCGCCGTAATACTCCGAGAGCATCGCGGGGAAGAAGACGTAGAGCGGCGAGGAGAAGAACATCGCGAGGATGACCATCCCGACGAAGACGAGACCGGCATCCGCCGTCCCTGCGCCGACGAGGCCGAGCCGGAACAGGCCCGCCAGCAGGAAGGACCCAGCCATGACGTATTTTCGGTCGAACCGGTCCGAGATCTCACCGAGTATCATCCGCGAGACGCCCGCCGAAAGCGGCAGCAGCGTCGCGGCGATGGTCGCGACTATGGCCGCGAAGCCGAAGTGTTCGGCCACGCGGACGACGTTGGCGATGACGACGAGGTCGGCGCCGGCCATCGCGATGAACATGGCATACAGCAGCCAGAACTGCCACGTCCGGAGCATCTCCGTCGGGGTGTAGGCGTCGCCCCGAAGCGAGACCGCGAGGTCGGCGTCGTCAGCGTCGTCGCCGAACCACTCGGCGGGCGGGTCCCGAAGGACGACGGCGCCGACGAGCAGGATGAGGAGGATGGCGATGCCGACGTTCCGGAGCACGTCGGCGTAGGCGGCGACCGTCGCGTTCGCGCGGACGTAGGGCACGACGAGGGCGCTCCCGCCCGCGAAGGCCATCGTCCCGATGCCGGTCGTGAGGCCGGTGCGGTCCGGAAACCACTTGACGGCGGTGTTCACCGCGACGGTGTAGATGATGCCGACGCCGATCGCGCCCAGCGAGTAGAGGACGTAGAGTTGCCAGACGCTGTCGGCGTAGGCGAGGCCGATATAGCCGCCGCCGGCGAGGAGCGCGGCGAGGAAGGTCAACGCACCGGGGCCACGTCGGTCCCGCCACCAACCGGCCGGAAACTGCGAGAGTGACTGGAAGACGACGTAGAACGAGAAGACGGCTCCGAGCGCCGGCAGGGCGATATCGAGGCTCTCGGCGAGCGGCCCCTCGATGGACGACCAGACGTACTGGTAGGGGCTGACGGCGGCCATCATCGCGGCGGCGGCGACGATCTGCCACCATCGGGAGAAACCGAGCACGTCGCGCGCTCGCCCGTCGTAGTCGATGCCCGACGACGCGTCGGCGTCTCCGTCCATCGCCGTCGAGTCGCCACCCGAGCCGTCGGCCGAGTCGTCTCCCCCCGGCGAATCGTCACTCATCGTGCGGCGATTACGGGGCCCCTAAGATAAACGAACGGACTCGCCGCCGGCCGGACCGGGGGTCGACGGTCCGTCGAGAAGTATTCGTGATGTGCATTCCGCCGATGGTTCGGGGACGTATATCCCAGATATCACGCATTTACGGTAGAGGCTGTTAGACGGCTGTTTCGGGTTCCGAAACCATTTCATAAGTTATAGAGATAATATCCATCATATCTACAGCACCGACACGTTTGTATTCAGTTTCGTATCAGTCTGTTTTGGGAAACACTTATACCAGTATTCCTCCTAGTTGTACATGTATTATGACGGGTTATTACGACATCGTGCTGGGGCTCATCCCCCTTTCGCTCGCCGGCCTGACCGCATTGCTGCTCGCCGCCGGGATGTCGTTATCCGCTTCCGTCCCGCTTGCCTCCATCGCCTCCCTCGGTCTGATGGGCCATGCGATGTTCGTCAACGGACCCGTTTCGACACCAACGACCCCGAACGGCGGACAGGCCGCACCCGAGACCCCGGCCTCCGGTAACGGTCCCTCACTCGACTAGCCGCAGTTGCTAAACGCACGGCATTCGAAGCGCTTTCTATGACAGACGTCCTGTTCCTGCGAAGTGACGAACTCGCCGACCTCGCTACGCCCGCCGACTACGTGGAGTGGGTCCGCGAGGGCTACGAAAGCCACGGCAATTCCGGGTCCGCCGAACCGCGAACCAAGCTCGTCAGCGCCGACCCGCCGGGGATGTGTACCGGCTATCTGGCCGTCCTCCCCGAAGTCGGCGGCATGGGCGGCTACACCTACGCCGCCGGCTTCGGCGACGAAGACGTCCACTTCGCGCTGCCGCTTTTCGACGCCGAGTCCGGCCGCATGCTCGCGATGCTCGACGGTGCCTCGATGAACCCCTTCAAGACCGGCGCAACGGGTGCCGTCGCCGTCGACGAACTCGCCCGTGAGGACGCGACCACCTGTGCGGTCATCGGTTCGGGCGCGCAGGCCCGCGGCCAACTGAAGGCCACCGCGACCGTCCGGGACTTCGAGACGGTACGCGTCTTCTCGCCCACACCGGAGAATCGCGAGGCCTTCGCCGCGGAATTCGACGAGCAACTCGCCGCCGACGTCACGGCTGCCGAATCGTCAGCCGACGCTATCGAAAACGCCGACGTCGTCATCACCGCGACCAAGGCCTCCGACCCCGTCTTCCACGACCACGAACTCCCCGACGGCGCCCATGTGACGGCGATGGGACAGTACGACCGCGGCAAACAGGAGATACCGCCGGAGACCGTCGCCCGCTCGACCTACGTCCCCGACCTGCGCGAACGCGCGTTTCAGGACGCCGGGGCCTTCCTCCACGCGCTGGACGGCGGCCTCATCGACGAGGACCACATCCACGCGGAGCTCGGCGAGGTCGTCGCCGGCCACGAACCCGGCCGGACGAGCGACGACGAGGTCACCGTCTTCGACAGCGGTGGCACGGGTATCGAAACCGTCGCTTCGGCGTGGTACCTCTACCAGCGCGCCGACGAGCAGGGCCTCGGTGAATACATCGAGTTCCTGCCCGGCAGCGAAGCGTTGACCGGCGAGTAATCAGAGATACGGCCCGAGTCCGAGCGCATCGAGCAGCGCGACACCCGCCAGCAGCGCGCCGACGAGATAGCCCGCAATCGCGCCGCCGTTGAGCAACGGCAGGCCGGCGTGGGCCCGTCCCTTCATCACCATCCACATCAGTACCAGCAGGCCGACCAGCGTCCCGGCCATCGCGCCGAGGGCCGGCAGGGTGAGGGCGATGCCCGGGACATCGAGCAGGGCGGCATCACCCGGCCGGAAGAAGGCTGCCGAGGCGACGAGGATCGTCGGAATCACCGCGTCACCGAGGCCGATGAAGAAGGCATCGCGGGCGAAGGGGTCCTCGGGCGGTTCCTCGCCGTCAGTACTCTCTTCGGGCGCGTCGTCGATGCCGGCTTCCGGTGTTTCACCCTCCTCGCCGTCCCCGTCGGAGATCGTCTCGGGACCCTGTTCGTCGAGGAACGAATACGACAGCGTCAGCGGAATCACGAGCACGACGGGCAGTCGGAGGTCCATGACCCCCGAGGCCAGCGTGAGCATGTGTTCGGTCCCGTACACCGAGATAGCGTCGTAGACCGCCAGCACGACCAGCAGGACGATAGCTGGCAGGAGGCCGAAGCTGATGCCGAACAACCCTGCGGCGCCCGCTCCCATCACGATACCCGCGGCGTCGATGACGTACCACTCCGGATAGCCCAGCAGGCCGGCACCGAGGGCCAGCGCCGCGAGGACGGCGAGGACGTTCAGCCCGGCGACGGTGACGACCGACGGGACGACCACCGAGAAGACGTAGAACGAGAGGAAGACCGACGCGAAGATGATGAGCCCCTGGATCAGTCGCTCGACGTCGAGTTTCATGGCTCCGAGCATCACCAGCGTCGCGACGAGGATCGCACCGATGTACAGGAGACTATTCGTCGGGTCGCTGGGGTCCTCGACGGTCTGGTAACCGGCGTCCATGAAGGGCTGGACCAAGGCGAGGGAACCGAGCTGGACGAGCAGGAAGATACCGACAGTGGCAGCAACGGCGGCGTAGGCCCGCTTCATACATTCACGTTCGGTGGCGGTCGTTTGGGCGTTGTGGTTGACTGTCGCTGCTGGTTGTGACTGTTAAAAGGGTGGCCTCGAATCTGGAACTCTTGATTTCCGTTCTGTGGCAGCCACTCGAAAGGCTACACCCGAAGCCCTCGGCCGGCTACGGTCGCGCGCTTTTGACCGACTGCCGCTCGGGTCGAGGATCTCGCTTCGCTCCGACCCTCGCAACTGCTCGCGGCGGTCTGCCAGCGCGCGCCATTTATAAGAGATACTCGGCCAGGAGCGTGGGGGGCCGTAGGCCGCCACGCGACCCGGGGGAGGGCAGGCGCGGTGCGGTTGCGACCCCTGGAGGAATGAAAGGGCGAGGTGTGGAGGCGTTCGATTTAGTCGCTAAACAGGATATCCTCCCTACGGTCGGATAGTGCCTGTTTAGCGACCGCCTGCGAGGGTCGGAGCGACCAACGGAAGCGAGCCCCTCGGTGCAGGAACGGCGACCGAAGGGAGCCGTGACCGCCTCCACGCCGAGGGCTTTCCGACTGTTTGCAGTCGGACTGTACCCAGTTCCTACTTATAAATCAAAATAAACAGCCACCAAGAGCCATTATCGCACGTAGAGTTTCTCGCCGAGCAGA
>NZ_JAZKTR010000052.1:0-15475 GCF_036625485.1 Natronomonas sp. | reverse complement strand
GGGGTGCCGCCGACATGAAGGGGAGTCTCGCGGCGGCGATGGTCGCCTTCCGCGATGCGGCTCCCGATTGCGAACTCGTCTTCGCCTCCTTCGCCGGCGAGGAGCAGGGCGGCATCGGCTGTCGGGCCGCAATCGAGGACGGGTTCGCGCCGGATTACGCCATCGTCGGCGAAGGGTCGACTGGCTATTCGGCCGAGGGGGGCACCGACGTGGCCGTCGCTCATAAGGGCCGCCGCGGGGCGACGGTCACCGCCGAGGGCGAGGCCGCCCACGCCAGCGAACCAGAGGCCGGCGAGAACGCCATCTATCAGGCGACCGAGGCCGTCGACATCGTCCGCGGCCTATCGGCCCCCGAGACGCGGGTGCTCGGCCACGAACTCTCGGGAAGCGTCGTCGTCACGGAGATCGAGGGTGGTAGCGGGTGGAACGTCATCCCCGAAGCCTGCGAGTTCACCGTCGACGAACGAACCGTCCCCGGCGAGCGTGCGGAGTTAGAGCAGGTCGAATCGCTGTTCGGCGTCTCGCTCGAAATCGACCAGGACCTCCCGCCGATGGCCTGCGACGACGCCGATTTCGCCGACGCGGTACTGGAGGCGGCCGACGCGTCCCAGCAGTCAGCTCCCGAACAGGTCGTCAAACCCCACGCAACCGACGCCGGGTGGCTGGCGAACCGGGCGGGAACGACCTGTGTCATCTGTGGCGCCGCCGAACCGGGTGAGGCACATACCGCGAGCGAGAGCGTCTCCCTCGACGTCGTCGAGCGCTGTGCGGACATCTACCGACACGTTGCCGAACGCGCGCCGTTGTGGTAGGCGACATCCCCGGACCGCCTATCCTGCTTCCGTGACTTCATGTTTTCGCGGCTCTCAGTACCGCCCATGGCAACCGACCAATCGTCGGTCCCCGAGGCGTACGACGACTTGCTCGAACAGTACGGGCGAGCGACGTATCTCGGCGACGCGAACATGGTCCTCTCGTGGGACCAAGAAGTGATGATGCCCGAGGGCGGCACGCCCGCTCGGGCGAAACAGCGCGGTGCGGTCTCGGCCGTCCAGCACGACCTGCTCGTCGACGACGACGTCGGCGAGTGGCTGGACGAACTCAAAAGCGAGGACCTGCCCGCCGAGGAGTCGGCGGTCGTCCGCGAGATCCGCCGTCAGTACGAGCGGAAGGCCCGCGTGCCGACCGACCTCGTCGAGGAGATCAGCGAGGTCACCTCCGACGCCCACCCCGTCTGGCAGGAAGCCAGAGAGGAGGACGACTGGTCGACGTTCGCGCCGACCGTCGAGAAGCTACTGGACCTCAAGCGCGAATACGCCGACCACATCGATTCCTCGGCGGACACCTACGAGGTGCTCTTCGCGGATTACGAACCCTACATCGACCTCGATACCGCCGAGGAGATCCTCGAACAACTCCGGGAGACGCTGGTTCCGCTCATCGACGAGGTTCGCGAGTCGGACGTCGACCTCTACGACGTCGAGGGCACCTACCCCGAAGACCAGCAACTCGACCTCGCTCGCGAGACGCTGGAGACGCTGGGGTATGACTTCGACCACGGCCGCCTCGACACCGCGCCCCACCCCTTCTCCTCGGGCACCCAGTTCGACGCGCGCGTGACCACGCGCTTCGACGAATCCGACCCGCTCGACTCGCTCGGGTCGACCATCCACGAGTTCGGTCACGCGACCTACACGCAGGGGCTCCGCGAGGACGCCTACGGATCGCCGCTGGGCGAGCATCGCGGCCTGACCGTCCACGAATCCCAGTCGCGGCTCTGGGAGAACCACGTCGGCCGCTCGCGTGCCTTCTGGGACTTCTTCGTCCCGCAGTTCAACGACCACCACGGCACCGACCTCACGCCGGAGCAGGCCTACGAGGCCGCCAATCAGGTCTACGAGGACAACCTCATCCGGGTCGAGGCCGACGAACTCACCTACCACCTCCACATCATCCTTCGATTCGAGATCGAGCGTGACCTGCTGGCCGGCGACCTCGATGTCGAAGAGGTCCCCGCGGTCTGGAACGACAAGATGGAGGAGTACCTCGGCGTTCGGCCCGAGACCGACAGCGAGGGCTGTCTACAGGACATCCACTGGAGCCACGGCTCCTTCGGCTACTTCCCGACCTACTCGCTGGGCAGCGTCCTCGCGGCCCAACTCCACGCGGCCGCCGAGGAGGACATCGACCACTTCGACACCAAGGTCCGCGCCGGCGAGTTCGAGGACCTCCACACGTGGCTGACCGACAACGTCCACAGCCACGGCCAGCGCTACACGACCGACGACCTGATTCAGGAAGCGACGGGCGAATCCTTCACGGCCGACTACTTCCTCGAGTACGCCGAGTCCAAGTTCGGCGACCTCTACGACCTCGACCGGTAGACTCTCCTCCTCCTTTTTAGGCGCCGTTAGCTCCTGAACAGCCGGTAGGCGCCCATCCCGACCGCGACCTGCTTTTGTTCGCCGTCCGGCGTTTCGCTCGTGACCTCGATGTAGGAGACGCCGACGCTGCTGCCGGCCCGGATGACTTCGGCGGTGGCCGTCAGGTCGTCGGTGGCCGGCCGGAGGTAGTTGACGTTGAGGTTGATCGTCGAGAGGTCGTCCTCCAAGGGGTCGGTGAGGTAGGGTCGGAGGGCGATGCCGCCGACCACGTCGATGAGCGTCGAGGCGACGCCACCCTGTATCGTCGGCGGGTCGGTCGGGTTGGTGAGTTTGTCGTCGAAGGGGATGGTCCCGACCATCCGGCCGACGTCGAACTCCTCGACCGTGAACCCGAGCCACGAGAGGAACTGGTGTTCGGATTCGAGGTACTCCTGCAACATGGCGACGGCTTCGTCGGGCACGTCGTGCGGCTCTACGTCGGTCATGTGGCTCTGTGCCAACCGAGGTGGCTTGTATGCTGGGGTGGCCCCTCCTCGTTTCGGGAACCCTGCTCCTCCGTCGACCCGTGGTCTCAAGTAATCGGGCCGTTTCATGATGTGTGTGAGCAAACCAGAACCCGGTTTCGATGCCGAGGCGCTCGCGGCGGGACTGGAGACGTTCGGCGGTGATCCCGAGGAGCGGCGGGCGGTCGCTCGCCACGCCCGCGACCTCGCGGACAGCGGCCGCTACGAGGCCGATACCGACGTACCGCTGACGCCCGAGCACGTCGTCGTCCAGTTGGCCGACGCGCCCGCAGGTGGCCCGGCCGAACGCTGGAACTGGTGGCTCGGCTCGCTGGAGTTCGCCTACGGCGGCTACGCCGAGTTCCAGTTGCGCCGCTGGGGCGCCGCTGACGGGGAATAACGGGGGCGACAGGCTCGCGCCGCAGCCATCCCCGTGCTTTTCCGTGCGGAGTCCCTATCGACGAGTGTATGGGCTTCGGAAGTTACGACGAATCCGAGCAGAAGGATCAGAACGTCGAGGCGGACGAGGACGCCGCGGTCAACGTCCACGAGAACGACCACGAGGGCGAGGTCGAATTCGAGTTCGAAGAAAGCGAGGAATCGCTTATCGACAAACTCCAGGACATGAAGGACGACTGACCGTCGTCTCGGCAGGAAAACCTGACTCCAGTTCGTTTTCGAACGGTCGCGACGGTGACGGAGAGTCGATTCTCTCGGCCGGCTTATCGACCCCGATAGCGGTCGCACTACCCTGAATCCCGACTTCCGAGACTCGAAATCAGATGTTTTGGTGTCGCGTACTTATATTCAGATATGACCTTCGTGGTCCCATTCGACGGGCAGGACCTCGCCGAGGCCGCGCTCGTTCGGGCAAAGGAGTTCAATACGGTCCTGAACGAGCGGGTCGTCGCGGTGTCGGTGATACCGCGCGGCAACGCCGAATACGCCCGAGAGCGGGGATGGCTCAGGAAAGGCGAACAGTTCGACATAAAGACCATCGTCGGGCGGCTCCACGAACAGGTACTCGAACTGGCGCCCGAGGCCAATTTCAGACACACCGTCGTCAGCCGCTACGCACCGACCGGCACGATAGCCTCTCAACTGCGCCGTCACGCCGAACAGGAGGACGCGTCGATGGTGTTCATCGGCAGCGAGAACGCCGGTCGAGTCGTCTCGACGGTCAGCAGCGTGGGAAACAACGTGGCGAGCGACGAGGACTACGATGTCGTCATCATCCGGAACCGGACGCCGTCGAAGGTCGCTACGATACGGAACAACTCTCCGTACCGGAAGCAGAAATCCGACTTCTACCTCCCCCGGTGACCCCTTCGTTGGCCGCGAACCGACGAAGGGAAACCACCGAAGCGAGTACGCCACGGTAGTGAACCTGCAGTTCCTCGGCGGTGCCCGCGAAGTCGGCCGCAGCGCGATTCTCGTCAACGATTCGCTGCTGCTCGACTTCGGCATGAAGACCGCCGACCCGCCGCAGTATCCCGTCGGCGGCCTCCGGGGCGGCGGGCCCGAACCCGACGCCGTCGTCGTCAGCCACGGCCACCTCGACCACGTCGGTGCTATTCCCGCCCTGCTATCGAGTGATGCTCGGCCGACGATTCACTGGACGCCGCCGACCTACGAACTGGCGCTGACGCTGGCCCGCGACACGCTCAAACTCCACGGTGGGACGCCGCAGTGTCCCTTCACCGAAGAGGATGTCCGCCGCGTCACCGAAGTCTCAGAAACGCACGGCTATCGCGAGACGTTCGAGGCCGCCGGCCACGAAATCACGTTCTTCAACGCCGGCCACATCCCCGGAAGCGCCCACGTCCTCGTCGATGACAGCGAGGTGCAACGCACCTCGGGCAATCGGACGCAGGCCGATGACAGCGAGACGCGCCTGCTGTACACCGGCGACTTTCACACCGAAGATCAACGACTGGTGTCGGGCACCGACGCCCGTCCCGACGCGGACGTGGTCATCACCGAATCGACCTACGCCGACGTCGAACACGAAGACCGCGATGCGGTCGAAGAGCGGTTCGTCGAGAGCGTCAAGACGACGCTGTGGGAGGGCGGCACCGTCGTCGTCCCCGCCTTCGCCATCGGACGGACGCAGGAACTCATGCTGGTCTGCGAAGCCCACGACATCGACTGCTACGTCGACGGGATGGGCAAGGACGTCACGCGCATGATTCGCCAGCATCCCGAGTTCCTCCGTGACGGCGAGGCGATGCGCCGCGCCAAGTCCAACGCCCGCTTCGTGACCGGCCGCGATGGACAGCGCAAGCGCATCGCCGACCAGCAGACGGTCATCATCACCACCGCGGGGATGCTCTCGGGCGGCCCCGCGATGACCTACATCCCCGAAATCTACGCCAACCCCGTCAACAAGATCTGTTTCTCGGGCTATCAGGTCGAGGGGACGCCCGGCCGGCAGTTGCTGGAGACGGGCAGCGCCGAGATCGGCGACCGACACCTCCGGGTCAGCGCACAGGTCGAGAGCTACGACTTCTCCGCCCACGCCGACAGCGGCGGCCTGCGGGACTTCTTGAGCGATTACGAAGGGACGCCACTGCTGGTCAACCACGGCGATTCCTGCGAGTGGTTCGCCGAGCAGTTGCGGAGCGAGGGCCACGACGCCGCGGCCCCCGAGTTGGGCGAGACGGTCGAGATCTGAGCCGGTCGGCCGACGACCGGTCGGCGCACGATATCACTCCCCAAAGTGCGACTTAAGCCGTTCCAGCCCCAAATATCGGTAATGATGAACCGTCCGCTGTCCGCCGGGTCGACGCTTCTGGTCGACCTCGACGGCGTCGTCGCCGACCAGCTCCCGCGACTCTGCACCTACCTCAACGACGAGCTGGGCATCGATGTCGCCCCGAGCGATATCGACGACTGGAGCTACGACGTGCCCGGCGTCGACGGCCACGTCGGGACGGTCATCACCGAGTTGATGACCGACCACACGGAGTGGTACTTCGGTGGCATGGACCCGACGCCGGGCGTCGCCGACGCGCTCGGCGACCTCCGCTCTGAGTACCACGTCGAGATAGCGACCCACCGGGTGCCCGACACGCACGACGTCTCGAAGGCGTGGCTCGACGACCACGGCATCCCCTACGACGATTTCCACGAGGAGGTCCCCTCCGACAAGGGTGCGGTCCCGGGCGACGCCCTCATCGACGACTATCACCGCAATGTCGCCAACGCGCTCGATGCCGGCAAGACCGGTTTCCTGATGCGCCAACCCTACAGCGACCCGACGGCCTGCGACGGCGCCCACGTCGTCGACTCGTGGGACGATATGCGACGACTTCTGCTGTAGCTCCCGGCTTTTTCTCCCTCCCGGTACAAGGCGGTGTATGGACACCTTCGATATCGGCGGCGAGTTGACCGTCCGACGGCTCGGCTTCGGCGCGATGCGCATCACCGGCGAGGACATCATCGGCGAACCCGACGACGTCGAGGCGGCCCGCGAGGTACTGCGCGAGGCGGCCGACCGCGTCGACCTCATCGACACCGCCGACTCCTACGGCCCCGGCGTCTCCGAACGCCTCATCGGCGAGACGCTGGCCCCCTACGACGACGTGGCCGTCGCCACGAAGGGCGGCCTGCTTCGGTCGCCGGACGGCGAGTGGATTCCCCGCGGCGACCCCGAATACCTCCGGAACGCCCTGCTGTGTAGCCTCGACCGCCTCCGCGTGGACACCATCGACCTCTATCAGCACCACCGCCCGGACCCCGAGGTCGACTTCGAGGAGAGTATCACGACGCTGGCGGAACTGAAAGACGACGGCTTCATCGACCACGTCGGGGTCTCGAACGTCAGCGTCGAACAACTGGAGACGGCCCGCGACCACGTCGAGGTCGCGACCGTCCAGAACCACTACAACGTCGAGACGCGGGACACCGACCGCGTCGACGGCGACGGCCGCCGCGTCCTGGAGGCCTGCGAGGCCAACGACATCGGCTTCATCCCGTACTTCCCGCTGGCCGCCGGCGACCTCGATTCGGTCGAGGGCCTCGACGACATCGCCGAGGCCCACGACGCTACACGACAGCAGATCGCCCTCGCGTGGCTCCTGGAACGCTCGCCCGTGATGCTCCCGATTCCCGGGACCTCCAGCGTCGAACACTTAAACGAGAACGTCGCCGCGGCCGACATCGACCTCACCGACGAGGAGATTGCGCGGTTGACGTGACGTAGCCGCCCGCGGCGTCTTCCCCTCGCCGTCAGTCGAAGGGGTAGTTCGGGTCCCGTTCGTCCGCGTCGGTCGGTTCCCGCGTCGATCTCGTGAGCGACGGCAGACAGGCGCCGTACTCCCTCACGTTCTCCCGGGCCTCGGCCAGCGAGACGTGGTTGTAGTCGCTCTGGGTGTCGGGGTGATAGAAGCCGACGAGGTCGTCGAGCCAGCCGCAGATCTCGCAGACCTCGTAGGAGCCCGGTGCTCGCGGCTCCAGCGTTCGATAGCCACAGCAGGGACAGAACCCGAGTTCGCGGGAGACGGGGTTGTCGCGGTCCTCCGACCGCGGGTTGCCTCGGTCGGCCATACGCCGTGTTTGCGCCGTAGCGCCGTTATTCCTGCGCCTGTTCGACCTTGTCGGCGTGGTCTTCGAGGTCGGTGGCGAGTTGGCGGGCCTCGTCGGCCGAAAGGCGGACCGTGTCGGCGTGGGGCTGGAGGTGTTCGAGTTGCGTGTTGTCGAGTTCGAGCTGGAGCGAGACGTGGTCGGGGTTCTTCCGGGGGCTCGTGACGTTGAGAACGGCGTAGGCTTCCTCCTCGAAGCCGTGCCCCTCCGCCTCCCCGTCGAGCAAATCGAGCGTCGTGAAGGCGTTGACCTTCATGATGCGGTCGACCATGTCCCACGAAAGGCGACTGGACCGGGTAAGCGTGACGCTCGCCGCCATGCTGCAGCTCGGCACTAAACGGGCCGTCTATCGACGCCGGAACCATCAGGTGTGGTGGCATACATCTCACGGACATGCAATCCTACGGGGCCTACCGAGCGGCCTTTGCCGAACGGTCGCTTCCGACGGCGTTTCTCGACCGGGAGGCCTTCGAGGCGAACATCCAGCGGACGAAGGAACGCGCTGACGGCGTCCCCGTCCGCGTCGCCTCGAAGTCCGTCCGCTGTCGGGCCGCCCTCCAACGCCTCCTTGCGGAACCCGAATTCGAGGGGCTGATGTGCTATACCGGCAACGAGGCGGTCGACTTGGCCGGCGAGGGGTTCGACGACCTGCTCGTTGCCTATCCGACCGTCGACGAACGCGAACTCCGACGCGTCGCCAAGGCAGTCGCCGACGGCGCACGAATCGTCCTCGTGGTCGATTCGAGGGCGCAGGTCGACCGAATCGGAACGGTCGCCAGCGAGGTCGATGCCGACGTGCCGCTGTGTATCGACCTCGACCTATCGACCGAACACCTCGGCATATACTTCGGCGTCCAGCGGTCGCCGATCCGGACGCCCGAGGAAGCCATGGCAGTCGCCGACAGCATCGCCGAAACCGAGGGTGTCCATCTCTCGGGGCTGATGGGCTACGAGGGGCTGCCGGCTACGCTATCGAGGTGACCCGACGGCCCGACTCGGACGTCTACACCTGCCGCGGCGGCGGCTACATCGCCTCCGGCCCCGTGGGTGAGGACAAGGCCCCGATCCCGTGGCGTCCCGACGGTGCGAGCCTCCGGGACGCCGAGGCCGTCTTCGACCGCTACGACGGGCGCCCACATTGGGGAAAGCACCACACGAAGACGGCTGGAGAGTTCGCCGAGTTGTATCCCGAATGGGACGAGTTTCATGACGTCCGTCAAGAACTCGACCCTGATGGCCTGTTCCTGAACGACCACCTTCAGGACGTGTTCGGCGAGTCGGATTTCGGCCCGTGACGCTGGGCTTTTCTACGCGCACGCCCACAGCCGAGACATGACATCCGTCGAGGCGAAGCGTGAGGCCGCCATCGAGGATTTGCGGGAGTTCGACAGTGTCCTCATCGCGTTTTCGGGGGGCGTCGACTCCTCGGTCGTGGCCGCGCTCGCCCACGAGGCGCTCGGTGAGGATGCGGTCGCCTGCACCGCCAAAAGCGAGACGTTGCCCGACGCGGAGTTGACGGACGCCAACCGGGTCGCCGACGAGATCGGAATCCGCTATGAGACGGTTTCCTTCTCGGAGTTGGACAGCGAGGCGTTCGTCGAGAACGACGGTGAACGCTGCTACCACTGCCGGTCGATGCGCCTCGGTCGAATGTTCGACAAGGCCCGCGAGTTGGATATCGACGTGGTCTGTGACGGAACGAACGCCTCGGACCCCGGAGAAGGCCATCGTCCCGGCCTCCGCGCGGTCGAGGAGTTGAACGCCTACTCGCCACTTTTGGAACACGACATCACGAAAGAGGAGGTCCGCGAGATCGCCCGCCACTACGACCTCTCGGTGGCGGACAAGCCGTCGATGGCGTGTCTCTCCTCGCGAATCCCGACGGGGCTGGAGGTCACGGAGGAGAAACTCTCGCGCATCGAGAAGGCCGAGACGCTGCTCCGGACGTGGGGCTTCGAGCAGTTCCGCGTGCGTGACCACGACGGCCTCGCGCGCATCGAGGTGGGCGAAGACGAACTGGAGCGGGCGCTGGACCCCGACTTCGCCGCGGCCGCCCGCGAGCACCTCGGCGACATCGGCTTCGACCACGTGACGCTGGACCTCGAAGGGTATCGGACAGGCAGCGTCTCGCCCGCCGACGAGGCGGACGCCGAGGACGTGGTCGACGACGTGCTGGACGCCGACTACCCGACGTAACTGGCTGGGCTGGGGGTTCGCCGGATTCGGCGCGGGGGAGAGTACTTGCGCTTGGCCGCCGAAGACGCCGTATGGACGGGGTTCCTGAACACGTGCTGGTGCCGCTCGATGGCTCGCCGCTGGCCGACGACGCGCTGATGCACGCCCTCGCTGTCTACGACTGTCAGGTGACGGTATTGAACGTCGTCACACCGCTGGACGAGCCACTGAGCGAAGGGGGCATCCTCGAACTGGACGAGTCCCGACGGGAGGCGGCCGAAGACCGCGCGGAGGCGGTTCTGACGCGTGCCCGCGAGCAGGCCGATGCCGCAGGACAGACCGTAGAGACGGTGGTCGAGACCGGCGACCCCGCGGAGACGATCATCGAGTACGCCGAAGCCCACGACGTCGACCACATCGTGATGGGAAGCCACAGCGAAGCCCGAAACGCGCTCGCCCGGCGACTGCTCGGTACCGTCGCCACGACGGTCGTCGGCGACGCCCCCGTTCCGGTAACCGTCATCCGGTAGTCGAAGCTTTTCTTACTGGATGCCGATGGCGGTGGTTAACAGCCGGTAGAGCCCGAAGCCGACGGCGACCGACGACCCGAGCGTGATGAACCAGAACACGACCGTTCGGATGATCTTCTCTCGGGAGACGCCAGCGGACCCGCCCGCGAGCCCGCCACCGATGACGCCCGAGATGATGATGTTGTTGAACGAGATCGGGATGCCGAGCGTGATCGCCAGTTGCGCGATGAGGAACCCGGGGACCAGCGCCGCGATGGACCGGCGGACCCCGAGTTGTGCGTACTCCCGAGAGGTCGCCTGGAGGAGTCGCGGGGCACCCATCCACGCGCCGGCGAGGATGCCGGTCGCGCCGAAGGCCAAAAGCGCGATAGCGGGCAGTCCCAACTCGCCGCGCACGAGGTTCTCGAGGGGACCCGTCGCGAGGCCGACCTGACTGCCGCCGCTGGAGAACGCGACGACGCTACCGAGGACGAGGAGGAACATCCGGATGCCGGCGTCGATGTCCTCGAGCATGCGACGGCGGAGATACCAGAACGCGCCGACGGCGAACAGGAGGGTCGTCAGGACGGCGATGGCGTCGACACCGGCGACGGTCGGACTATCGAACGGCAGGCCGGCGGCGACGGCGAGCGACCCCTGGTCCGCGTTCGGGTCGGGGATGATTCCGAGGCGGATGTTCGCGACGATGCCAGCGACGACTGCCGCAAGCAGCGGGACGCCGACGGCCTCGGAGACGTCGTCGCGGCGCAGCAGCGTCGCCGTCACGTAGGCGACGGAGGCGGACATGAACGGGACGGCGAGCCAGAACAGCCCGAGCCGCTGGTAGGTATCCCAGGCCGGCGCACCACCGAGCGAGAGCCCGACGCCGACGATCGCGCCGGTCGTGGCGAAGGCGGCGGGAATCGGATAGCCGGTGTAGACACCTATCGCCATGAACGTCGCGGCGGTGAGGAGGGCAGCCGTCGCCGCAAGCGGCGTGATACCGACGCCGCCGATGAGGCTCGTCCCGACGGTCTCGGAGATACTGCCGCCCTGGGTGAGCGCCCCGAGGGCGGCGAAGATGCCGATGAGGAACGCGGCCCGCATCGTCGGGATGGCGTTGGCGCCGACCGCGGGGGCGAACGGCGGGGAGTTGCTGTTGGCGCCGAGCGCCCACGCCATGAAGAGTCCGGCCAGCGCTGCGAAGCCGACGAGCGCCCAGAACGTCGCCGTCATGTGCCTCCGCGTCGGGAACTCAGGCGGCCGATGAGCGAGCGCAACGGGCCCTGGGTGGCGTTGACGTCCCGAGCCAGAATGACTGTCCGGTCGGTCCGGTCGGCGACGCGTCGCGGGACCGACCCGACCAGCCGCGTACGGAGCCCCGACTGTCGAGTGGCACCGAAGGCGACGATATCGTACTCCGTGGCCATCTCGACGAGAACGTCCTCGACGCTTTCGGATTCGCGGACGCCGGTCTCGACGGCTACCTCGGGTCCGGGAGCCGCCGCGAGCGCCTCGACGGCGTCGGTGAGCCACTCCGTCGCCGTCTCGCGGTCGGTCTCCGCCTGGAGGACGGAGACGGCCGTCACCGTCGCGTCGTTGGCTGCGGCGATGGCCACCGCGGCCGCTGCTGCGGGCCGCACGTGGGGGCCGCCGGCGACCGGCAGGAGGATGCGGTCGACCTCGCCCGCGATGCGGCCGATACGCTCGACGTAGACGTCACAGGGGGCTCGCCGGAGGAGCGTGTCGACGCTCGTTCCGAGGACGACCTCCGAGCGACTCGTCGGGCCGTGCCAGCCGATGACCAACGCTTCGGTAGCGGGGTTGGCGACGGCCTCCAAGACCCCCGCAGCGACCGACCCCGCGACGACGAGTTCCGACTCGACCGGGACGTCCGCTGGCGCTGTCTCGGTTGCTCGCTCCAGTAGTGCCTGCTGGTCACCCGAGAACTCTCGACGGATCGTCTCGTCGGAGAACACCTCGAACGGCGAATCGTGCGATTTGACGACGACACTGATGAGACGTATCGTTCCATCCCGAACCCGGGCGAGGTCACCGGCCGTCCGAACCAGCTGCTCGACGTGGGCCGGGTTCCCCGCTGCGACGACGATTTCCGGGTCGCTATCCATTATCTATCTTAACCGGCACACGTACAAAAATGGCGCCCTGATTCCAGCTACCCCTGATCTTGCATCGAGTCTCTGCCGTTTACGAGGCTCCGACCGTTTTATCGATCGCTTTCGTCGAGCGCGTCGGCGATCGTTTTCAGTTCGACCTTGGTGAACGCGCTCCCGTCAGCCTCCTCGCCTTCGTCCAGTCCCGTCCGTCTGCGGATGTCGGCCCGCATCGTTCCCTTCGGGGGCCGACCGCCGCCAACGTCGGCCCCGACGGCCTCGGCGATGGCGGCCAGTTCCTCCTTGGTGAACTGGGCGGATACCTCGCGCTCGAACCGGCCGACGGACGCGCGAATCTCGTTTCGAAGTTCGTGGACGGTCGGGCTCATACCCCGACTGTTGGCGAAGATACGCCTATACCTTCGGGTCCCCACGACCATCGTCGATAGTGCTCGTCGGCTGATGGGCGCTTCACATAGCCTTTGACCGTGGGACTCTTCTCTTCGCTATGGACCCCTCCGACAATCATCAAAGCTGGGCCGAGCGTTCCGGCGAGTTCTCGCCGGAGTATTACGCCCGACTCGGCCCGAACGAGGTCACCGAGATCCTCGCCGAGGTGTTCGACCACTACGTCGACACCGATGCCGCGGTACTCGAACTCGGGTGTAGCTCCGGCCGCCATCTCGCCTACCTCCGGTCACAGGGCTACGAGAACCTCACCGGCATCGACATCAACGACGAATCCTTCGAGGTCATGGCCGAGGCCTTCCCGGAACTCGCCGAGACGGGCACCTTCCATACGGGCGCAATCGAGGACATCCTCCCCGAGATGGACGACGACGCCTTCGACGTCGTCTACTCGGTCGAGACGCTCCAGCACGTCCACCCCGACAACGAGTGGACCTTCGACGAAGTGATTCGCGTCACGAACGACCTGCTCATCACGGCCGAAAACGAGGGGAACAGCCCGACGCGCGGCCGCGGCGACGCCGAAGTGAGCTACGTCAACGACGACTTCCCGCTGTATCACCGCAACTGGAAGGACGTGTTCTCGGAACGCGGCCTCGCCCAGTTGCTCAAAGAACCCGGCAAGCGCGACACGGTGCGCGTCTTCCGCGTACTGTGACTCCGAGGTCGACCGCTACACCCACGGCCGCTCGTTTTCCCGAACCACGCGCAGCCCGTCGCCCTCCTCGGCGAACTCGTTGATGCCGCAGTTGTCCTGGTGGTGCCGTTTCAAGCCTTCGAGGAGCGGCAGGTCCTTCGCGTACCCCAGCATGAGGTGCAGCGGGCCGCCGTGTGTGACCACGAGGACGGTCTCGTCGTCGTGGTTCGAGACGACCTGTCCCAACCGTTGGGTGACGCGGTCGGCCACATCGCGGAGCGATTCGCCACCTTCGGGGACGGCCATCGACGCCTCGTAGGCGGCCTCGCCCAGCGAGAACTTCGGGAACCGTTCCAGTACCTCGCCGTATTCGAAGCCCTGATAGACGCCGATATCCCGCTCGCGCCAGTGGGGTTCGTGGGTGACATCGAAATCGGCCTCGAAGGCATCGAGAATCAGGTCGGCCGTCTCGCGGGTGCGGTCCAGATCCGACGCGTAGACGGCGTCGAAGGTGTATTCGTCGACGAGCCATTCGCCGGCCGCGCGGGCCTGTTCACGTCCCGTCTCGTTGAGGACCGTTGGCGCCCACCCTTGCATCCGGCCGGTCCGGTTCCATTCGGTTTCGCCGTGCCGGACGGCGACGACGCGTGTCATTAACTGACCGTACTTCGCCGGAGGCAATGAGCCTTCGGCCATCGTTTCCGGCCGTAGTTCTATACGCCCGAGCGGTGAACCACGCCTATGGCGCCGGCGGAACCAGCCAGTTCGACCCAACGCATCCTGTGGTCGCTGCTGGCGGGTGTCTGCTTTGCGGCTTCGGCATCGCTTTTCGTAGTGCCGTTTATCGGCGCCGAGACGATGTTACCCAATCCGCTGTCGAACAGCGATGGCGCGATGGGCGCCGCCGCACTCCTCGCCGCGTTTCTCGTCGGGACGGTCTGTTGGCTATACGTCGAACGGCACGCAGAACGCCGCTACATCAGAGCTGGCGTCCTTGCCGGCATCGCCACTGGCACGGTCGCGCATCCGGTGATGTGGTTCCTCTGGGGCCTGTTGAACGGCTCCATCTGGATGGGTATCCTGTTTCTCGTCCCGCTGTTCTGGCTGTTCGGCCTGCTGCTGTTCGGCATCATCACCATCCCACTTGCAATCGGTGCTGGAGTCGTGGTCGGCACGCTCCGAATCGTGACGATACGGTACCGAGAACAGCACGCGGCGTGACTACCGCTTGACCCAGCGCAACACGAGCAGCGTCCCCTCGAAGAGGCCGATCATGGTCGCGGCGACGATGATGGGCGCCATCCCCGTCGGGTCCGGGCTGAACAGGAACGCGATACCGAGGAACGCACCCCAGAAGTAGAGGCGCTTGTCGGCCAGCCACCGGCGGGTGGTCAGGCCCATCATGATGGCGAGCATGATGAACAGCGGAATCTGGAACACCGCCGCGAAAAGCCCCATCATGAGGACGATGAGGTCGAACGTCTGGGTCAGGCCGAAGGCGATAGTCGCCGCGTCCTGCGAGTAGGTGAGGAAATACGTGAAAATCGCCGGGAGGACGAGGAAGTACGCGAAGAGGACACCGACGCCGGCCAGCACGAGGCTGGCGGGCACCGACGCGAGGTAGTAGCGGCGCTCGTGTTCGTAGAGGCCGGGGCGCATGAACAGATAGGTCTGGTAGACGAACACGGGCAGCGCGATGATGAACCCGCCCAGCGTGGCGACCTTCAACCGGGCGAGGATGAGCGCCAGCGGGTGGTAGACCCGGGGGCGAGCGATGTCGCCGCCCGGCAGCACCGAGTACCACAGAAAGTTGATGATGAATTCCGCGAAGGGGAAGATGATGCCGGAGATGATAGCCATCACGACGATGACGATGCCGAGGCGGTAGACCATCTCCTCGATGTGGTCCGCGAGCGGCATCTCCTCGTCGCTGGCGGGGCCGTCGCCGACGAGTCCCTCGTCGACGTCGTGGCTCCCCTCCGTCGTCTCGGCCATGTGTTCGGGTCGGCACCCGGCGTTTGTAAGCCTTCTCCTACCACTTTTTGCACGAGAACGCGGGTCGCGCCCGCTTCGGGGCGCGACCCCGGTTCTCGGCAAAAAC
>NZ_JAZKTR010000051.1:0-15897 GCF_036625485.1 Natronomonas sp. | reverse complement strand
GTTGCTTGCTCGACAGGGAGTTGCCGTAGGCGTCCTTGTCCTGCCAGCCGATGTTGGTCGACAGCCCCTTGTCGTGCATCATCTTCGAGGTCGGAGCGCCGACGCGGGACTTCTCGTCCTTCTCGGCGCTGTCGAAGGCGCGCCATTCCGGCCCGCGGTCGATCTCGTCCTCGTCGACGACGAGACCACACTCGCTACAGACGGTCTCGCCGTGTTCGGTATCCGCCCGGAGCGACCCGCCACACTCCGGACATACCAGTTCGGACTCGTCGTTCTCTTCGGTAGCTTCCTCCTCTTCCTCGCGCTGGGAACGTCTGACGGTACTGTCAGTCATTTTGAACAAACGGCAGTTAATGGAGGAACTGCGCTATTAATCTGTTGTCGCGTCACCGACTTAAATATTTGGGCCGAGGAATATTCCGAACGCCGGGTTTCCAGACCTCTATCGCCCGTTCGAACCGTTTGGTACTGGTGCCCGGAAGTGACGTCGAGTGAGGGCGTCTGTTTAAATAAGTCACGACGAACAACTGTCGTGCGGGAGCGGACGCCACGAGAGGGGGTATTCGAAACCCTTAGTGACACCCCACGCCCACAACCGACCATGACCGTCGACGAGGAGGAAGTCCGCCATATCGCCTCGCTGGCCCGCGTCGACCTCGACGAATCGGAGGTCGACCGGTTCACCGAGCAGTTCGCCGACATCCTCGAGTACTTCGAGGCGCTCGACGAGGTGCCCGAAACCGAGGGCGAACCGGAGTTGGCCAACGTGATGCGACCCGACGAGGTCCGCGACGGCCTCACTCAGGAGGAGGCCCTCCAGAACGCACCGGAGACCGAGGACGGCTACTTCAAGGGGCCGAAGGTATCGTAATGAGCTACAACGCCTTCATCACCGAAGAGACCGTCGAGGGCGCCGACGACGGCCCCCTCTCGGGCGTCACCGTTGCCGTCAAGGACAACATCTCGACGGCAGGCGTCCGCACCACCTGCGGGTCGAACATGCTCGAAGACTACGTCCCGCCCTACGACGCCACCGTCGTCGAGCGCCTCAAGGAAGCTGGTGCGACCATCGTCGGCAAGACCAACATGGACGAGTTCGGCATGGGGACGACCACCGAGACCTCCGCCTTCGGTCCGACCGAAAACCCCGCCGCCGAGGGCCGCGTCCCCGGCGGCTCCTCCGGAGGCTCGGCCGCCGCCGTCGCCGCCGGCGAGGCAGACGTGGCGCTGGGCTCCGACACCGGCGGCTCGGTCCGCTGTCCCGCCGCCTTCTGTGGCGTCGTCGGCATCAAGCCGACCTACGGGCTCGTCTCCCGCTACGGGCTGGTCGCCTACGCCAACTCGCTGGAACAGATCGGCCCGCTGGCGCCGACCGTCGAGGCGGCCGCCGAAGCGCTCGACGTACTCGCCGGCCCCGACGAGAACGACGCGACTACCCGCGAGGAAGGCGCCGACTCGAACTACGCCGCCGCCGCGGACGGCGACGTCGACGGCCTCACGGTCGGCGTGCCGACCGAACTGCTGGAGGGCGCCGACGAGGGCGTCCGCGAGACCTTCGAGTCCGCCCTCGAGGACCTCCGCGCGCAGGGCGCGACCACCGAAGAGGTGTCGCTTCCCTCCGTCGAGACGGCCGTCCAGGCCTACTACGTCATCGCGATGTCCGAAGCCTCCTCGAACCTCGCGCGCTTCGACGGCGTCCGCTACGGCAAGTCGGGCGGCAGCGAGGGCAACTGGAACGACTCGTTCGCCGCGGCCCGCGAGGAGGGCTTCGGCGAGGAGGTCAAACGCCGGATTTTGCTGGGCACGTACGCCCTCTCGGCCGGCTACCACGACAAGTACTACAAGCAGGCCCAGGACGCCCGTGCGTGGGTCAAACAGGACTTCGATGCGGCCTTCGAGAACGTCGACGTGCTGGCCTCGCCGACCATGCCCGTCCCACCCTTCCGGATGGGCGAGAGCCTCGATGACCCCCTCCAGATGTACCTCGCCGACGCCAACACCGTCCCCGTCAACCTCGCGAACCTGCCCGCGATTTCGGTCCCCGCAGGCGAGACCGACGAGGGGCCGGTCGGCCTCCAGCTCGTCGGCCCTGCCTTCGGCGAGGAGACCATCATCCGCGCCGGCTCCGCGCTGGCCTGATACGGGTTATTGTAACGATGTACCGGTCATCGCCGATGCGCACCGGTGATGACCGATAAATGACGACAACGATCCGTATGAGACGGACGCGCTCTTTTATATCCCAACGACCGCCGCGATGCCGCGAACAGCGATGGCGGCCGTCTCCGCGTCCCCGAAACGGACCCCGATGTAGCCGAAGGCCGCCTGCGTCATGTTGAACAGGCCGTGGATGATCGCGACGACGACGAGGTTATCCGTGAACTCGTAGACGACGCCCAGCACGAGGCCGACCAGAAACAGGACCACGACGCCGAGCAACGCGCCGCCGATGTCCCCCGGCAGGAAACCCGTGATGTGGGCGAAAGCGAAAAGCACCGTCGCGGTGCCGACGCCGACGACCGGCCCGAACGTCTCACGCAGGCGCGACTGGACGATGCCGCGGAACAGCAACTCCTCGGCCGGCCCGACGATGAGCAGGGAGAGCACGCCGATGAGGACGAAGATTAGCGGGTCCTGCTGGGCCACCTCGATGATGCCCTGCTGTTGGCGCTCGATGCCGAGTCGGGAGGCGATGACGAAGGTCGCGATGGCACCCGAAAGCCACACGACGACCATACCGACGTAGCCGGCCCCGAGGGCGATCCAGCCCTCCAGCGAGGGGACCCGAAGGCCGATATCGGCGAGCGTGCGGTCCCGATAACGGAGGTAGCCGACCGAGACGGCGGTGAAAGCGACCAGTTGCAGCGTCAGCACCGAGAGGACGACCGCCCGTCGCGGCGTGAGTTCGACGCCCGCCACCGAGAGTGCGAGGCCGAGCACGACCGCCAGCGCGTTACCGCCGACGAAGGCCAATGCCACGAGGCCAACGACGACGGCCACCGCTACCACGGGGGCAGGAACACGTCCGGCGAGCGGGGAGTCTCCATCAGACATGCCCCTCCCTACGGACGGTCCCGCAAAAAGGCCACCCCTACGCGTAGCGAAGATACCAGTACAGCGCCGCGAGGGCGACCGGGGCCGCGACGACGAGCGGCAGGGTCAACACGCTCTCCGGACGGCCGGCGAACTGGACTGCGACCAGTACGGCGGCGAAGACGAAGGCGAGCGAGCCGACCACGAGCGCGACCACCGAAAGGGGGGTCGCCGTCCTCGCCCATCACGTCAGTCTTCGGATTCGTGGAGGCTCTCGAGGATCTCGGGATCGGTGCGGAACTTCAGTACGTTCGTCACGACGGAGTTGCGGAGGTTGTGGACGATGTCGCCGTGTTCCTTGTAGAAGTCGTGAATCCACTGGGATTGAGCCTCCCGAGTCGAGAACATCATGACCGACTTCCACTGATATTCCCCATCCGAGAGGAAGTAGAACAGGGTGTTCGGCGAATCGCGGATGAACTCCATCGCCGGACGCCACTGCTCGTCGAAGTTCTCCGGGTTGAACTTGAACTCGAAGAGGGCGAAGTGAAAATACTCCTCGTTGGGGATGATCGCTTCCCGGAAGACGCCCTCTTCGCGCATACCACGGATGGATTCGGAGACCGTGACGTGGGAAACGTCGATGTCGTACTTCTCGTCCAGGATGCGAGCGAGGTCCCGAGAGGACAGCTGTGGGTCCCGAGAGAGTTCCCGAAGGACCAGCACGTCGCGCTCTTTGAACTCCCAGCTAGGGGCGTCACTCGATGCCATGAGCGGCTACTCAGCCCCCTCAAATGTGTCACTTTCGGTGAGGAACCGCCGTAGTTCCTCCCGATAGGTTTCTGTCTGGTCCTCGACAACCCAATGGTAGGCGTCGTCGAGTTCGACGACATCACCGCCGAGGTCCTCGGCGAGTTTGTGGCCGTACTGCACCGGCTGCATGACGTCGTCTGTCGCCCACAGACACAGCACCTCGGCGTCGATGGCGTCGTAGGGGATCTCCATCGTGTGGTTGGTGTTCGTGGCGACGGCGGCCCGCGAGATGGCACGCTTGCCGTGCTCGCGGAGCCACGGTGCCTTCATCCCCTCGACGAATTCGGGGTCTGCCTCGCCGTAGGCACCGTCGGCGAAGGCGAAATCGAGTTTGGATTCGAACTGCTCGTCGTCCAGTTCCTCGGTTCCCGGCAGGCCGAGGTCGGCGATGAACTCGACCGGCCAGGAATCGTAGCAGACGATGTTCGAGGCCACGAGGCGGTGGACGCGCTCGGGCGAGTGGGCCGCGAGTCGGAGCGCGGCACCGCCGCCGATGTCGTGGGCGACGAGCGTCACCGACTCCTCACCGAGCGTATCGAGGAGTTCGGACAGCATCGCCTCCTGGGCGCGAATCGAGCGGTCGAAGCCGTCGTGGCTCGCGGAGTTGCCGTAGCCGAGCATGTCGGGGACGACGACCCGGTAGTCGTCGGCGAAGGCGGGCGCGACGTCACGCCAGAGGAACGACCACGTCGGGACGCCGTGGACGAAGACGAGCGTGTCCTCGGGCTCGTCGGGACCGTCCTCTCGCGGGTCGCTCTGCTCCCCGTTCGAGCTTTCCGAGGCGCTCTGCGCCTCGCTGTCGTAGTAGGCCACGGACAACTCGTGGCCGTCGACGGTGACGGTCGCCTCCGACTGCGCGTCGGTCCATTCCTCGTGGTTCATAGGAGCCGGTCGGAGATGATGTTCTTCTGGATCTCGCTGGTCCCCTCGTAGATCTTCGTGATGCGGGCGTCACGGTAGATGCGCTCGACGGGGTGGTCGGAGACGTAGCCCGCGCCGCCGTGTACCTGAATCGCCTCGTCGGCGATGTCGACGGCGTTCTCGGAGGCGAACAGTTTCGCCATCGAGGCCAGACGGACCGCAGTATCGTCCTTGTCCTCTGCGACGTGGGAGGCCGCACGGTAGGTCAGCGAGCGGGCCGCCTCGAGGTTCGTCGCCATCTCGGCGATCTTGTGTTCGATGGCCTGGAACTCCTTGATCTTCTGGCCGAACTGCTCGCGGTCGTTGGCGTAGTCGATGGCGGCGTCGAGCGCGCCCTGTGCGGCGCCGACAGCCTGTGCGGCGACGCTGGTTCGACCGGACGCGAAGAAGTCCATGAGCTGGTAGAAGCCCTTGTTCTTCTCGCCGATGATGTTCTCCTCGGGGACGCGCACGTCGTCGATGACGACCTCGGCGAGGTCCGACGCACGGATGCCGAGTTTGTTGTCGATCTTCGTCGGCTTGAAGCCGTCCTTCTCGGTGGGGACGAGGAAGGCGGTGATGCCGCGGTGCGGCGGTTCGGCGTCGGGGTCGGTCTTGGTCATGACGACGGCGACGTCGGCGACCGTCCCGTTGGTAATCCACATCTTGTTGCCGTTGAGGACGTACTCGTCGCCGTCCTGTTCGGCGTGGGTCTCGATGCCGGCGACGTTCGAACCGTGTGCCGGCTCGGAGATGCAGGAACAGGAGGCCGCTTCGCCGTTGGCGATCTTCGGCAGCCATTCCTCTTTCATCCACTCGTCGCCGTACTCCAGGATCATCGAGGAGCCGAACCCGGCCGAGCCGATGGCCGAGCCGATGCCGGGGTCAGCACGCCACAGTTCCTCGGTGACGATGGTGCGGCCGATGGCGCCCATGCCCGCGCCGTCGTACTCGACGGGGATGTGCGGGGAGACGAAATCCAGTTCCGCGGCCTGCCGGCGCAGGTCCTCGGGATATTTGTGTTCCTCGTCATGCTCACGTGCGACGGGAGCTATTTCTTTCTGCCCGAATTCGCGAACGGCCTCGCGAATCGCCTCGTGCTCAGCGTTGAGCTGAAAGGACATGCACGGAACGTAGGCTTCCGTTGCAAAATAGATTGCCCCTCTTGTCGAACAGCGTTAATTCAGGATATATCGGCGCGAACTATTCGCCCTTGAATTCGGGCTCGCGGCCCTCCATGAACGCGGTCGCCCCTTCTTCGTGGTCGTCGGTGGCGAAAACGGCCGCCTGCGCCGACGCCTCGTTGTCGAGGGCTTCCTTCAGGGAGGCGTTGAACCCCTGGTTGAGCGCCTGCTTCGAGTTCCGGAGCGCGATGGTCGGCCCCGTGGCGATGGGTTCGATGAACTCCGCGGCCTGTTCCTCGAAGTCCTCCTCGAAGACGTGGTTGAAGAGTCCGAGGTCCTCGGCGTCCTCGGCGTCCAACAGCTCGCCGGTGAAGACGAGTTCCTTGGCCTTGCTGAGGCCGACCTCGCGGGGCAGCAGGTAGGACGTGCCGGTGTCGACGGCGAGGCCGACCTGTCGGAAGCCGAAGGAGATGCTCGCATCGCCGGAGGCCAGCGTGATGTCCGTGGCGATAGCGAGGTTCGCACCGGCGCCGTAGGCGACGCCGTCGACCTTGGCGACCGTCGGCAGGTGGAACTCGGCGATGCGCTGGATGGCACGGCTCGTGTCGTGCTGGATGTTCTCGACGGCCTCGTGGAGTTCGGCCTCGTCGCTCATCAACTCGACCATGGAGTTGACGTCGCCGCCGGCACAGAAGGTTCCCTCCTTGCCCGTGACCACGAGACAGCGCACGTCGTCGCTTGCCTCGGCCTCGTCGACCGCGTCGACGATGGCGCCGGACATGTCCGCCGAGAGCGCGTTGCGGTTGTCCGGGCGGTTGAGCGTAATCGTCGCGATGCCGTCCTCGATATCGAGGGTCGCTGCGTCACTCATGATACACTCCGACATGCAAGGCCAGCGTCTAAAGTGTTGCCGACCACCTGACCAGTGTTTGTCGGAGGTCGTCCTACGACTAACATCTGAAGTCAGAAATATCCAATTTAATTACAATTCCTGAAAACGAGCGTGAAGGACTACGCGCCTTCGCTGCCGAGGTACGCTTCTTGCACGAGGGGGTCGTTGGTAATCTCCTCGGGCGTCCCCTCGGCGATTTTCTCCCCGAAGGTGATGACGATAGCGCGGTCGATCAGCTCGAGCAGCCCTCGCATGTTGTGGTCGACGACGATGAGCGTGGTGCCTTCGTCGCGAAGCTCCTGGAGTAGCCCGGAGATCTGTTCGATCTCCTGTTCGGCGAGGCCGGCGAACGGCTCGTCGACGAGCAACACGTCCGGTCTGGTCGCCATCGCCCGACCGAGTTCTAGGCGTAGCATGCCCGCGTGGGCCAGTTCGTCCGGCATACGGTACATATCGTCGCCGAGGCCGACCCGCTGGCAGACCTCTATGGCCTCCGCGCGAGTCTCGCCTTTCAGGCCGGACGTCGAGAACAGCTGGTCCGGGATGAGCGCCGTCTGGATATTACCGAGGACCGTCCGGTCGTCGAACGGCCGGAACTCCTGGAACGTCCGGGCGAGTCCCTTCTGGACCATCCCGTAGGCCGTCGAACCGGTGACGTCCTCGCCGCGGTAGTAGACCGTCCCCTCGGTCGGGGGATACCGGCCGGTGATGCAGTTGAACGTCGTCGACTTCCCGGCACCGTTCGGGCCGATGAAGCCGAGAATCTCCTGTTCCTGCACCGCAAAGGAGAGGTCGTCGACGGCCACGAGTCCCCCGAACTTCTTCGTGAGGTTCTGGGTCACCAGAACGCCGTCGTCGGGTTCGTAGGACGCCTCTTTCGGCGCCGCGGTTCGGTCGGGGGAGTCCATCTCGCTGCTCACTTTCGGTCACCCCCGAGGATGGCTCGTAGCTCGTCGATCCAGTCTTCGACGACGCGGCTTCCCTGCGTCTTGCCGCCGTCGGCTATCGCTTCGCCGTCCTCGGTGCCGAACCGCTGGTAGCCCTCCTGTACGAGCCGTGGGACGATTCCCTGCGGCAGGAAAAAGAGGAACACCAGCGTCACGAGACCGAACACGAGGAAGTAGAACTCGCCGATCGAGGTCTCGACGATGGGTACGACGAACTCCACGTTGCGGAGGTACGTCCGCAGCATGTAGAAGAAGAGGCCACCGATGGCCGCGCCGGTGATGGTTCCGATACCACCCAGGATGGCGGCGATGATGACCTCGATACTGATGACGAGTGCCAGCAGTTCCGAGGGCGTGAAGCTCCCGACACTGTGGCCATACATTGCGCCTGCGAAGCCACCGATGAGTCCCGAGAGGACGAACGCGAACAGCTTGAACTTCGCCGGGTTCTTCCCCGTCGCTGCCAGAGCCGTCTCGTCCGAGCGGATGGCGGTGAACACCATGCCAGCGTCGGAACGGGTTATCGCGACGAAGATGCCCATCGACAGGAGGAAGACGAACAGTGCGAGGTAGTACCCGGATACCGGATCGTACCCGGGTGAGGGAATCGGACCCAGCGCCGCGAACTTGTCCACGCTACCGACGCTGATAAGCCCCAGTTCCCCACCGGTCCAGTCCGGATAGAACCGGAACACCGAGATGAGGATGATCGGGGTAACGAGCGTGATAAGCGAGAAGTAGGGCCCTTTCACGCGCAGCGACGGGAACCCGATGAGCAAGCCCGCGATCGCCGCCGCGAGGGCGCCGAGCGGGGCCGCGATCCATGGGTCGATTCCCATGTGGATGTTCAACATTCCCGAGGTGTAGCCACCGACTCCGAAGAAGAGGCCGTGACCGAACGATATCTCGCCGGTGTACCCCGAGACGAAGTCCCAGCTCATCACGAACGTCGCAAAGAACAGCGCGTACGCGAACTGCTGGGTGGTTATCGCCGGGAAGACCGCCGGTAGGACGAACAGCGCCACGAGCCCGACGAGGCCGAGCTGGTGGTGTCGCCGCATCTCCAGCGGGTTCAACAACTCGCCCCACGATTTTATATCGGATTCAGTACGTTCAGCCATTATTCTTCCACCAGTTCGCGGCCGTAGAGGCCTTCAGGTTTGACGAGCAGTACCGCCACGAGGACGACCAGAGCGGAGACACCCGCCAGCCGAGTGCTGACGAACGTCACCGTCATCTGGTCGAGGAAGCTGATGAGGTAGGCGCCGATGACGCTGCCCTTGATGGAGCCGAGGCCGCCGACGACGACGATAGCGAAGGAGAGCAGAAGCGGTGTCCGCCCCATAAGTGGGGCAGCCGTCTGGAACGACGCGAGGAACACTCCCGCCAGTCCGGCGAGAACGCCCGCGATAATCCAGGTGTACGTGTAGATCTGCTCGGAGTCGATACCGACGAGGGCAGCACCCTTCTCCGACATCGACGTGGCGATTATCGCCTTCCCCGTTCTCGTCCGGTTGACGAAGTAGAACAGGGCGCCGATAATAATCCACGAGATACCGAACACGAGGATTCGGTTCGCGCCGATGCGCGTCCCGAGTATCTCGGGTCGTCCACTTATAAGTCCGGAGACCGCAAGCGCTTGCGACCCGAACACGATGAGCATCACCTGTTCGACGATGATGGACACCACCAGCGTCAGGATGAGTACAGTCACCGGATTGTGACGCACTTTTCGAATCATCCCCTTGTACAACGCCACCGAGAACAGGCCGCCGCCGACAGCAGCGGCTACGGCACCGAGAGCGGGGCTTCCGGTGGCGCTTGCGACGGTGTGCGCCGTGTACGCTCCGACGGTGATTATCGCACCGTGGGAGAGGTTCAACACTCCACCGACTCCGAAGATGAGGGTGAAGCCGATGGCTATCAGCGAATACAACGCCCCGAGCAGCAAGACGTTGATAGCGACGTTGAGTCCACTTACCATAAGCGATTATGCCCAGGGGGGTGACTGGTACTCGGTCTCGGCGAGTCGGTCGGGCCAGAGGACGCGCTGTTCGCCCTCGCCGTCCTCGTTGGCCTGCCACTGGAAGTACACACCCTGTGCGTAATCCTCGCCGAACCGGACGTCGTGGGGGAACTCTTCGTCGGGGCCGTTGAACTCGATGACGCCGGACGTCCCAGTAAAGGAAATGTCCTCTTCCAGGGTGGAGACGAGGTCGGCACCGTTGACGGACTCGGCCGACTCGATGGCTTCCTTGGCGATGTAGACCGCGTCGTAGGCGCTGTAGCCCGTGTAGACCGGCAGGCTGTCGTACTCTTCCTCGTAGGCGCTGGCGTACGGGACGGTTTTGTCGGTGACCTCGGAGTTGGCCGTCGCCGTCGTCTGTGAGAACGTCGAGATGGCGGCGCCCTCCGTCGCCTCGTAGAAGGACGGAAGCTGCGTCGGGACGTGGATACCGCCGAAGCCGAACTCACGCTGCTGTTTGGCCCACTGGACGAGCGCAGTCGTCCCGATGTGTGCAAGCGCCGTGTAGGCCCCGTCGACGTTCTCCTCTTCGAGTTCGTCGTAGACGGGGGTGAAGTCCTCGGTCCCCTCGGAGAGACGCTTGACGTCGGTTACCTCGATGTCCGCCTTGCTCTCGAGTTCCTCTTTGATAGTGCTGGTAATCGGCTCGGTCCACTTGTAGTCCTCCGCGAGGAACGCGACCTTGTCCCAGCCCATGTCCTCGAACTTGTCGACGGCGAACTGGATCTGGAGTTCGCCGAGATGGACGGAGTTGACCGGGCCGACGCGGAACCAGTACTTGTTGGCCTCGTAGTCGTCGGCGACGCGCTGGGGTGCCTCGGGCGTTGCTGCGCCGGCCGTCAGATGCGGCGTCTGGGCGTTGGAGATGTTGCCCATGATAGAGAGCAACTGCTCGGAGCCGAAGATACCGACCGTGAGGTCGACGTTTTCGCCGGTCGTTAGCTCCTGATAGACCTGCCGGGTCGTCCCGGGGTCGTCCTTGGTGTCCTTGGTGGACAGTTCGACGTCGGCGCCGGCGATACCGCCGTCGTCGTTGATCTCGGAGACGGCGAGTTCGGCGCTCTTGAAGATGGAGTCGCCCATCGGTGAGTCCGAGGGGCCGAGGGCCCCGAGCGTGATGGTATCAGGGACTCCACCGCCGCCGCCGTTGCCATTGCCATTGCCGCCATCACCGAGACAACCGGCCAGCGCGGTCCCGGCCGCACCGGCACCGGTCGCCTTCAGAAACGTCCGGCGGTCGACGCCGTGGTACCCAGATGTGTCCGTTGTCGGACTACTTTTGCCATTGTTAACCATTGGTCCGGTACCCTCTTACAGAAGATACCCCTTAAATCTGCGGTACAGTTCGAACCGGTTGGCCAAGCGAAAAGAAGGCGCGCTGGCAATACTTACCGCGCGGTCCACCCGCCGTCGACCGCGAAGACCGCACCGGTCGCATAGGCGGCGAGGTCGCTGGCCAGGAACACGGCCGGCCCCGCAATCTCCTCGGGGTCGGCAAAACGGTCCAGCGGCGTTCGGTCCCGAATCGACTGTCGAAGCCCCTCGTTTTCCTGCAGTTCCTCGGTGAGATCGGTCGCCACGTAGCCCGGCGCGAGACAGTTGACCCGGACGTCGGGCGCCCAATCCAGCGCGAGACTCTTCGTCAGGCCCACGAGACCGTGTTTCGAGGCCACGTAGGGGTGTTGCCGGGGAAGCCCGACCAGCCCACCGACCGACGCGACGTTGACGAGCGACCCGCCGGACTCCCGCAGCGGCGTTTCGGCGGCCCGAGCGCAGGCGAAGGCGCCGCCCAGGTTGACGTCCATCACCTGCTCGTAACCCTCGTCGGAGACCGCCTCAGGCGTCCCGAGCGCCGAGTCCGGATTGATGCCAGCATTGTTCACGACCACGTCGAGACCGAGGTCGTCGTCGATACGCTCGAAGACAGCCTCGACAGCGTCGGTATCCGCTACGTCGAGGGTTTCGACGCGGCTCTCGACGCCGCGTTCGCGGACTTCCTCGACGACGTCCTCGACGGCCGCTTCTGTTCGGGACAGCGGGACGACGTTGGCGCCAGCATCCGCAAAGCCCAGCGAGATCGCCCGCCCGATGCCACGCGAGCCGCCGGTTACGACGGCCGTCTTGCCGGAGAGATCGATGTCCATATCAAATTTCCCGTCGGCATCCGGCAAAAACCCTCGGCGGTTCTCACCGACCGAGCGCCCCGCCGGTTCGTAACGCTCATACGGCTGATGGGTCTACGTACCCGTAATGGACCTGCGCGTCATCGAGAACCTGGAGACCGAACTGTCCATCGAGATTCAGGACGAAGACCACACCTTCATGAACGTCCTCAAGGACGCCCTGCTGGAGGTCGACGGCGTTGCCGCGGCGACCTACGACATGAACCCCGAACAGTCCGGTGGCCAGACCGACCCCATCGTGACCATCAAGACCGACGGCAGCATCGAACCCCTCGACGCCCTCGAAGCAGCCGCCGACGGCGTCAGATCGAAGACCGACGCCTTCCGCGACGCCTTCCAGTCCGCGGCCTGATTTTCGTCGCTGTCCGGTCGTTTTCCACGACGGATAGCCTCGCCAGCGACGAACGGTGTCTGATCAGCAGACCAGATAGCTCACGTAGACGCTGTTTTCCGGACCGACGTGGATAGCCACGGCCTCGGTGCCGCGATCGTCCGTGACGACGCTCCGGTAGGCGTCCCGCTCAAGGAGCCTATCGGCGAGTCCTTTTGCCAGCGCGCCTTCGGTGTCGTACTCGCCGGGGTCGACAGCGAGTTCGGTCACCCCGGCGGATAGTTCCCCGCTACAGGCGGGGCCGAACTCCCGGACGTCGGGGATTTCACCGTCGTAGTCGGGGTCATGGTCGCGGGCGACCTCGTGGCGGACGACGTAGGTCGCCAGCGCGTCCAGCCCGTCGTCGCGGGCACGTTCGGTACCGCGCTCGGTGGCGAATCGGTCGCGGAGTTCGTCCTCGACGGTCCGGAGGTCGAGACCGGCGGCCCGTTCGCCCTCACCGGGGGCATCCGGTGGCGCCGGGGGCCCGCCGAGACCCGGCACCGGGACGACGCCGGCAAGCGCCAGCACGACCACCGCGACGACGACCGCCGCTCCCAGCAGGTAGGGCCAACCGACCGCCAGATACCCTGGAACGGAGAGTTCGTCGTTGAATGCCGCCTTGGGTTCGCGTTTCTGGAGGGCCGGTTGGCTACACCGGGCACAGATGCCGACGTTCTTGACGTGTTCGCGGCCGCAGTTCTCACAGACCCAGACGAACGATTCGCTCTCGAACGGTGACCCGCCCTCCGAAACCCGTTCGAACGCCTCGCGGCCGCAGGTCTCACACGGCGAGTCGTTCTCGTCGCGTTCCCGCCCACACCACGTACACCGCCATTTCACGGTTTACTGGAGGGGAACGAGAAGCATAAGCGGACTGCTCGCCGGCGGTTCCAGCAGTCTCCGTCGGCGGTCTACTGTGTCGTGGTCGATGCCACGACCCCTCAGAGCCGAACGGGAACGTCGCGCTCGTCGAGGTACTCCTTGACCTCCTCGATGGTGTACTCGCCGAAGTGGAAGATAGAAGCCGCAAGCGCCGCATCAGCGCCGGCCTCCTCGAAGACCTCGTAGACGTGTTCGGGGCCGCCACAGCCGGAGGAGGCGATGACCGGCGTCGAGACGTTGTCACAGACCGCCTTTATAAGCGGGATGTCGTAGCCCTCCTTGGTGCCGTCGCGGTCGATGGAGTTTACGAAGAGTTCGCCGGCCCCGCGGTCCTCGGCGTCGCGGGCCCACTCGATGACGTCGAGACCGGTACCCTCGCGGCCGCCCTTCTTCGTGCACTCGAACCAGACGTCCTCGCCGTCGGCTTCGAAGTAGTGTTCGCCCTCGTCGTCGTAGCGGCGGCGGGCGTCGACGCTGATGACGATACATTGGCTGCCGAAGGCCTCGGCTCCCTCGGTGATGAGTTCGGGCCGTTCGAGCGCGCCCGTCGTGATGGAGACCTTGTCGGCGCCCGCGCGGAGCGTCTCCTTGATGTCTGCTTTCGTGCGGATGCCACCGCCGACGGTCAACGGGATGAACACCTCGTCCGCGACCGCGGAGACGGTATCGAGCATCGTCTCCCGTCCCTCGGCAGAGGCGGTGATGTCGAGGAAGACGAACTCGTCGGCGCCCGACTCGTTGTACTTCTCGGCGAGTTCGACGGGGTCGCCGGTGTATTCGAGGTTCTCGAAGTTGACCCCCGTGTAGACAGCGGCCTCGCCCTCCTCGTCGACGTCGACGTCGATGCAGGGGATGATGCGCTTCGTGAGCGTCATTTGATCGTCTCGTGGTACGCCACCTCGCCGTTTGACCGTTTCGGAGTCGACAACGCCCCGTCGGGACGGCGCGCCGTGGAAAGGCACAAACGGGCCGGCGACCAACCGACGGTCGATGACCACCGTTCGCAACATCGCACAGGGCGTTCGCTCCTTCACGAGCAACGCCTTCCTCGTCGATGGGGACCGGACCGTCCTCGTCGACGCGGGCAACGATTTCGACGCCGTCGACCGCATCGAGTCGGCCGGAACCGGCCTCGACGCGCTCGTGCTCACCCACACCCACCCGGATCACGTCGGCAACGTCGCCAGCGTCGTCGATGCCTTCGACGTCGAGGTGTGGGGCTTCGACCCCGACCACGAACTCGTCGACCGCGCCATCGCCGACGGCGAGACGGTCGCTATCGGTGACGGAGGCTATCGGGCGCTCCACACGCCGGGCCACAAGGAGGACCACCTCTGCTTCTATTCGGCCGACGACGGTCTGCTGTTCGCGGGCGATCTGATCTTCGCCAACGGCGGCTTCGGCCGGACGGACCTCCCGGAGGGCGACCGCCCGACGCTCGTCGAGAGCATCGACTACCTGCTCGAATCGGTGGACGACTCCCTTTCAGCGATGTACGTCGGCCACGGCCCCGCCGTCGAGACGAACCCCCGCCACCACATCGAACTCGCTGGACAGGCGGCCCGGATGGGGCAGTAACCCCTCTCAAACGGCCGCAATAAGCGCGTCGTAGGCTTCGGAATAGGCGTCGGCGACGACCGGCAGGTCGGTCCGCTCTTTGCTCGATAGCGCCGGCAGCATCACCGACGCCACCGGGTCGAGCAACTCGATGACGTGGTCGACTCGCTCTTCGAGGCGGCCCTCGTGGGCGCTCCCGCTGGCGACCTTGCAGGCTTTCGCGTAGCGGTCGCCGTCGTAGACCCGACAGCGCCGCGGTTCGACCACTGCGACGGCGTCGGGAACGAAGCCGGCAAGCGGCCGCGCGATATCGGAATATGATTCGACGATGGCGTCCGCCCGAGTGTCGATTTCCTCGCCGAGCGCCGCCAGCGCCGGCCGGTGTCTCTCGGCCATCAGGTCGTTCAGCGCCGGCAGCGACTCGACGGTCGGCGCCGAATCGAGCGGGAACGCCCGTTCGGCGGCCGGTGGAACCGTGACGGTACCGTTGACGACGTACTCGTCGGCGCCGTCACGGCCCGGGGCGTTGTGCCTTTCGGCATCGTCACGGCGTGTCACGCGGTCGACGACGAAGGCCCGGTCCTCGCGTCCGAGCAGCCCCTTGCCTTTCCCGGGGGTCGGTAGCCACAGGCGGTGTATCGGGTTGATGGCTTCCGGCCGAACGTCGCCCGGCGCGGCCGCGGCGAGCCGTTTCGCGTCCTTGCCGTAGAGACGGCCGCGGTCGACCGCGTCGCGGTAGTCGTCCTGGTCGTACCAGTAGTCGTTGCCGGCCCGCGGTTTGTAGCCGCGAACGCCGGTTCGTTCGATGAGTCCGGTCGTGAACGTCGTCTTGCCGGCGTCGACCTCGCTCGCGCCGGCGACCAGCAGTCGCATCGCTATTCGAGGCCGTAGTAGCCCGGTTCGGTATCGTCGTCCGGTTCGGCGAAGACGAACGCCTCGCTGTGGTCGAGCATCCACGGGATCGCCCAGTCCAGCAGGATGTTCTCGGTATCGACGTCGAGTTCCCGGTCGGGGTCGACGCCCTGCAGGAGGCGAGCGATCTCGTAGACGGTGTACATCTGGTCGTCGTCGAGGACCTCCTCGGGTTCGCGGAACTCGAAGGCCCGGAGGTCGTCGAACTCCTCGCGCGGTCGTGGCATGGCTCCCGATAGGCGGCCCCGCCTTTTA
>NZ_JAZKTR010000050.1:0-15923 GCF_036625485.1 Natronomonas sp. | reverse complement strand
ACGCCGTCGTTCGTGACGACGACGTTGCCCGTCGAGTCGACGAGCATCTTGTCCATCCCTTTCGGGCCGAGCGTCGTCCGTACGGACTCGGCGACCGCCTTGCCGGCGGTGATGTTCATCGACTGTGCGTCCTGTCCGGAGGTACGTTGGCTGTCCTCCCCGAGAATGATGAGGGGTTGGTTACCCATCTGCTGAGCCATAGTCACTCGAAAGATTGTCTGTGGTTCTATATAAAGGTTGCTGAAACGGAAGCAGAAAACCACGGTACGGGGGCCGAACAGGCGTGCGAAAGAATGACGAACAAGATTTATATATGGTGTCTCGGCGGTTCGACCGACGCGTCTCACTCGGTCCCTTCCGGCTCCCCACCGCTTATATAAATACCATGAGTGTGTGATGCTATGGCAACCAAGACAGCGGCCTACGATTACGTGGTCGTCGGCGCCGGGTCAGCGGGGTGTGTGCTTGCTGGTCGACTCAGCGAGCAACCCGATACCTCGGTCCTCTTGCTCGAGGCCGGCAAGCCGGACGAGAAACGCGAGATCTCGATTCCGGCCGCCTTCTCGGAACTCTTCAAATCCGAGTACGACTGGGAGTACTATACGGAGCCGCAACCGGAGATGAACGACCGGGAACTCTACTGGCCCCGCGGGAAGACGCTGGGCGGCTCCAGTTCGATCAACGCGATGATCTACATCCGCGGCCACGCCCGCGATTACGACGAGTGGGCTTCTCTCGGCAACGACGGCTGGGGATACGAGGACGTCCTGCCCTATTTCAAGCGAAACGAGGGCTTCCGCCCGTCCGAGAAACGCTCCCTGCTGGGTGGCAGCAACGCCAGCGAGGCCGACGTGGAGTATCACGGCACCGACGGCCCGCTGGCGGTGTCGAACCCCCAGTCGCCGAACCCCCTCTCCGAGACGTTCGTCGATGCGGCCGTCGAGGCCGGCTACGACCGTAACCCGGATTTCAACGGCGAAACACAGGCCGGCGTCGGGAAGTACCACCTCACACAGAAGGACGGCAAACGCCACAGCGCCGCCGACGCCTACCTCAAGCCCGCTCTGGACCGACGGAATCTCACCGTCGAGACGGGCGCGCAGGCGACCGAAATCCGCTTCGACGGCGACCGGGCCACGGGCGTCGAGTACCGCCAGGACGGGACGGACCTCTATGCCGAGGCCACCGAGGAGGTCCTCGTCTCCGCCGGCGCGGTCAACTCCCCGCAGTTGCTGATGTGCTCCGGTATCGGCGACCCGGACCACCTCGCCGAACACGATATCGAACCGACGGCGGAACTGCCCGGCGTCGGCCGGAACCTCCAGGACCACCTCTTCTCGTTCGTGGTCTACGAGACGAACGAGTCGGAGACCCTCGACGACGCCGGCCGAATCCGCGACCTCGCGAAGTTCTTCCTGCTCAAGCGAGGCCTGCTCACCTCCAACGTCGGCGAGGCCGGCGGCTTCGTCCGAACCGACCCCGACCTCGATGCGCCCGACCTGCAGTTCCACTTCGCGCCGGGTTACTTCATGAACCACGGCTTCGACAACCCCGCCGACGGCCACGGCCTCTCGCTCGGTGCCACACAACTCCGTCCGGAGAGCCGGGGGCGCATCTCCCTGCGGTCGGCCGACCCCTTCGACGACCCGGCAATCGACCCGAACTACCTCGACGCCGACAAGGACCTCGACGTGCTGGTCGAAGGCGTCAAACGCGGCCGTGAGATCATGCAGGCCGACGCCTTCGACGACGTCCGCGGCAAAGAGGTCTGGCCCGGCGAGGACGTCCAGACCGACGAGGAGATCGTCGAACACGTCCGCGAGACCGCACACACGGTCTACCATCCCGTCGGCACCTGCAAGATGGGCGATGACGACATGGCCGTCGTCGACGACCGACTCCGGGTGCACGGACTCGACGGACTCCGCGTCGTCGACGCGTCGGTGATGCCGACGCTCACGGGCGGGAACACGAACGCGCCGACGATGATGATCGCAGAAAAAGCGGTCGATATGATCCGGGAGGACCGCTAGAACCGGGCGTTAGCCGGTCCGCTGCGTGTAGCTGATGTCGTTTGCTTTCATCTCGTTGTGGCGCCGTTCGAGGAACGAGTAGACCGCGCCGTGGGGCGCCCCGTCGAGGATCATCTCGGTGGCGCTGCGGACGGCGTCGACCTGTTCGGGCTTGCCGATGGCACACAGCGTCGAGCCGTAGATGACGACGTCGGCACCGCTGAGTTCCTCCATCAGTTCGCGAGTTCGGCCGTCTTCACCGATGAGTCGGCCCTTCTTGCGGCGGAGGTCCTTTTTATTTCGCGTGGCGGCGTCGAGGTCGACCATCTCGAACATCTGCATGTCGTCTTCGAGCAGGCGCATCGCGTCCTCGGGGGCGAAGCCGCGACCGATGGCCTTGACGATGTCGGGCCCCTTGAGACCGAGAATCGGGTCGCCGACGGATTCGACCTTCACCGACCCCGTCTCGGAGTCGATATCCAGACGCACCTCGGCGCGCGATTCGATCTCGCGCATGGTCTCACCTCCATCACCGATGAGCGCGCCGATGCGGTCGCCAGGAATCGTGACGTGTTTCATATCCTCCTTTGGATATCCCCCCTTTTAAGCATTCGCCGAACCGGACGTTGCCGTGTCACACCCTTCCGTCCCGGCGGTGCGTATATGGGCCGGCCGCGTGATTGGGGCGATATGTCACGTCCGAATACGACGTCACCCGAGACACCCTCCGACGAGGTCGACGACGCCGACGAGCACGCGCCGAACACGGTCCTGAACGGCGTCATCGGCGGCATCATCGCCGTCGTCCTCTCGTTTATCCCGCTGTCACCGATCCTCGGCGGGGCCGCCGCCGGCTATCTCGAAGGCGGCGAGGAACGGGACGGCCTCGTCGTCGGCACGATAGCCGGCGTCATCGCGTTGATTCCCTTCGTCCTTTTCGGCATGCTCGCCGCCGTCCTCCTCATCGCGCCGGGCGGCATCCGGTTGCTCCCGCTTCTGGCCGTCTTCCTCTTCTTCGTCGCCATCTATACTGTCGGCCTCTCGGCGCTCGGCGGTATCGTCGGTATCTACGTGAAAAACGAGTTCGATCTATAGCTCGTATTCGAACTCGTATTCGGCGTGGAGTTCCCCCGCAACCTCGCCTTTCGCCTCGGTCCCGCGCTCGAAGCCCAGCGCCTCGAAGAACTGCGTGCCGACGGTGTTGTCCGCAAAGACAGCACACGCGATGCGGTCGACGCCCTGTTCGTCGGCCCACGCCTCTATTTCCTCGAAGAGCGCCGGGCCGGCGCCCTCGCCCCAGTAGTCGGGATGGACGTAGATGGTGTGTAACTCGACTTCATCGGCCCACGTCTGCTCGGCGCTGGCGAAGCCGACCACCTCACTGTCGACTTCGGCGACGTAGAAGGCTATGTCCTCGTGGCCGACTGCGGCCTCCAGCAACTCGGCGTCGTAATACTCGGTGAGGCCGCTTTCGATGGTCGACGGCGAGAGAAACCCACCGTAGGCGGCGTACCACGCGTCCCACGCCACGTCGCGGATGGCCTCGATGTCGTCGTCGGTCGCGGGTCGCACGTCGGCGCTCATACCGACTCCTCGACGCCGACGAATTCGACGGTGTCGCTATCGGTCTCGACGATGGCGACCGTTCGGTGTTCGTCCGGAATCGTCGGGAAGTGGCCGCCGGGGTTGATGACCGTCGTTCCGTCGACGGTCCGCTGTTCGCGGACGTGCCAGTGGCCGTGGACGACGTAGTCGTACTCCTCGGAGCCCGCAAGCGCCTCGATGAGCGGCTTGTCCTCGCCGTGGAGGACGGCGAAGTCGCGGCCGTCGAACTCCAGTTCGGCGAAGCGGCCGTGTAGCTCCCCGTCCTGCAGGTTCTCGAAGGCCGAAATCAGCCCTTCGCGTTCGCCGTCGTTGTTCCCGCGGACGGCGTGGACGTCGATGCCCTCTTGTTCGAGATGCCGGACCGCCGGCGGCGCGACGAAATCACCACAGTGGATGACCGTCTCGACGCCACGGTCCGCGAAGATGCGCATCGCGTCTTGGATGGCGGGCACGTTGTCGTGGGTATCGGAGATGATGCCGACGTTCATGTTCGGGGGTTCGGCGTGCTCGGAAAAGAAGTCTCGGGCAAGGTCGGGGCTACCACAGCGCCGGTGTTTTTGAGGCCGGCGGCCCTCTCGCCGCTATGCCCGAACGGAACGTCCTCGGTGATCCACTCCAGCCCTGCAGCACCGACCCGATGACCGGTTTCGAGCGCGATGGCCACTGCTCGTGTCACGACGCGGACCACGGCCGACACGAACTCTGTGCGGTCATGACCGATGATTTCCTGCAGTTCAGCAAAGAGCAGGGCAACGACCTCGTGACGCCACGGCCACAACTGGAGTTTCCGGGCCTCGAACCGGGCGACCGCTGGTGTCTCTGCGTCCCGCGATGGGCCGAGACGCTGGAGGCCGTCCGGCGGCGACACATCCCCGAGACGACGGTCCCGCCGGTGATTCTCGACGCGACGAACGAGGCCGTGCTGGATACCGTCGAGTTAGAGACGCTGCAGGCTCACGCCTACGACTGACCGTCGTCGAGGTCGGCGTTCGGGGTCGGGTCGGCCTCGGTCACATAATCGAGTAGGTCCTGGTCGCTGACCTCCAGTCCCTGCCGGCGGAAGAAGGCGGCGACGTTGTGGCAGTCCCGTTCGAGGTACTCCCGGGAATTGGGGTGGTGGACGGTGATGGCCTGTCCGAGGTCGAGAAAACAGAGTTCACCCTCGGTGACGACGATGTTGTACTCCGAGAGGTCGCCGTGGATGAGGCCGGCCGCATAGAGCCGTCGGGTGTACTCCCGGACGACCTCGTAGGCCGTCTGGGGGTTCTCGACGTGGACCTCGTTGAGCCGCTGGGCGCGCTGGTCCTCGCCGCCGAGGTACTCCATCACCAGCACGTTCCGCTCGACCGCAAGCGGTTCGGGCACGCGAACGCCCGCCTTGCGTGCACGCTTGAGGTTCGCGAACTCCTTTTTCGTCCACGCGACGACGACCTTCTTCTTGTCGGAACCGATGCCCTCGAAGCGCGGGTCGCCCTCCAGGTACTCCCGCATCTGCTTGAAATCGGAGGCGTTGATTCGGTAGACCTTGACCGCCACCTCGCCGTCGGGCGCCAGCGCGGTGTAGACGTTGGCCTCCTTGCCAGTCGAAATCGGCCCACCGAAGGCGTCGATGTAGCCGTCCTGAACGAGTTTATAAAGGGCGCCGAGCGTGGCGTCGTCGAAGACCGACGCCTCGACTTTGAACTGCTCGGTGTTCTTGATACGTTTGCGGAACTCGAGGAACTCGCGGTCCTGCTTGCGGGCGATACGGTCGGCTTCCGTGTCGGCGACGTCGATCTCCTCCCACTCGTCGCCGGGGCCGCCCTCCTCTTCCGGTTCAAGCAGGCCGTACTCCTCGGTCATTATATGACACGTAGATGCGCGGGACGGAAAGCCCCACCGGTCGGGCTGGAAAAACGCTAGACGCTGTCCTGGATGTGGCCTTCCTCACGCAACTGGTCGGCCTCCTGCTTCTCGTAGCGCCAGGTGATGTCGGCCTTCTCGTCCTGCCAATCCCAGGGCTCGACGAGCACCACGTCGTCCTCGCGGATCCAGACGCGTTTCTGCATCCGGCCCGGAATCCGGGCGGTCCGTTCTTTCCCGTCCATACAGCGAACCTTCACCCGGTTCGCACCGAGCATGTTCGTGACGACAGCGAATACCTCGTCGTCGTCAGGCATCCGGAGGTTCTTACGCCCCTCGTTGTCGCTCATACCTGAGGGTTGGATAGGCAGCCCTTTAACCCTTTATTACACCCCGCTTCGCCTCAACGCCGTCTGCCCTTCGAATCCGCGCGCGACCGCGACCGAACGCTCGAACTCCCGTTTTACCGGAAAATGAATCCGGAAAACTCGCCGAGTGGATACGGCTACATAACCCCGAAGCCTGCCAACCGCGGGGTATTAATATACGGTGACAAGGGTTAAATCGGTGGCAGGGTAGTGTACGCCCGTCATGAGCAAAGCGGACACGGAACAAGACGCGGACACGATGCGAGCGGTAGTCTTCGAGGAAGCCGGCGAGATGATGGAGGTAGAGGAGGTCGAACGCCCCGAACCCGACGCCGACGGCATCGTCGTCGAAACCGAGGCCTGCGGCGTCTGCCGCTCGGACTGGCACGCGTGGCAAGGCGACTGGGACTGGGTCGGCGTCATGCCCACGCCCGGGCTCATCTTCGGGCACGAACCCGTCGGCACCGTCAAGGAGGTCGGCGAGGACGTCGAGGAACTCAGCGTCGGCGACCGCGTATGCGTCCCCTTCAACCTCAGCGACGGCACTTGCCGCTACTGCAAGCAGGGCCGAGCCAACATCTGTGAACGGGTCGTCCCCCTCGGGTTCGTCTCCTTCCAGCCCGGCGCCTTCGCCGAGGAGTTCCCCGTCCGGAACGCCGACCACAACGTCATCAAACTCCCCGACGGCGTCGACCCCGTCGACGTTGCCGGCCTCGGCTGTCGGTTCGCGACGGCCTTCCACGGCCTCGTCCACCGCGTCGACGTCACCGCCGGCGACTGGGTCGCCATCCACGGCTGTGGCGGCGTCGGCCTCTCGGCGGTTCACATCGCCGACGCCCTCGGCGCCAACGTCATCGCCGTCGACCTCGACGACGACAAACTCCGCAAGGCCGAGGAGTTGGGCGCCGACGAGACGGTCAACGTCACCGAGGTTCAGGACGTCCCGCAGGCCGTCAAGGGCTACACGCCCTCCAGCCGCGGCGTCGAAGTCAGCGTCGACGCCCTCGGCGTCGCCGAGACCTGCCGCAACTCCGTCAACTCCCTCGGGAAGGGCGGCCAGAACCTCCAGATCGGCCTCACCACCAGCGAGGAGGAAGGCGAGGTCTCCCTGCCGGTCGACACAATCGTCATGGACGAACGGGAGTTCATCGGCTCCTTCGGCATGCCGCCCCACGAGTACGAGGAGATCTTCTCGATGATGGAGCAGGGCAAGATCGACCCCGGCAAGATCGTCTCGAAGACCGTCTCGCTCGACGAGGTCCCCGAGACCATCGCCTCGATGGGCGACTTCGAGACGGTCGGGATTCCGGTCTGCGACGAGTTCTAACGGCCCCACTTTTTGCACGCTCCGGCGGTCTGGCGCGCTTCGGCGCCAGACCCGCCTTCGCGGCAAAAAATTGGGGAAAATATGCGCGAGAGCATCCAGTCGCGGCGCTCCCTGCAGTCGCGCCGCGGTAGTCGGCTCTCGCTACCGAACGCTCGGCCTTCGGCCTCGCGTTCGGGGAACCGCTCGCGCCCTGCGGGCGCTCGCGGATGCCACCTTGAGTGCTTGTTTCCCTGCGTGTAGCGACGACTGCTCGTTCCCGTTCGCGTAGCGACTGCCGACCGCGCCTTTTTAATTCCCGCTCGGGAAACTCTCCGGTATGGACATCGAGTTTGTACGGAAGGCGGTCGGGGACATGGGCGTCGTCGGTCTCCTGTTGGTCGCCGTCGGCACCGTCGTATTCGGTCGAAAGAGCCTCCGCGAGGGCGTCGGCGCGCTCGCCATCGGGTCGGGGGCTGTCTTCGTCATCTTCGGCCTGTTCGGGCAGTTCCTCAAGGAGATGGGAATGGAGTTTTCGGACCTGACCTAATCGCGCTGCCAGACGTAGACGACGAAGACCAACAGCCCACCGAGCGGCGTGGCGACGAGACTCGCAACGGCGGCGACGACTGCCCAGAGGGCGGCGTTGTCGTCCCCGCGTGCGGACGCGTACCGGTACATGGCGTAGCCGATAGCTATCGGAATCAGGACGATCAACGCGATGACGAGCAGTTCCGGGCCGCCCGGAACGCCGAACTGAAGTAGGAACATGGGTGTGCTCTGTTATACCTCGGGTTGTTTCTCGTCGCGCTGCCAGATATAGACGACCACGACCAGCAGCCCGCCGATGGGCGAAGCGACGAGGGCGGCCAGCCCGGCCGCGAGCGCCCACAGTGCGGCGTTCTCCTCGCCGCGTGCCTCGGCATCCGTGTAGACGTAGTACGCGAACACGAACGGCAGCACGAGGAACAGCAGGCCGAGTATCAGCAGCTCTGGACCACCCGGAAGACCGAACTGGAGGGCGAACATCGTAGCCGACTTCAGCCGCCCAGCTTATAAAACATCAGTCCCGGAGGACGTAATAGACCGCGAAGACGACGACACCGGGGATGAGGCCGACGAGTATCGCCACGCCGGTTCCGAGTCCCCACAGCGTCTCGTTCATGTCCCGGCCCTGTGCGTCCCGATAGACCCACCGACCGACGATGAACGCGATGACCAAGACGATGAGCGTTCCGAGAAGGCCCAACACGCCAGCGAGCGGTCCGGGCCCGGCTTGTAGCGGTAGCATGCCCGAAGCGACCCACGCCTATTCAAAAAGACTGCTGGCCGTCAGCCGTGTTCGGGGTCGCGAGCGCGGTGTTCGCTGATGAGCTGGTCGAGCTGCTCGGCTTTCTCCTCCTTGCGTCGCTCTTCGGCGCGGGCCTCCCAGTCGTCGATGACGGCCTCGATGTCGCCCTCCTCGGCGACGGCGAGTTCGTCGATCTCCTGGATCTCGACGCCGTCGGCGGGGCCGACCGGGATGTCGTGGTCGAACAGCACCTGGTCGGCCTGTTCGGAGAGGCCGCCATCGCGGAGCACCACGAGGGGCTCCCGGTCGGCGAGCAGTTGGGCGGTCGTCCGTCCGGCGCCGCTGGCGTCCCGTAGGTAGACCACGTCACCCGAGGCGATGCCGAAGTCCTCGTCGGCGGCCTCGATGGCTCCCTTGGTGAACTGTTCGATGGGCTTGACCGGAACGAGGCCCTCCTTGGCTTCGGAGACCTCGGCGAAGTTCGAGTGGTCGATCTTCCACAGTTCCTTGAGCCGTTCGAGCTTGCCGTCGAGTTCCTCGTTGGCCTGTTCGGCCTCCGCGAGTTCGCGCTTGAGGCGTTCGTTCTCGCGTTCGAGGCGGGTGACCTCCCGGCGCTCGCGGGCCTCCTTGCGTTCCTCGCGTTTGGCCTCCGAGAGTTCGGCTTCGAGGTCGTCGATGCGGTCGTCCTTGCTGGCGATGGTGCCCTTGAGGTCCTCGACGTGGCCTTCGAGGCGGTCGATTCGGGCCTGCAACCGCTTGATCTGCTTCTCGTCGTCGGTCAACTCGCGGGGGTCGTGTTCGGTCGTTTCCTCGTCGGGCTCGCCGTCCTCGGAGAGGTCGTCGAGGACGGTCTCGACGCTTTCCTCGCCGGCGACGACGCGGGCGATGACCTCGCCGCGGTCGAACTGCGGCGGCGTCTTCGCGGTGATGCGCTCGAACTGGTCGGCGTGGCCGTCGAAGGCAAAGAGGGCGGCCGCAAGTGCGTCCCGCTCGTGGTCGTTGTCGTAGCTCTCCTCGCGCGTGCGATGGAGTTTCTCGTCGACCGGCAGGTCCCGTTCGGGAATCCAGCCAGCGGCGTCGAAACTCCGGCGGATCTTCTCGACGGTCTCGGGCATCGGTTCGACGTCGGCGGCGACGACGACCGGCCGGCCGTGTTCGATGATCCACTCGATGACCTCGGCGGTGTCGCTGGTCCGGCTCGACCAGACGTCGAGGGTCTGGCCGTCCAGATCCAGCAGGGCGACGGCCGTCGTGGTCCCGGGGTCGATACCGACGACGACGTGGTCCTGACGCTGGGCGAGCGGGCGGTATTCGATGCCGTCCCGGCGCTCTCGTTCTATCTCGATACGCACGTCGCCGGACCGGCGGGCGGAGACGGGAATCTCGGAGGGCTTGGCTTCGACCTCGAAGATGGCCCGCGAGTAGCCGCCGTACTTCTCGGTGACCTCCTTCTCGTAGTCGAGTGCGGCCTCGTCGAGTTTCGACTCGACGTCACGGGTGGTCGTCTTGACCGAGCCGTGGATGCGGCGGGTAAAGCGGTCCTCGCTCCAGCCGCCCCCGCCGCCCGTCGAGCGCCCTCGGGCGACCTTGATCTCGGTCGTGTTCGTGAACGCCGACACCTCGTAGCCGACGTTGTGGGCCGCAAGCCGGGCGGCGGCCTCGGCCTCTTGCATCGGCTTCTTGCCGTAGGGGACCCCGTGCCGGGAGGCGACCCGGGAGAGGGGTTCAGGCCGCTCGTCGCCTGTGACCTGCACGAGTTTGGTCTCGGTCGGCAACTCCCGAAGGAAGCCGACGAGCCCGGCTTTGTCCTCGGCCAGTTCGTAGGTGTTGTCCGTCGCGACGATGGCCGGCTCCTCGTCGTCGATACGTCGCAGGAGCTTCCGGTGGGAGACCACGTCGCGGTCGAGCGACTCCCCGTCGTACGTGACGAGGGCATAGGAGGGCGAATCCCCCCGAATATCGCCGCTCTGGATGTCGACCCCGAAAATGCGGGAATCGAGGGCACTCGTTCGCGTACTCACACCCCCGGGTAGGGAGTGTGTCGGTATAAACTCCGTGCCGGGGGTACCGTGTGTGGGTTTCCGGGGCAGGCGGCTTTTTATCACCGGAGGTAGAGGCTCCCTCAATGGCACGCTATTTCGAGGATACCGAGGTCGGTGAGGTCTACGAACTCGACGGTCGTTACGAGGTGACCGAGGAGGAGATCAAGGAGTTCGCCGAGAAGTACGACCCACAGCCGTTCCATCTCGACGAGGAGGCGGCCCAGGAGTCGATCTTCGGCTCGCTGGCGGCCTCGGGGTGGCACACTGCCTCGATCTGTATGCGCCTCCTGGTCGACGGCTTCCTGGAGGAAGAGACGTCGATGGGCGCCCGCGGCGTCGACGAACTCCGGTGGATACAGCCGGTCTATCCCGGCGACACGCTCCGCGTCGAGGTCGAGATACTCGAGAAGCGGCTCTCCGAGAGCAACCCGGAGATGGGCCACATCCGCACGCAACTGACCGGCTACAACCAGGACGACGAGGCGGTCATCGAGTGGAAAGCCCTCGGGATGGTTCGGCGTCGGAACGCCGAGGAGTAGTCGGCGGTATCACGGGCACGGCGTACTTCAGGCGGTCGGTTTCGCGAGCACCGAAAGCCAGTTCTCGCCGGTGCGGAACTCGAGTTCGTCGAGTGCCGCCTCATCCAGCAGCGACCGGAACTCAGCCGGGCGGTAATACTCGAAGTACCGGTCCCGGTCGGCCGGTTTCTCGTAGCCCTCGCGTTTCACGGAGACGTAGGCGACCCCCTCGGCCCGGAGGACGCGGCGACACTCCCGGAGGGTGGCGGCCGCCTCGCGCCGAGGAACGTGGTGGAAGGAGGCGCTGGCCCAGACGCCGTCGAAGGTCGCGTCGTCGAACGGCAGATACCGCATGTCGCCCTGCACGAACGCCGCCTCGGGGATGCGGTCGTCGGCTTCCCGGAGGAACGGTCGGGTGATATCGAGGCCAGCCACGTCGTAGCCGTCGTCGACGAACGTCTCGACGTCGGGGCCCGGCCCACACCCGATATCCAGCAGTCGGTCCCCGTCGACGGCGTCGGTGAACGCGGCCCCGAACCGGGCGGCGATCGACTCCGAGAGGTACTTGTCGACGTAGGCCTCGGCGTCGGCCTCGTAGCCCTCGCGGGTCCGACCGAGTTCGTCCATGCCCCACGCACCGGTGCGCCGGGAAAAACCGCTTTCGGGACTCGGTCGGTCTCCTGCCCTGATATCGGTGGCTATCCTGCCAGCGGTCGCCGTTCCTCGGACGATATCACCCGAACCGACGCCTTCTTCAGGTCGCCTTACGAAATTCCGTTACTGCTTGCCGTTCGCGCCCTTCCATTCCAAATTTGGAATGATTTCCACATTCGTTACGCTTATGCGAGAAAGCCCCGTAGCCACGGGTATGTCACAGTCAACCGAGCGCGTCGGGTACGACGAGTTGGCGACGCTGAAGCTCGTCGCCCTCGACGGCGCGCTCGAGGGCCGGGTCACGGTGACGTGTGCGACGCTGGCCGACCGGCTCGATGCCTCGAACCAGACTGCCTCGCGGCGCCTCCAGCAGCTCGAAGACGCGGACTTCCTCGAACGCGAGATGGCCGGCGACGGCCAGCGTGTCGCCGTCACCGAAGCCGGCGAGCGCGCGCTCCAACGGGAGTACGCCGACTACCGCCGCCTCTTCGAGGGCGACGCCGACGTCGAACTCGCCGGCGTCATCACCAGCGGCATGGGCGAGGGCCGCCACTACATCTCGCTTTCGGGCTACATGGAGCAGTTCCGCGACCGCCTCGGCTACGAACCGTTCCCCGGCACGCTCAACGTCGACCTGGACGACGACAGCGTCCGCGCCCGCGCCCGGATGGACGCCCTGGACCCGGTCGGCATCGACGGCTGGGAAGACGACGAACGCACCTACGGCCCCGCTTTCTGCTGGCCCGCCACGATAGAAACGGCCGATGGCCGCCGCTACGAGCAGGCCCACGTCATCGCGCCCGAACGCACCCACCACGGCGAGGACCAACTCGAGATCATCGCTCCCGACAAACTCCGCGAGGAACTGGGCCTCGAAGACGACGACCACGTCACTATCCATGTCTCAGAGCAGTAACACCGCACCGCCGAAACGCGGCGTCGACGACGCTATCGCCGCCTTCGCGGCCGGCCGGCCCGTCCTCATCCACGACGCCGCCGACCGCGAGGGTGAGGTCGACCTCGTCTACCCCGCTGCATCCGTCGACTCCGACGCAGTCGCCCGCATGCGTAACGACGCGGGAGGCCTCGTCTGTGTCGCGCTGGCCGACGACGTCTGTGAGCGCTGGGAGTTGCCGTTCATGCAGGAGGTCGTCGACCACCCGGCCGGCGCCTCCCACGAACTCGGCTACGACGAGCGGTCGTCGTTCTCGCTGACGGTCAACCATCGGGATACCTTCACGGGCATCACCGACGAGGACCGCGCGCTCACCATCTCGAAAATCGGCGAAGCCGCCGCGAGCGTCCGTCGGGCCTCCGAGATCGCCGGCGACGCCGCCGAGGACGCCATCGCCCCCGATGCGGAGGCTTTCGCCCAGCAGTTCCGCGCGCCGGGCCACGTCCACCTCCTTCGTGCGGCCCCGGACCTGCTGGACGACCGGAAGGGCCACACCGAACTCGGCCTCGTCCTCGCGGCGGCCGCGGACGTCGAACCCGCCGTCGTCGTCTGTGAGATGATGGACGACGAATCCGGCGGCGCGCTCTCGCCCGCGGCGGCCCGCACCTACGCGGACCGCCACGGTCTCGCCTACGTCGAGGGCAGCGAACTCATCGCCCGACTCGGATAGCGGCCTCTTTTCGTCTCATACCGGTAGGAACGGCAGCAACGCGACCGCCAGCAACGCGACCGTCAAAAGCAGTGCCGGCACGTCCAGCCGCGAGAATCGGAGGTCGGGAAGCGTCGGGTTCCACGAGAAACACCGGGCTTGCAGGGCAAGTGCGAAGGTATCGGCCCGCTCGAAAGCTCGGTTGAACGCCGCGACGACGATGTTCCGGGCGCGCTCCGAGAAGGACCGCTCCGTACCGAGGCGGGCGCGGTGGGCGTCCCGAATCCGGCCGAGGTCCGCCCGGAGGACGGGCAGAAAGCGGAAGACGAAGGAGACGCCCATCCCGAGGAACTGCCCGGGTTTGCCGGGGACGGCCCACTGGATCGCCGCGCGGGACTCGCGGACGGGCGTCGTCCGGACGTAGGCGGCCGCCACCAGCAACACGAGCAACACGCGATAGCCGGCCAGCGCGGGCGCGACTGCGTTCTCGACGACGAACCACGGGGCACCCCACGTCACGCCGTCGAGGACCGGCGCCGCCAGCAAGAACGGGAAGACGAACCGATACTCCCAGAGGACGCGATGCGGCGCGGTTCGGGCGACCGCCAAGATTCCGAGGGTGAGGCCCGAAAGCACCGTCAATCCTCGTGGGGTCGTGTAGACGAAGGCGGCGATGGCGAAGGCTACCTGTACCGCGAGTTTCGACCGGGGGTCGAGACGGTGGGCCGGCGAGGTGCCCGGTTCGTATGTCAGCACGGTCGGTGGTTTCGGCGTTCGTCGGTCAACACGGTCGGATATCCGCGTCTTCCAGACGCTCTCGGGCGCTCTCGGGTGGTTCGTCGAAGGCGATACGGCCGTCGGCGAGGGCGACAACGCGGTCGGCCCGCTTCAGTAGGTCCCGGAGGTCGTGGGTGACGACGACGATGCTGGTCCCGTTCGCGGAGAGTTCGTCCAGCCGTTCGAGGACCGCCTTCTGGGCCGGCCAGTCTAGCCCGGTGAAGGGTTCGTCGAGGACGAGGTGGTCGGGTTCCATCGCCAGCGCGCCCGCGATGGCGACGCGGGCTTGCTCACCTCCTGAAAGTCGGTCGATGCGCGCCTCCCGCTGGTCGGCCATATCGACCGCATCGAGGGCGGACACGACTCGCGAGTCGATCTCCTCGCGGGGAAGGCCGAGGTTCTCGGGGCCAAACGCGACGTCCTCGGCGACGGTGGCGGCGACGAAGCAATCGCGGGGGTTCTGGAACACCATCCCGACGGTCGTCCGGGCGAGGACGGGGTTGTCCTCGACGGATTCACCGTCGACGCGGACATCACCCTCGTCGGGTGAGAGCAGGCCGTTGAAATGCCGGACCAGCGTCGTCTTGCCGGAGCCGTTCGCCCCCGCGAGAACGACGAACTCGCCGTCGTCGATGGAAAGGGAGACGCCGTCGAGGGCGACCGCGTCGCCGTAGCGGTACGTCAGGCCGTCGGCGGCTATCATTCGGCGCGGATGGCGTTGCTGCGGACGAGGCCGATGGCTGCGGCCATCTTGGCCGCTTCGGCCGGAACGAAGACGACGGCGCCGCTGATGATGGCCGTCGTAACCGTCATATCGAGGTTCCACCACATGAAGAGGACGCCGATGCCGTAGATGACCAGCGTGCCCGCGGCCATGCCGCCGACCATCCGGGGCACGGAACTCTCCGCGAGCGAGCGGAACTCGAAGCCGCCGTGGGCGACGTAGCCAACGGCCGCGGCCGCCAGCGGGTACGAAAAGATGTAGCCGCCGGTCGGCCCGACCAGCACGCCGAGGCCGGCCGACCCCTGTGCAAAGACGGGCGCGCCGAGGGCGCCCGCGACCAGATACAGCACCAGTGCGGCGGCGCCCCACACCGGACCCAGCAGGAGGCCGGCGAGGAAGACGCCGAGTACCTGCAGCGTCACGGGCGCCGGCGACAGCGGGTACGGAATCGCCACGTAGGCGAACGCACCGATGAGTGCCGCGAAGACGGCCGCTTGTGCCACGTTCCGTGCCACCTCGCCGCCGACGAGGTCGACATCGGCTGTCGAAGTCTGAGCCATGTCCGACGATTCCAGTCAACTGACTTGATATTGTCGGTTAACGGCAAATACGGCGAAGGGTTTTATATACGAACCGCATACAAATTTTCGCTCACAATGGACGAAAAAACCGAGGAGCTCCGGGAACTGTTCGTGGAGGTTACGGACGAGGAGACCGTGACCGAACGGCAGGCCGAGCCCCGCGGCTCCATCGCCGAGGACGCCCCCGACCACGAGCGTCTCGGCGATATCGTCTCACGTATGCGCGAGGAGTTCGACTTCGACACCTCGCTGTCCGACGGGGTACTCGTCACCGTCGTCGAGGGGTTCTACGGTGGGGACTCGGATACGGAGATCGCCGACGAACTCGACGTCTCCCGGAAGACGGTCCGTCGCGCCCGGCTGGACCTCCATCTGGTTCGCGAACGGGACGCCGACGCCCCCTTCGACCTCGCCGACCTCCGTAGCCTCCTCCGTGAAGACGCCTCCACGAGCGATATCGCCGAGGAACTCGACGTCTCCACCGACACCGTTCGCAAGTACCGACGAGTCGTCCGTGCTCGCGAGGAGGCCCGCCGCGTCAGCGACCGCTTCCGCAGCGAGTTCGAGGACGTCTTCACCGAAGCCGACCTGACCGCGCGGCT
>NZ_JAZKTR010000049.1:0-15974 GCF_036625485.1 Natronomonas sp. | reverse complement strand
AGCCAGAAGCCGCCGCCGAGGTAGTTGTTCTTCTCGACGACCATCGTCTGGACGCCGCGCTCGGAGAGTTCCTTGGCGGCCATCAGCCCGGAGGGGCCGCCGCCGACGATGATGACGTCGGAATCGGAGAAGTCCATGAACTCCTCGGTCCACTCCTGACCGATAGCTCGCGTTACTTCCGCTTCGCCCGCGTTCGAGAACTGGTTGAACTCGCTCATACCACTAGGTGGTATTGACTACGAATACTAAATCGTTTGGGTCGCCGGTGGGTACGTTCCGAGCGTCTATCGAGGCTCAGAGAAGCGCCAGCGCCTGTGCGAGAAGTGCGGTCGCGGTCCCGGCGCCGAACAGCGCGGCGTTGGCCCGGGGGTTCGCGGCGGGTGTCACGTCGAAGGAGTGGTGCCACCCCGAAACCGGCGTGAAGGGTCGGACGCCCATCGGCGTGATGCTGTCGGCCAGCAGGTGCGAGGTGAGGGAGATGGCCGCTGCACTGCCGACGACCACCGCCAGCGCCGACGGACGGCCGATACGGGCGCCGGCCGCGAACCCGACCCCGGCCGCCAGCAGCGAACAGGCGGCGACGAACCAGACGGTATGAGTCGGTCCGCGGTGGGGAATAGACAGCAACTCGTCGGCGTCGGGAAGCGACGAAACCGCGACGGCGACGGCCGTGCCGACGGCTGCGAGTGCGGGGTCGCCGTTCGCCGTCAGGGCGGCAGCGGCGGGAGCGTAGCAACACAGCGCCGCACCGACGTGGCCCAGTCGGTACATACCGACACTTCGTCCGGAGCGATATCAATCCCTCGTGGATGGGCTCGTGTTGTCCGCTTCGAGCCGCGCCGGCCTTCGTAAGGATTACGACGGGATGCCGCAAACACCGACGTATGAGCGACAACGGCGACGAGGAAGCAGAAGACGAAGGGCCCGCGGTCGAACTCGGCGAGGGTGAGTCCGTCGAGGGTGCGCCGCTGGCACGGGTCGCCTCCCGGCTTCACTACGCCATCGAGAAGAGCGAAGTCGAGCGCCGAGAAGGCGAGACGACGATCCGGACGCCCGACGGCCCCCGCGAACTCGGTGACGTCCTCGCGGAGACCGACGAGGTCTACTTCGATACCCGCCAATCCTTCGAAAGCGCCGTCCGCGAGGTCATCGGGACGGGGCCGGTTCCGACCGAAGAGTAGCGCGGGTCGGAGCGAACGGAGTGAGTGAGCCCCGGGGGACTACCGGCGGTCCACGATGGCGATATCGGTATCGACGTCCGGTAGTTGCTCGAAGGTCGGCGGGGAGATGAGCCGCGAGGTACGGCTCCGGTCGCGGCTCGACCCGATAATGACGAGATCGTTCGTGCGTGCGATGCGGTGCAGGAACCGTCCGAACGGGGCGTTCACGACGCGGGTTTCGATTCGCCCGTTCGCGGTCTCGACGAGGTTGGCGAGCATCTCGTCGGCGGACCGACGCTGTTTTTCGTCCTCGATAGAGCGGGCGACGCTGACCCGACCTTCCGAGCCCACCAGCCGGAGTGCGAAATCTATCATCGCGTGAGCGGTGTCGCTCGCCCGTCTGACCGGTACCGCGACCTGTTGCCACTCCGTCCGGCCGTCGTAGGTCTGGTGAACGAGCACGTCGATGTCGGCGTCCATGAGCCCCGTGATGAACGGCGCCAGCGTGTCGCCGTCGGTTTCGTAGGGGACCGCCACCAGGTCACAGTTCGTCTCGGTCGCCGTCTGCCGTATCGTCTCCCCGAGCGTCGGCCCCTCGGAGACGACGACGACCTGACAGGGGACGTCGAGGTTCGTCTCGATGCGGTCACCCAGCGCCTCAAGTTCCGCGGCGACGGCCGCGGTTGCCGCCCCGGCCCTCGCCTCGTCGGAGGCGGTTCCGTCTCCCCCGTCACTGGTGTCGCCGTCCTCGGCCAGATCCCCGCTAGCGATATCGAGGAGGACGACCTTGCCGGCGTCGTGTGCGGCGGCGAGGCGGGCGCCGAGCATCGCGGTCGCTTCGGGATTCTCGCCGCGCATCGGCACGAGCACGCGGTCGTCGGCCTTCGTCGACCGGTAGAGATAGCGGGCGCGCTGTTTGTAGAAGTAGTTCCGCCAGACGGAGAAGACGACGGCGACGATGCTCGAGGAGACGAAGACGCTGACGACGAAGGCGGCTTGTCGGCCGGGGTCGACGAGCAGTCCCAGCAACGCCACCGCGAAGGCGGTCGCTTCCTCGATGTCGAGCGCCCACGTCAGCGCGCCGGTCAACAAGACGGCGAAGGCGGCCCCCGGCGCGTCGACCTCGATAGCGCCCGGCGGCGCGGTCGGGTAGACGAGGTAGACGGCGACCAGGATGGCGGCCCACGAACAGAGCGCCCCCGCGGTCAGTCCCGCGACGAACCGGAACGGCGAGGCGTACTTGCTCTCGGGGTTCGAAAACAGCGCGTACGTGCCGGCCGCAAGCGGCGGGAACACGAAGAACGACAGCGCATCGAGGCGGTTCGAGAGGTACGTTAAAAGCGCAACGAGCGTCGGCACGAAGACGAGCATCGAGACGTGGACGATGACGTTCGTCTCCTCGAGCCGGCGGAAGAACATGCGGACGGGCCGTCGATGGCGGAGCCACGGGAGTCGACGTAATTGTTGTCTGAATCGGTCGCGAAGCGACTCCAGCATACTCCATCGTCACCGCAGAGAGGTCTTAAACCCCCGGCGAACGCGCCGGTCGGCTCACCGCTTCAGTCGTCGAGCCAGCGCCGGAAGACGCCACGCTCCGAGAGCGCCTTGTAAAGGTAGGCACAGGGGAGCGCCAGCGAGACGATGGACAACAGCGCGAGGAACAGCGCTGGCCCGGACAAGAGGTCGGTAAAGGAGGCGAGCATCGCTATTCGACGTTCGGCAGTTCGATCTCCTCCCCGTCGACGTAGACCGTCGGCTCTCGCAGGATGCCGTCCATGTGGATCGGGGCGTCGTTGTCGCCGCCGATGCCGGCGTCGTCGCCCAGCGCGATGTGGACGGTGCCGCCGGCCTTCTCGTCCAGTAGCGTGCTGCCGATAAGGTCGGTCACGCCGATGTTGGTGCCGATGCCGAGTTCGGCCATGTTGTAGGCGTTCCGCCCCACTTGCTCGGCGGCCTCTTCGACGTCCGCGCGGATGGCGTCGTCCGAGATCTCGGTGATGTAGCCGTCCTCGACCTCGAAGGTGACCGTCTGGCCCGCATCGAGCAGGCCGTGGGGGCGGATGGTGCCGTCGACGACGTAGGTCCCATCGGCGGAGACGGGACTGACGAAGACCTCGCCGGCGGGGAGGTTCGAGAAGTCGCCGTCCTCGTGGACGATACCGGTGTCGTCGTGCCAGGCGCGGTCGCCCAACTCGAAGGTGATATCGGTGCCCTGCGGCGAGGTGACGCGCACTTCGTCGGCGCCTTCGACCTGTTCGAGCATGGCCTCACATTCGGCGGCGATGTCGTCGTAATCGGCGTCGAGGCCGGTCGTGAAGACCTCCTCGGTGATGCCGGGCAGGGTCGCGCCGCGAGCGCCGGCCTCGGTCGCGTTCGAGCGCGCACGGGTGTGGCTGAGGCTCTTGGAGGTGGGCGCGAGGAAGACGTCGGCGGCTTTCAGCGCGGCGGCGACGGGTGCGGGCGGTTCGGCGCCGTGCTGTGGCCCCGGCGGGTAGCGGACGATGACCGCCTCCTCGGTGGCTTCGAGGGCGGCGTCGTAGAGCGCCTCGCCGATGGGCTCGCGGCGGTCGTCGGTGACGACGACACAGGTTTCGCCCGATTGCACGTTCAGACACTGGCCGACGGCGGTTTCGGCGGCGGCGGCGACTGCATCCGGGTCCTCGATATCGAACGGTTCGGAATCGCTCATATGCCCGGCTTCGGCTGGCGTCGGGATAGGCGTTCTCCTCCGCGTTCGGTGGTTCGATTCGCGTTCCGTTTCGAGGGTCTCCCTATTCTTCTCGAAGCTTGAACTTCTGGACCTTCCCGCTGGGGTTCTTCGGGAGTTCCTCGACGAACTCGTACTCCCGCGGGCGCTTGAAATCCGCGAGGTCGTCGCTGTCCTGCAGGAACGCATCGAGCGTCTCGGCGTCCGTGTCGCCGACGACGTACGCGACGACGGTTTCGCCCCACTCATCGTGTGGCTGGCCGACCACGGCGGCCTCGACGACGTCGGGATGCGAGAAGAGCACGTCCTCGACTTCGGTCGGGTAGATGTTCTCGCCGCCGGAGATTATCATGTCGTCCTTCCGGTCGACGACGTAGAGGTAGCCGTCCTCGTCGCGATAGCCGAGGTCCCCGGAGTAGTACCACTCGACGCCGTCGTGTTCCCGCAGGGACTGGGCGGTCGCCTCGGGCCGGTTCCAGTACTCCCGCATCGTACACGGTCCCGCGAGCAGTATCTCGCCGATGTCGCCCTGCTCGACGGTCGCGTCGGGGTCGGCGTCGGGTTCGACGAGACGGATTTCGTGGTTCAGAGCCGGCAGACCCGCCGAGCCCTGCTTTTCGAGCTGTTCGTCGGGGTGTTGGAACACGCCACAGGGGCCGATTTCGGTCATGCCGTAGGCCTGGAGGTAATCGTCACAGAACTGCTCCATGCAGGCCTCGAGTACGTCCTTCGGCATCGGCGAGGCGCCGTAGAAGCCGATGCGGAGCGAGGAGGTGTCGGCATCGACCGTCGGCGCGGTCTGGGCGAGGCCGTTCCACGCGGTCGGCGCGGCGAACAGCTGGGTCACGTCGTGTTCGTCGATGGCTTCCAGCACCGCGACGGGGTCGAACTCGTGGTGGATGACGCTCGTCGCGCCGACGTGAACCCGCGGGAAGAGGTTCGCGTGGAGTTCCGCACAGTGATATAACGGAAGCGCCGACAGCCCCACGTCGTCCTTGTCGAGGCCCGCTTCGGCGATACAGATGAGGCTGTGTTCGACCATCGACGCGTGTTCGTGGACGACACCCTTCGGCCGGCCCGTCGTCCCCGAGGTGTATATAAAGGCGTAGACGTCGTCGGCTTCGACGACGGTATCGGGCGATTCGGCCGAAGCCGCCTCGACGATGTCGTAGAAGTCGTGAGCGTATTCGGGGACGTCCTCGTCGACGTAGACGAACTCCTCGACCGTTTCGAGGTCCTCGCGCGCGTTCTCGACGGCCTCGGCGGTATCGGCCTCGAACAGCAGGACGCTCGATTCGGCGTCGTTGCAGATGAAGGAGACTTCGCCGCCCGGCAGCCGGTAGTTCAGCGGGTTGAACACGGCGCCGATCTTGCCACAGGCGTAGGCCGTCAACACGATCTCGCTGCCGTTGAACAGCATCGTCGAGACGCGGTCGCCCTTCTCGACGCCGAGTTCGGAGAGGGCGTTGGCCAGCCTGTTCGCCCGCTCGTCGAGCTCGGCGAAGGTGTAGGACTGGTCCTTCCGGGGATAGACGAGCGCCTCCTTCTCGGGGTATTTATCGGCGGTCTGTTCGAGCGTATCGGCGAGGGTCGGCTGCATGAGAGTATCACACACTGTCCTCCTCGTAAGTTAATCCTTCGGGGTGGGGAGGCCGAAAGACAATCGTTATGCTCGGCGGGCCGCGACCTGACGACATGAGCATTCAGGTCGCGGTCAACGGCTACGGCACCATCGGCAAACGGGTCGCCGACGCGGTCGAGCTCCAGCCCGACATGGAGCTTATCGGCGTCGCCAAGACCAGCCCGAACCACGAGGCGGAACTCGCCGTCGAGAACGGCTATCCCCTCTATGCTGCCATCGCGGAGCGCGTCGACCTCTTCGAGGAGGCGGGCATCGACCTCGCGGGCAGCGTCGAGGAACTCGTCGAGGCGGCCGACATCGTCGTCGACGCCACCCCCTCCGGCATCGGCGCCGAGAACAAGTCAATGTACGAGGAGTACGACACGCCCGCGCTCTACCAGGGCGGCGAGGACGCCGACCTCGTCGACACCTCCTTCAACGCCCGGAGCAACTTCGAGGAGGCCGCCGACGCCGACCACGTCCGCGTCGTCTCCTGTAACACGACCGGCCTCTCCCGCCTTTTCGCGCCGCTGCAGGAGGAGTACGGCGTCGAGAAGGCCCGCGTCACATTGGTCCGTCGTGGCGGCGACCCCGCCCAGTCCGGCCGCGGCCCCATCAACGACATCCTGCCGAATCCCGTCTCCCTGCCCTCGCACCACGGGCCCGACGTCAACACCATCTTCCCCGAACTCAATATCGACACGCTCGGGCTGAAGGTGCCGGCCACGCTGATGCACACCCACTCGGTCAACGTCACGCTCGAAGACGTCCCGAGCGAGGAGGAGGTCAAAGAGCTGCTCGGCTCCCAGAGCCGTACCTTCCTCATCCCGCCGAAGTACGGCATCGACGGCGCCGGCAAACTCAAGGAGTTCGCCATGGACCGCGGCCGGCCCCGCGCCGACATCTGGGAGAACTGCATCTGGGAGGAGTCGGTCAGCATCGAGGACGACGACCTCTACCTCTTCCAGGCCATCCACCAGGAATCCGACGTCGTCCCCGAGAACGTCGACGCGATCCGTGCCGTGCTGGAAACTGCCGACGCCGAGGAATCCATCGAACGAACCAACGAGACGATGGGTATCGGCTTCTGAGCCGCCCTCGCTGAACTCGTCTTTGCGGTCGGTACAGATGCTTAATGGAACGGCTGGGGGTTTACTCCGCAGGAGGCCGAATCGGGGGTTCAGAGGAACGACCTTTCTGCCTCTTTCTAATTGGAGGTTTGACATGAATGCGTCGGAGCTCGTATACCGTGGCCGCTCTCAGGCCCCCGGATACCGATAGCCGAAACAGTCCGACAAGAGGGCTTAGTGGTACTACTCGGATTTCGGAAATCGTGGCTGGGTACGGTGCCTTCGAGAGGTTGTCGGCCCTTCGACCCGGTCGAACCACCGGCGAGATCGACGGCCGATTCGCTCACCCCTGGGTATCGAAGTACCCGAGCGTGTCCAGAACGGCTCCCATAAGGAAGCTGATCACCGCGACGCCGAGGACCAGGCCGGTCAGGAGGTGTGATATCGGTACCGGAAGCAAGAGCTGGAAGCCGGCGATGAATACGCAGGTTATCATCCCGACGACCAGAACGAACGAGCCGGCGTTCGGATTCTCGCCGGTGAGAAACGCGATACCTTCGAGGAATGTCGACGATTGCGGCGCTTCCTTGACGGTGTCTTTGCTCATTGGTCCGTCCCCGTGGCAGCCCCGTTTCGATCGGCGGCTCGCTGGACTATCTGGACGAGGTGTGCGATCCAGATTCCCGCCGTAAGCCCGAACAGCGTCGAGACGACCGCGACCTTTATGAGTAGGTCGAGCGGGGCGGCGGCGGCGACCAAACAGAGTGCTCCGAAAAGGAACATCAGGCCGTACTGAACCCGGGTCTCGATATCGAGTTGCTTGATCGACTGCGTGAATTTCGTTCTCGTGTTCATGAATTGTGTGTGATATGAATTCGGGCCGCTGGTATCGAGGCGGGCGAGTCGCCCGGCACCGAGCCAGCGTCCGGTCGCACAAACTGGCTCGGTCCGTCCAGGCCAAGACGGGCGGCGAGGCCGGCGAGCGGTATCGCCCCTCTATGCCGGGTTCGTCGCATCGGGCTGTATGCACACCAGTAACCGTCCACAATGACAGAACCGTCCGGTGTCAACTCCCGGGGTATCGCTGTCGTCGCTGTGGTCGCCTTGGTATGTCAGATGCCGCCTCGACGGTCGAGAAGCCTACATAGTACAAGGTACCCCACCAGCATACTCTTTGGGGGGTCGTGCGCCACTTTCATTCCTCCCGTGGCTGTCGTTCGATGACGCGTCCGTCGACGTCCTCGGGTTGGGTTCCGATTCCATCCGGCCAGCCGGTCGGCTGCGCCGCCGTCGGTTCTGCGGCTTCACGTTTCAGCACCATCGGCGTCCGTTCCAGCGATAACACGAGTTCGTCGTCCTGATTGTGGGCCCGCAACTCCGTGGTCACGATGCCGACGTGGTCGCGCGACTCGCTCTCACGCTTCGAGAGGACCTCGCTTTCGGCGAAGACCGTGTCGCCGTGGAAGACCGGCGCGTGGTGGCGTACCCGGTCGTAGCCGAGGTTGGCGGTCGCGTTCGCGGAGATATCGATCACGCTCATCCCCACCGCCAGGGCGATGACGTAGAGGCCGTCGACGAGGCGCTCGCCGAACTCCGTTTCGGCGGCGTAGGCCTCGTTGAAATGCATCGGGTTGACGTTCATCGTCAGGTTCGTCAGCCAGACGTTGTCCGTCTCGGTGACCGTCCGGCCGTAGGGGTGCTTGTAGACGTCCCCAACCTGAAAGTCCTCGAAGTAGCGGCCCTGCCAGCCGGAAACGAGGCGACGTTCGTCGGCATCGGTCGCGTCAGGGTCGGAAAGCGGCGAATCGTCGTCGTTGCTCATACCTCGTACTGACGAGCGAACCGGGCAAAAAGACCCCTCACGAGCCCAGCAGTCGATCGTAGACGGGCCAGCCGGAATCGCCCTCCGGTGGGTCGGTCGGGTTGCCATCGAGGACGACGCCCGCTCCAGATTCGACCGACCCGACGTGGGCGACCGGCGTCCCTCGGTCTTCCAGCGCCGACAGCACGGCGTCGGTATCGGCGGGATCGACGGCGATGACGAGCGTCCCGGCCGTCGAGGCCCGCCACGGGTCCATCGACAGCGCCTCGCTCAACGTCTCGACGCCCGGCCGCATCGGAACGGCGTCGCTGTCGACGGTCAGGCAGACGCCCGTGCTCTCGGCGACCTCGTGGAGCGCGCCGAGCAGACCACCCTCGGTGGCGTCGTGCATCGCGGTGACGTTGCCGGCCGCCGCCGCGGTGAGGGCGTCCCGAACGGTGCCGGTCTCGTCGAGTCGGTTTCGGGCAGTTGCGAGCGTCTCCTCCGGCAGGTCGATGCGGTCGCCGAACAGCGTCGCGAACAGTCCCGTCACCTCGACGGCGGGCCCCTTCGTCACGAGCAGGTCGTCGCCGGGACGGGCGCCGTCCGGGCGGACGATGTCGTCGGGGTCGCCGACGCCCATCGCCGTCGCCGCGCCGACCCACGGGAACGACGCCCCCTCGTAGCGGGCGGTGTGGCCGGTAACGATAGAGACGCCCAGATCGCGGCATTCGGCGTCGATTGCGTCCCAGATGCGGCTGAACTCCTCGTCGGTGATTGCGGGCGGCAGCGAGAAGGAGATCGTCAGATGTGAGGGCGGAATCCCCGAGACAGCGACGTCGGAGAGGACGATTCCGACCGCGAACTCGCCGGCCCGCTCGAAGCCGAGCTCGGGGAGGATGGAGATAGGGTCGGTCGCCGTCACGACGGCGCTGTCGTCGATCTCGACGACGCCGAAATCGACGCCGTGGGTCGGTCCCAGGGCGACGTCGTCGCGGTCGGCGCCGAGACGAGTGGCGATGTGGTCCTCGAAGAAGGCCCGCGAGATCTTCCCGGTCCGTGGCATGGGTGGTGGTCGGCCGGCGAGGGCTTGGGCGTGTCGCTCCGACCGCGGTTTCCATCCGGTTTGGCCCTGCCTTTCATCTCGAAACGTCTGTGACTTTTATTGGCGGTGTGTTCTACTTTGACACATGACACGCGAAACGGGTGGGCCGTCGCCCCCCGACCGCCCGGACGACGGAGACGAGGTCGCCGTGGAGCGGTTCGTCGCTCGGCCCGACTCCGAGGAGATTACCCTGCTCGTGGTCGACGACGAGCGCAACCTGTTGTCCATCGTCGCCTCGCGCCTGCAGGAGCGCTTCGGTTCCCTGGAGGTCGTCACCGCCAAACACGGCACGGAGGCGCTCGACCTGCTCGACTCGAAGGCCGTCGACTGCGTCATTAGCGACTACAAGATGCCCGGCATGGACGGCCTCGAATTCCTCGAGAAGTGCCGCGACGTCGAACCGGGTATCCCCTTCATCCTCTTTACCTCGAAGGGTTCGGAGGACGTCGCGATGGAGGCCATCGACGCGGGCGCCACCGACTACCTCCGGAAGAACCTGAACGACGAGGGCTTCGCCCTGCTGGCCAATCGCATCGAGAACGCCGTCGTCCAGTATCGCACCCGTAAACTCGCCCGCGAGGCGAACGGCACGTCCAGCGCGTCCACGACCACGTCGCCGACGCCTATCTCGGCCTCGACGATGGGTGGCATATCGCCTCCGTCGACGAACGCGGTGCGGACCTGCTGGGCGGCACCCGCGAGGACCTCGTCGGCGAACGGCTCTGGGAGGTCGTCCCCGAGCTGGTCGATTCGCCGCTCCAGTCGGCCTTCGAGGAAGCCGTCGAGACCGGCGAGACGGCCACCTTCCGGATGTCACATGAGGGGATGGGCGCCCACTTCGAGGTTCACGCCGTTCCCTCGCCGGACGGCCTCTCGGCGTACTTCCGGGACGTCACCGACCGCACCGAGCAGGGGGTGACGCTCGATACGGTCGCCGACCTCGCGGTCGACCTCCGGGAGACGATCGATGCGCTCGGAGCGGCCACCGACCGCGCCACGGAGGCCTGCGACTGCGAGGAGGTCCACACCATCGCCGGCGAACAGGACGACCTCGCTGAGGTCGTCGAGGAACTCGAATCGATGGTCGACGGCGACGGGTGATTGACTACGTCCCGCCGAACGGCTCCCAGCCCAACCCCTCGACGACCACGAACTCGACCGCGTTGACGACGTAGTGGGCGACGACCACTACGAGCAGGCTATTCGTGAGGACGAAGACCGCCGCCAGCGCGAAGCCCAGCAGGCCGGTCACGACGACGCCGAGGCCGCCCTGTGCGCCGTGGCCGGCGGCGAAGGCGACCGACGAAAGTACGGCCAACAGCCACGGCGAGACGCCGAAGCCGACCGCCAAAGCGCCGATGAGCGCCCCACGGAAGAGCAATTCCTCGAAGCCAGCGATGAGCGGCAGGACGCCGCCGAGCAGGAGGACCCATCCCCGCGCCGTTTCGGGGGCGAGCATCTCTCGTAACTCCTCGCTGGGGTCGGTATCGAAGACGTCGACCAGTCCGGCCGCCAGCGTGTTCGCCAGCGCGAGGCCGACGCCGACGGCGATACCGACCCCGACGCCGAAAAGCCCCGACCCGAGCGGGTCAGCGGTGATACCGAACGCCGAGACGGGAACGTCGGTCAGCAACGCGCCCCCGACGAGCAACGCCGCAAAGAGGCCGTGAGAGACGGCGACGTTGGCGAGGAGTGCGGTTGTCGACAGCTCCGGCCCGCCGTCCAGCGTCGTCTCGGCGGGCGTCTTCCGGCGCGGTTCCGGCGCGGCCCCGGTATCGAGATGGTCGGCGCCGTCCGGCAGGCGGTCGAGCCACCGCTGTTCCTCGCGGGTGACGTAGCGACCGCCCATGACCGACTGGGAAGCGCGCGCCAGAAGAAGCAGCAATACGAGAACGGTGAGCGCGATACCGGCGAAGGCGGCCCACCGGGTCACGCCTTATTGCGGGCTCGGGCTGGTGCCACCGACCTCGCGCTGTTCGAGCGCGGAGCCGGTGATGTTCTTGAGGCGGTCGATGAGCGAATCCTTCTCGGGTTCGCCGGCGAGCGCCACGTCCAGCACCTCGGAGATGTGCGAGACCGGGATGATCTCGATCTGGTCCTTGTACTCGTCTTCGATCATCACGTCCTGCTCGTTGGCCTTCGGGATGATGACCGTATCGAGGCCGGCCTTCGCCGCGGCCTCGATCTTGTGGGTGACGCCGCCGACCGGCAGGACGTCACCGCGGACCGACAGCGAGCCGGTCATGGCCATGTCCTGTCGGACGGGGATGTCCTCCAGCGCCGAGATGACGGCCGTCGCGACGGTAATCGAGGCGGAGTCGCCGTCGACGCCGCCCTCGCCGGTCTGGACGAACTGGATGTGGATGTCCTTCTCGGAGATGTTCTCGTCGCTGAACTTCTTGATGATCGCCGAGACGTTCGAGACGGCCTCCTGGGCCATCTCCTTCAGTTGGCCGGTGGCGATGACCTCGCCGGGCCCCTGCGAGGGGGCGACCTCGGCCATGACCGGGAGGACGATACCGGAGTCCTCGCCCATCACCGCGAGGCCGTTGACGCGGCCGACCACGTCGCCCTCGCTGACGGTGAGTTCGTAGTCCTTCCGGCGCTCGATGTAGTCGTCGGCGAGCTGCTGTTCGATGGACCGGGAGCGGGCCTTCGCCTGCAGGACGTCCTCGCGTTTGGTGAACTCCTTGTCCTCGGCGCGGGCGATGTCGCCAGCGACGCGGACGAGGCCACCGAGGTCACGGAACTCCAGGGAGAGGTGGCCCTTCCGGCCCGCACGGCGGCGGGATTCGAGGATGACCTCCTCGATGGCTTCGTCGGTGAATGCGGGCAGGCGGCCGTCGTTGGCGACCTCCTGTGCGACGAAGCGGGCGTACTTGCGGCGCATCTCCGGGGAGTCCTCGATGGTGTCGTCCATGTAGACCTCGTACCCGTAGCCCTTGATACGGCTCCGGAGCGCGGGGTGCATGTTCTCCATCGCGTCGAGGTTCCCGGCGGCGACCATGACGAAGTCGGTCGGGACGGGTTCGGTCTGGACCATCGCGCCCGAAGAGCGTTCGGACTGGCCCGTGATCGAGAACTCGCCCTCCTGGATCGCCGTCATCAGCTTCTGCTGGGAACGGATGTCGAGGGTGTTGATCTCGTCGACGAACAGCACGCCCTTGTTGGCCTTGTGGATGGCGCCAGCCTCGACGCGGTCGTGGCTGGGCGTCTCCATGCCGCCTGACTGGAAGGGGTCGTGGCGGACGTCGCCGAGCAGTGCGCCGGCGTGGGCGCCGGTCGCGTCCTCGAACGGTGCGACCTGCTGGTCAGCGTTGTTGACGAGCAGGTTCGGCACCATGGCATCGCTGCCGCGGCTCATGTACTTGAACGCGAGGTAGATGATACCCGCGGCGATGATGCCGAGCAGGAGTTGCTGAGCGATGAGGATGGCGTAGCCGAAGACGACGGCGATGATGATCCACATCAGGAAGCTCCGCATCTGGTTGCGCTTGCGGGCCTCCTCCTTGTGGGCATCGACGATCTGTTCGCCCTTGCCTGCGGGGACGGTACGGACCTTCGGCTCGTTGCCGTCGTCCGGGTTGTGGTAGACCAGTACGTCCTGCAGTTCCTCCTTGGGGAGGAGCTGGCTCATCGCCTTGGCGAGCATCGACTTCCCGGTACCCGGGGAGCCGATCATCATCACGTGGCGGCGCTGTTTGGCCGCTTTCAGGACGATATCGCGAGCGTGGTCCTGCCCGATGACCTGGTCGACGAGGCGGTCGGGCACCTCGATGTCCTCGCTCGAATCTATCTGGAGGCCGCCGAGGAGGTTGTCCTCCTCGTCTTCGTCGATCTCGATGTCTCCTTCGACCTCGACGTCGCTGCCGAGGTCGGAGCCATCGAGCAGCTCCTCGTCGTCGTCGAGCTGCTCGTTTGCGCCCTCCTGAGCCGGCGCGGTCGGTTCCTCGGGCGGGTCCCGAGGCACTTCTTCGCCCGGCTCTTCAGTCGGGGTCCGGCGCTCGTCGGCGCCGGTATCTTCGTCTTTTTCGTTGCTCATAGAACCGTTGCTATTACCGATAATCAAGGGTCGTCAACTGATATACTTTCTCCCCTCGTCACGCTCTGCCCCTGCTGAAAACCGCCGTAATGGGTCGGTATGAGCCGGTATGGCGCTCTCCCCGCACGGGACTCGTCGGGTTTATAAAATCGGACTCCGAGACCCCTCACATGACTCGGGGGTTCTACATCGGTCGCTTCCAGCCGCTCCACGAGGGCCACTACGCGATGGTCGAGCGCATCGGCGAGGAGGTCGACGAACTCGTCGTCGGCATCGGGAGCGCCGACCAGTCCCACACCGCACGTAACCCGTTTACCGCGGGCGAACGCATCATGATGATCACCAAGACGCTGGCGGACCTCGATATCATCACCTACGCCGTCCCTATCGAGGACCTCAATCGCAACTCGGTGTGGGTCAGCCACGTCCAGTCGATGAGTCCGCGTTTCGACGTCGCCTTCTCGAACAACCCGCTCGTCGTCCGCCTCTTCGAGGAGGCCGGTATCGAGGTCCGTCAATCCCCCATGTATCGCCGCGAGGAGTTCGAAGGCACGGAGGTTCGCCAGCGCATCGCCGACGACGGCAACTGGGAGATACTGGTCCCCAATGCCGTCGTCGAGGTCATCGACGAGATCGACGGCGCCGAACGCATCCAGCAGATCTCCGCCAGCGATACCAACGATAACGATGCCGACGACACCGACATGAACGGGGGGCCATCCGCGGATTAAATGATCACGCTCACCTCCGATTTCGGCACGCCCTATCCCGCGTCGATGAAGGGCGTCATCCTCAAGCGCTGTGACGCCCGGTTGGTCGACGTCGCCCACGATCTTCCCCGGCAGGACGTCCGGTCGGCCGCCTTCTGGCTCACGCAGGTCCTTCCCGAGTTCCCACCGGCGGTCCACCTCGCCGTCGTCGACCCCGGCGTCGGGACCGACCGCGATGCCCTGGTCATCCGCGCTGGCGACCACCTGCTCGTCGGCCCCGACAACGGCGTCCTCCTGCCGCCCGCCCGCGAACTCGCCAGCGGCGGCAACGGCGACGATTACGGCGCCGATATCGACGCCTACGAACTCGCGATCGAGAACCCGCGCAGTTCCACGTTCCACGGCCGGGACGTCTTCGCGCCCGCCGCCGCGGCCGTCCACGAGGCCGGTATCGACCGCCTCCCCGAGGTCGACGGCGTCACGCCGGCCGAGGACGTCGTCGACCTCCGGCTTCCCGACCCCGAGATCGGCGACGGCGGCGCCACCGGTGACGTCCTCGCTATCGACGACTTCGGAAACACGATCACGAACGTTCCCGGCGACGTACTCGACGGCCACGACACCGTCCGCGTCGACGGGGAGTTGGTCCCTGTCGTGCCCTCCTATGCCCACGCCGACATCGGTCAACGCGTGGCCACCGTCGGAAGTCACGACCACGTCGAGTTCGCGGTCAATCAGGGCCGCGGCGACGACGCGTTCGATCTCTCGGTGGGCGATTCGGTCCGACTGGACTGGGCGTAGGCGGTCCGCTTGTGGCCGTCGCTGCTTCGAACAAGCGCTTTTATATAAAAAAGATCGGGCGAGACGTGAGGTCTCGCTGGCTCTCGGTGTCTTCGCCTACGGGCTCAACCGTTGTCGGTCTCGCGGGAACAGCACGGCTTCCCGGATGTTCGAGAGGTCGAGCATCGTCATGAGGAGCCGCTCGGCCCCGAGGCCCCAGCCGGCGTGTGGCGGCATGCCGTATTTGAACATCTCGGTGTAGTACTCGAAGGCCTCGGGGTCGAGGCCCTGCTGTTCGAAGCCCTCGATGAGCTGCTCTTCGCGGTGTTCACGCTGGCCGCCGGAGACCAGTTCCATCCGCGGGTGCATCATGTCGAAGCCCGTCGACAGCTCCGCGTCGTCGTCGTTGTCCATGATGTAGAACGGCTTGATCTCGCTGGGCCAGTCGGTGATGAAGTAGTGGCCGCCGACGTCGTCGCCGAGGGCCTTCTCGCCCTCGGTCGGCAGGTCGTCGCCCCACACGAGTTGCGCGTCGAGTTCGCCGGTGGCGTTGATGCGCTCGATGGCCTCCTCGTAGGAGAGACGCGGGAACGGCGTCTCGGGTGCCTCGAAGGAGTCGGCGATGCCGAGCGCTTCGAGTTGGTCCTGACAGTTCTCCTCGACGGCCTCGTAGGCGGCGGTGACGATGGACTCGCAGACGTCCATCGCCTCGTGGTGGTCACAGAAGGCGCCCTCGAAGTCGATGGAGGTCGCCTCGTTGAGGTGTCGCGGGGTGTTGTGCTCCTCGGCCCGGAAGATTGGGCCGATCTCGAAGACGCGTTCGAGGTTCGAGCCCGCGATGAGCTGTTTGAAAAGCTGGGGGCTCTGGTTCATGAACGCTTCCTCGCCGAAGTAGGTGATGGGAAAGAGTTCGGTGCCGCCCTCGGTCCCCGTGGCGACGATCTTCGGCGTGTTGATCTCGGTCGCGTCGGCGTCGCG
>NZ_JAZKTR010000048.1:0-16058 GCF_036625485.1 Natronomonas sp. | reverse complement strand
CGAACACCGACCAACAGCCACGCCGCGGCGAGCCACGACTGGAAGAGCAGACTGCCCAGCGCCGACAGCAGGAGGAACTGCCGGTCGCCCATGTCCGCGACGCCGGCCGGAACGGTGAGCATGCCGCGGGTGAAGAGCAGCGCATTCGAGACGGGGATGGCGACGGGTCCCCAGCGGTCGAACCAGTCGTCGAACCGCGAGAGTTGGTCCTCGGAGACGCGGAACCACGACTGTTCGAGGAGGTACTCCCGGCCGGCGCGCTTGGCGATGGTGAACAGCGCGAACTGACCGATGGTGGCGCCGACGACGGCGACGCCGATGACGGCGGCGATGCCTGGGATGTCGCCCGACCCCGCGGTCAGAAGTGCGATACCCGCCGGAACCAGCGCCTCGCTGGGCGCGAAGTAGAGCAGCATCGCGCCTTCGAGGATGAGGATGAAGAACAACGCCGTGAGGCCGTACCGTTCGAGCAGTTCGGCGGCGTAGGCCGAATCCGCGACGAGAAGCAGGTAGATACCGACGGCGGCACACGCGAGCGTCAGGGCGACGACGATGTGGACGAGGTGCCGTTCGAGGAACGCCCGGGCACGTTCGAGGGCGGAGGGACGACCGTGCGACATTCAGTTCACGTTCGGCGGAGGCCGCATATAGGCATTATGACCATCGGCAGGGGTAGGCACTCGTTTCGTCACCGTCCGGGTCGGCGCTCGCCGGTAACGGACTACAATATCCCGTATCAACCCGCATAGATGGCGTAGTTGAGGACGGCGGCGAACGACACCCATGCGAGATAGGGCAGTTGGAGGGCGGCCGCCCGCCGGTCCACACGGTCGAAAGCAGCTATCATCCCGACGATGCTCAGCCAGAGGGCGACGATGACGATGAGGCCGAGGTCGGGCCGCTGGAGGCCGAAGAAGGCCGGTGTCCACACGACGTTCAGAACCATCTGGACGGCGAAGACGGCGTAGGCGACCCGAACGGGCCGGCGGTCCGAGTCCCGTCGCCAGACCAGAAACAGCGAGACGCCGAGCAGGGTGAAAAGCAGCGTCCAGACGATGGGAAAGAGGATTTCGGGCGGGAAGAACCACGGGCGGTCGATCCAGTCGGTATCCGCGCCGAAGAGGACGGCGGGGGCGGCGCCGACGAGGTTCACGCCGAGGACCATACCGACCGCGACGAGGAGGTCGCGGCGCGAGCGACCCTGTAGGAGCGTCATAGCTTATAAATAGCGCGTGGGGGCGTAGGTGTGTCGCCGGGAGCGACGGCCCTTTGAGCGATGCGCTCAGAGTGCCGAGTATGGACTTCACGGACCGCCCGCGACGGTTGCGCACCGACGGCGTGCGCCCGCTGGTCAGCGAGACGGAACTGCAGGCGTCGGACCTCATCGCGCCGGTGTTCATCGACGCGACGACCGACGAGCGCGTCGAGATCGAATCGATGCCGGGCCACGAGCGCGTCCCCGTCGACGAGAGCGTCGACCGCGTACGCGAGGTCATGGAGACGGGCGTCGAAGCGGTGATCGTCTTCGGTATCCCGGCGTCGAAAGACGAGACGGGGTCGCGTGCGTGGGCCGACGAGGGCGTCGTCCAGCGCGCGGTCCGCCGGATCACCGACGCCACCGACGCCTACGTCATCACCGACGTCTGTCTCTGTGAGTATACCGACCACGGCCACTGTGGCGTGCTGGAGGAGACGGCCGAGGAGGACCCCCGACTGACGGTCGAAAACGACGAGACGCTGGAGTTGCTCGCGAAGACGGCCGTCTCCCACGCCGAGGCCGGCGCCGACATGGTCGCGCCATCCAGCATGACCGACGGTATGGTCGGCGCGATTCGGGCGGCGCTGGACGAGGCGGACTACGAGAACCTGCCCATCATGTCCTACGCCGCCAAGTACGAGTCGGCTTTCTACGGACCCTTCCGTGATGCGGCCGACGGCGCGCCAGCCTTCGGTGACCGCCGGCATTACCAGATGGATCCCGCGAACGCGCGCGAGGCCATGCGCGAGGTGCAACTGGACGTCGAGCAGGGCGCCGACGTGCTGATGGTCAAGCCCGCGCTGCCGTATCTGGATATCGTGAGCGAGATTCGCCGGGAGTTCGACCATCCGGTGGCGGCCTACAACGTCTCCGGTGAATACGCGATGCTGCATGCGGCGGCCGAGAAGGGCTGGCTCTCGCTGGAGGAAGTCGCCCACGAGTCGCTGCTGTCCATCAAACGCGCCGGTGCCGACCTGATCCTGACGTACTTCGCCGAGGATATCGCCGAGGCCCTCTGAACGACAGGTCGTTTTTATTGCCGCCGGTTCTGCGACCGGTATAGCTGAGCCCGAGGGGGGAGGACGGACCGAACACACGCTCGGTGAGCGACGGATGGGTCGGGGCTGTCGGCGTCGTCGGTATCGCGGTCGTGGTGCTGGTCGGTGCGGCGCTTTTGACACCCGGCCAGCCCGATTGCGTGGCCTACTCGGCCGCCGGGCGACTCCGCTGTCCGTGGTACCGGACCTTCCTCCGGAACGCGGTGCTTCTCGCTGGCGTGATTACCGGCGGCCTCGTCGTTGTCGGCGTTCCGATCGGACTGCTCCGGGGACTGCTCGGCGCCCGTCGATAGGCGGCGCGCGCGACGCGAACAGGTTCCGATTCAGGTAGTTGGCAAGCTTTGCAGTTTGTGTTTGTCCAGAAATATTCCCATATGGTGGCTTTTCCTTGAACACAGGGTGACCTTATACAGATATTATCCTACCCTATATCCGACGACCGTTCACTAAGGAAGCTCAGAAATTGACAAACCTAACTCAAGGATTTATGTAGGGTGATTCGATAAGGTTCTCGCGTGAAGCAGAAGACAATCATGAAGCAAATTGGAGAAAGCATGGACGTGTATTCAGATATAAGCCGTAACGGTATCGAGGTGGAAGGATGCTAGACGTAGCGCTGCAGGTAGATCCAGCGGTCGTCGCTGAGGGGGTCAACTGGCTGTGGATTCTGGTCGTGACCTTCCTTATCTTTTTCATGCACGCCGGCTTCGCGATGCTGGAGGCCGGGCAGGTGCGCTCGAAGAACGTCGCCAACCAGCTGACCAAGAACATGCTGACGTGGTCCATCGGCGTCATCGTGTTCTTCCTTCTCGGTGCGGGGGTTTCGGGACTGGTCGGTCAGCTGACCGGTGCCGGCGAGTACGGTAGCCTGACCCAGTTCGGCGCCGGTAACTTCGGCTGGGTCAACTGGCTCTACGGCGCCGTCTTCGCGATGACGATGGCGACGATCGTCTCCGGGGCCGTCGCCGGCCGCGCGAAACTCCGCGCGTACGTGACGTACACCTTCCTCGTCGCCGCAGTCATCTACCCCGTCGTGACCGGCATGACGTGGGCCGGTGGCTTCGTGTCACAACTCGGCTTCCACGACTTCGCGGGCGGCATGATCGTCCACGGCGTTGGGGGGATCGCGGGCCTGACGGCCGCCTACATGCTCGGCGCCCGGATGGACCGGTTCGGTGAGGACGGCTCGGTCAACGTCATTCCGGGCCACTCGATGACCTTCGCGGTCCTCGGGACGCTCGTCCTCTGTTTCGGCTGGTACGGATTCAACGTCGGTACCTCCGTCAACGTCTTCGCCGTCGAAAGCGGCGAACTCGTCCTCGGGGCTGGCTGGGATATCGTCGGCCGCGTCGCGCTGAACACGACGCTCGGCATGGCGATGGGCGCACTCGGTGCCGGCGCCGTCGCCCTCGCACGCACCGGAAAGGTAGACACGCTCTACGTCGCAAACGGCATGCTCGCGGGCCTCGTCGGCGTGACGGGCACCGCCGACGTGCTCACTCCGATGGGCGGCCTCATGCTCGGCCTGCTCGCCGGCGCACAGCTGCCCATCGTCTTCGAGATCGTCGAGAAGAAACTGAAAATCGACGACGTCTGTGCAGTCTTCCCGGTCCACGGGAGCGCGGGCGCACTCGGCATCATCCTGTTCCCGCTGTGGTCGACCGGCGGCACCGCCATCGCCGGCGGCGTCGTCCCGGGCGGCATCCTCTCGGTCGAAGCCTCGATGTTCGTCCCCCAGATCCTCGGGACGGCCATCATCACGCTGTGGACGGTCCTGGCGACCGCACTCGTCTGGGGGCTCTTCAAAGCCGCCGGCCAGGCTCGCGTCTCACCCGGCCACGAGCGTGAGGGCCTCGACATCTCCGAGCACGGCACCAACACCTACCCCGAGTTCGGGAGCGGCTCGACCGGTCCCGCGGCCACCGACGGTGGCTTCGTCGAGGAGGACAACATCGTCCGCCCCGACGGCGGCGTCGCCAACGACGGTCAGATCAAGATGGTCACGGCGTTCATCCGCCCGGACAAGCTCTCGGACGTCAAGAAGGGCCTCGCCGAAGTCGGCGCACCCTCCCTGTCGGTGACCAACATCTCCGGTCGCGGCTCCCAGCCCGCCAAGACTGGTCAGTGGCGCGGCGAGGAGTACAGCGTCGACCTCCACCAGAAGGTGAAGCTCGAATGCGTCGTCGCGGACATCCCCGCGGAGGACGTCGCCGAGGCCATCCGCGATTCGGCCAAGACCGGCGAACCGGGCGACGGGAAGGTGTTCATCCTCCCGGTCGAGAACGCCTACCAGATCCGCACCGGTGAGGTCGGACCGAGCGCGGTCTAACGTGACCGACTCGCTCGACAGGCGGCTCGTCGCCACGCTCTATGCGGACGGCCGCGCCGACGTCCGGTCGCTCGCCGCCGAAACCGACACGGCCGCGACGACGGTGCAGGACCGCCTGCGGGCGCTCGAAGACGACGGCGTCATCACGGGCTATGCCGCCCGACTGGGCTACGACCGACTCGGCTACGAGACGGCCATCTTCCAGTTGGCGGTCGACCACGAGAACATCGATGCCGTGACGGCCCGGCTTCGCGAGAAGCCGGCGTTCGTCACCGTCTACGAGACGAGCGGCCACCACACCGTCGTCGCCGTCGGCAAGTTCGGCGACGAGAACGCCATTGGTAGCTGTTTGCAGGAATTGCACGCCGACGCCGCGGTTCGGGCCGTCGACGTGGTCCGCGTCGACGTGGTCAGCGAGGCGGACTGCCCGATAGCGCCCGAATAGCGACCCTCTTTTATTTCGACGCCCGCGCCGACAGCAGGGCACGCACGACGTACCCGAATCCGCCAAGCACCAGCAGGACGGCGCCCCACGCGAGAGCCGCAAAGGTCGTCGCGCCGACGGCACTCATCGGTCGGTCACCTCCGTTTCTTCGTCAGTAGGCGCCTCGACGCCCCCATCGGCGACCGGTTCGTCGAGGGACCGAATCCGCCGGTCCAGCGAATCGAGGTCGACGCCTGCGCTCCCGACGAGGGTGCCGACGAGCGTACCGGCGGCCGCGACGCCTGTCGCCCCGACGAACGAATATAAAAAGGAGGGCGCAGGGAGGGACTCGACGAGACCGGGTACGAGCGCCAGCGGCCCGCGCAACAGCGGGAAGAAGGCGATTCCGACGGCCAGCGCGGCGACGCTAGCTGCGACGGCGCCGACCCCCGAGAGGTCCCGAGTGTAGAGGCCGGCGAGGAAGGGAACGAAGACTGCCGCGGCCAGAAGGTCCGCCGTCAGGAAGAGTTCGAGGACGCTGTAGCCCTGCGAGCCGATGGCGATGGCACCCAGAGCGACGGCGACGGTCAGCCCCCGGCCGCCGAGCCAGAGGGTCCGCTGGTCCGGGTCATCGAGCAGGCGCGCGAGGTCGGCGGTCACGACGCTGGCGATGGCGTTGACCATCGTATCGGCGGAGCTCATCACGAGCAGGACGGCGAGGACGACGACGGCGAGGATCACCCACGAGGGGAAGGCCTCCTGCAACACGAGGAAGAAGGCGATGCTCGCGGTATCCGGGCCGGCGAGGCCAAGTGCCGCGGCGGCGACGCCGAAGAGACCCGACAGCAGGACCATCGGGACGACGAGGACGGCCGCTGTGCCGAACCCCGACCGGAGGGTCGCCTCGCCGTCGGCGGCGTAGACACGCTGCCAGACGCCCTGGTTCAGCATGTTCGCACCGAGGATGGCGAAGACGACGTAGACGCCGAACTCCAATCCGGGGCGGAAACCGAGGTCAAGCAGGGCGGCGTCGGCGGCGGTCGCCGAGGCGTGAATCTCGCCGGGACCGCCCAGGGCGAGCAGAGCGCCGCCGAAGCCGACCGCCAGCAGCGGGAGGATGACCAGCGTCTGGACGGTGTCGGTGACGATGCTGGCGACGAGGCCGCCGTAGACGGTGTAGACGAGGACGAACCCGCCGATGAGCAGGGAGGTAGTCCACAGCGGGACGCCCGCGACGAGCGAGAGGGCACCCGCAATGCCGGTCATCTCCGCGGCGAGGAAGACGAACATGTAGAAGACGGAGATGGCGAGGATGAAGCCGTACATCACCGGCCCGAACCGGGCGTAGGCGAATTCCGTCAGCGAGTGGCCCTCGGGCAGGAGTTTCCGAATCCGCAGACCGACCGGGATGAAAAGCAGGAACGGGATGGCGCTCCCGAGAGCGTAGCCGAGGATGGCGGGCAGCCCGCCGAAGGCCGCGCCCGCCTCGGCGGGGCTGAACAGTATCCAGACGCCCATCGACGAGGCCACCAGCGTCGCCGTGAGGGTGCCACGGTCGGCCGAGTCGCGGGCCGAGATGAAGTCCTCGATCGAGCGCACGCGCCCGCGAGCCGCGAGCAGGCCGACGGCGCTGAACGCGAGGACGACGGCGACGGTGGCGCCGAGGGCGACGGTCGTCGAGACCATCTACGCCTCCTCCTTATAAGCGGAATCGAAGAAGGCCACTTCGAGGTCGACCGTCCGGCGGAAAAGCGCCTCGACGCGGGCCTGCCGGCGCGGCGAGAGGTCGGGACCGACCGCGTCGAGTTGCTCGCGGAGCCACTCGACGAAAGCAACGAAATCGGGGACGGCGTGCAAGTCGACCCACTCGCCGTAGTAGAAAGGGAGATCAATGCCCGCACTCGGGAGGTCGACACTCGGATCGCCGTGGCGCTCAGTAGCCGTCGTCGCCCACGTCTCGTAGATCCACTCAGCAGGCACGAGAACGGCGAGCGTTTCGGCGTAGCCGCCTTCCCGGGCGGCGTGGCCGAGCAGGTCGGTGAAGGCCGCCGTCGCCTCCGTCGGCGTCGGGGCCTGCCAGCGGTCGGTTGGCACACCGAGGGCGTCGAAGGACCGCTCGAAGTAATCGTTCTCGTCATCGGTGACCGTATCGAGGAACTCGACGAACTGGCGCTTGGCGTCCATGTCGGGCGCTTGTCCGACCGCATAACCGAAGGTACCGACGAGTTCGTCGACGAAGGCGTAATCCTGCACGAGGTAGTCGGCGAAGGCATCCTCGTCGAGCGTGCCGGCGCTCAACTCCTCGACGAAGGTGTGTCCGACTGCGTTTGTCCAGGCAGGTTCGGCGCGGGCTTGAAGCCAGTCGGTAAAGCGCGGCGAGAGTCGAGCCGATGCGTAGGCTTCGTAGCTGTCCGGGACCGCCTCGGCCGCGTCGGCACCGCTCATAGTCCCCACCCCTCCAGCGTGTAGGCCATCTCCCAGAAGCGATATTCGAGTTTCGCGCTCGTGAGGAAGGCCGCCTCCATCGCGTCGTGTTCGCCGGGATAGCGGTCGCCACAGCGATCCACGAACTCCCGGCACCACGCCGTCGCTTCGCGAAACTCGTCGCTGGTGTAGGTCTCGATAAACGGGGTGTACTGGTGTTCGCCCTCGGCCAGCGAGTCCATGTGTTCGGCGACGTCGAGATACCCCTGCATGCAGGGGTACAGCGCCGCCGCGATCTCGGCGATGGAGCCCTCGTAGGCCGTTCGCAGCAGGAAGTTCGTGTAGGCGACACAGGTCGGCGCCTTCTCGGTGGTCTCCAGTTCGGCCTCGCTGATGCCGTAGTCGGCGGCGAACTCTCGGTGGAGGTCCATCTCCTCGTCGAGCACCTGATGGGCGATCCCAAGCAGGTGTGTCATCGTTTCCTCGTCGCGGGCCTTCGTCCCCGCGATAGCGAAGAGCCGGGCGTAGTCCAGCAGATACCGGTAGTCCTGCCGCACCCACGTTTCGAAGGCCGCCGAATCGAGCGTGCCGGCGGCGAGTTCGGTCACGAACGGGTGTTTTTTCTGTGCCTCCCAGACATGCTCGCCCGCGTCGAGCAGGTGGTCGCTGAACGCCATATCGTCTCGTGGTGGGTATTCGATCGTGATATAACTAACTAATATAAGCTAGTTTTATAGAGAGTCAGGTGGTCGACATTCCCTACGTCAATCCTTATGCGCCACCCGTTCGCAGTCGGTGTCGATGGCGCTGCACCTGCCGAGCGAGATCGTCGTCGAGCGGTTCCTGCCGACCGCCCGCGCCATGCTGGCGACCGAACTCCACGAGCGAGGCTTGACCCAGCAGGAGATCGCGGACCGCCTCGGCGTGACACAGGCCGCGGTGAGCAAGTACGTCAGCGGCGACCCGAACCTCGAACCCCGACTGGCCGAGGACGCCCGCATGCAGCGGACCGTCGAACGTATCGCCGAGGGGTTCACCACCGGCGAGATGGACGACTACGAGGCGCTGTCGGAACTGCTGGCGCTCGTCAGGGAGTACGAGGACCGCGGGCCCATCTGTGAACTCCACGAGGAGGCGATGCCCGAACTGCAGGGACTGGGCTGTGACCTCTGTGTCCGCGGGCAGGACGGCGCCGTGCTGGCCGAACAGCAGGTGCTCGAATCGGTCCGCAAGGCCGCCCGCATGGTCGCTGACACGCCCGCCGTCGTCGACCACATCCCCAACGTCGGGATGAACATCGGGATGGCGCTGCCCGACGCCAGCGACCCCCTCGAGGTCGCCGCGATTCCCGGCCGGATTCACGACCTGCGCGGGCGGGTCAACGTTCCCTCCAACCCCGAGTTCGGCGCCTCGGAGCACGTCGCCCGCGCGATTCTGACGGCGATGGCCGCCGACCCCACCCGCCGGGCCGCGGTCAACCTCGCGACGAGCGACGAACTGCTCGACAGCGCGAGAGAGCGTGGCGTCGAACCCCTCGAATTCGACGCCGCCTACGAGGACCGCGAGGCCCACCTCGCCGAACTGTTCGAGGAGACTGGCGGCGTCCCGCGAGTCATCTACCACGAGGGCGATTTCGGCATCGAACCTATCACCTACGTCTTCGGTGAAACGGCCGTCGATGCCGCCGAGTTCGTCGTCGAGGTGGTCGGCGAATAGCGTCGGTCGCCGTCGCGGCAAGGCTCGGAGAAGTGAATGCGGGGCCGGCCGGGCCCCGACGGAGGAACCGCAAGTGCCAGCCGAGCGGTCGTTCTGAGCGGTCGATACAGCCAGCCGCGGTTGCCCGCGACATCGTCTATACGACGTTCATGGTAAATACTTTGTTCGATACGGCAATATCTAGAACAGCTCGTAGTATTTGAACGCATCTGCCCAATTATTTTCGGATAGTTCTTTGTTTCATCCGATTTTTAATACCCGAGCCGGTGAGAGACGGCAGTCCACGAAAAGACGGTAACGCCTATCGGGTGGGCAATCGAACGTCGAGGTATGAACCACGAAGCATCTCGTTCGCTGTACGGCCGGGCGCTGTCGGTGCTGCCGGGCGGCGTCAACTCGTCGGTGCGGGCCGCCCCACAGCCGTATCCGCTCTTCGTCGAGCGGGGCGACGGTGGCCACGTCATCGACGCCGACGGCAACCGATACATCGACTGGGTGCAGGGCCTCGGCCCACTGCTGTTGGGCCACGACACCCCCGAACCGGTCCAGTCGGCCGTCCAGTCGCGGGCCGCCGAAGGACCGATGTACGGCATGCCCTCCGAGATCGAGGTCGAACACGCCGAGTTCGTCTGCCGGCACGTCCCCAGCGTCGAGATGATCCGCTTCGTCAACAGCGGCACCGAGGCGACCGTTTCGGCCTGCCGCCTCGCGCGGGCGGTCACCGAGCGGAACAAGATCGTCGTCATGCAGGGCGGCTACCACGGCGCTCAGGAGACGACGCTCGTCGAGGGCGACGCCGACCACCCAAAGCCCTCCACCGCGGGCATCCCCCAGTCCTTCGCGGAACACACCATTCCGATCCCGTTCAACGACACCGATGCCGCCCGCGAGGTCTTCGAGAAGCACGGCGACGATATCGCGGCCGTGCTGGTCGAACCCGTCCAGGCGAACATGGGTATCGTCTATCCCGAAGACGGCTATCACGAGAAGTTGCGGACGCTGACGAGCAGGCACGGCTCGCTGCTCATCTTCGACGAGGTCATCACCGGCTTCCGAATCGGCGGTCTCCAATGTGCGCAGGGGAAGTTCGACATCGACCCCGACATCACGACGTTCGGCAAGATCATCGGCGGCGGCTACCCCGTCGGCGCCATCGGCGGCAAGACCGAGTACATCGAGCAGTTCACGCCCGCCGGCGACGTCTTCCAGGCCGGTACCTTCTCCGGCCACCCCGTTACGATGGCCGCAGGACTGGAGACGCTGAAGTACTGCGCCGAACACGACGTCCACGACCACGTCAACGAACTCGGCCAGCAACTCCGGGAGGGCCTGTCGGACATCCTCGCCGATCAGGCGCCCGAGTACACCGTCGTCGGCACCGACTCCATCTTCAAGGTCGTCTTCACCCGCGGCGAGGACGGCCCACAGGACGACTGCTGTGCCAACGGCTGTCGGCAGGACCACTCCTGTAGCCGCTATGCCACCTGTCCGAAGCGCGGCACCGACGTCAAGGGGGCCGAGACCGACCGCTACGCGCGGTTGTTCCGGCCGCAGATGATCGAGGAGGGCGTCCTCGTCTCGCAGAACCAGTTCGAGTCGAACTTCGTCTCCTACGGCCACACCGAGGAGGACGTCGAGGAGACGCTAGAAGCGTACAAATCGACGCTGTGACCACGAGCAAGCGGCCCGTCGGGGAACCATCACCCCGCTGGAGCCACTGGCTCGAACGCCTGCTTTTGATATTTCCCGTCGTCGTCGGGGCCGGCGTCGTCGCAGCCCTCGCGAAAGCCCCGGTTCCCGGGATACAGCGGGCGGTCCTTCTCGGCGTCGGAGTCGCCGCCGTCACGATTCGTGTCGGGATTCCCGTCTGTCTCTTCCTGGACGCACGGGGATTCGGTGACAGCGATGTGTCATGGGCGCCGAGTCGCTATCTCTACGCCGCCGGTGCCCTGCTGGTTTCGGCGCCGCTGGTTGCACTCGTCTACCTGTATCGGCGCTACGAACACGTCCCGCCGACCGTCCGTGGGCGATACTGGTGGCTCGCGGTCGCCACCGCGGCGGTCATCGGACCACTGACCGTCCTCGTCGGCCTGTTCGGCACCGCGGCGACCGTCGGAACGGTCCTCGCCGTCGCGGCGACCGTCACCGCCGGCCTCCTGCCAGTCGGCATCCACCGGGATGCCGCCTTCGTCCGCCGGAGCCGCTACCGCTGGAACCCCAACCCAGCGCTGTATCTCGGCATCGCCTTCCTCTGTCTGCTGGTCGCGGTGCTCCAGCCACTGTTGGCACTCGGCTATCTTGGAAAACGGTATCGGGCACGTTCGACCCGTGAGTAACACGCCTCAGGCGCTGCCGTACGTTTCTTCGAGGTACTCGATGATGTCGCGGGATTCGGCCATCCCGTCGACGCCGTGTTCCTCGTCGACGATGACGGGCACGCCCGTCTGACCGCTTACCTCCTTGACCTCCTCGCGCTGGCTGTGGGCCCTCGGCACTTCGATGCTGTCGTACTCCAGCCCGAGTTCGTCCAGCTTGTTGATGACCCGTATACAGAACGGGCATCCGGGCAGTTCGTAGAGAGTGATGTTCGCCATCACCGTCGAATAGACGGGCGTCCCATAAGAGGCCGACGGTGAAATGGTAGCTGGGATAAGACAGCGAAAGCGGTATTGTGGCCGATACCGGGCAGACCGTTACGAAACCCGGTGTTTGAGGCCGCTGACGATACGCTTTCGGCGCATGACGACTTCGCCGAGGCCCCACCCGAGGGCGACGAGCAGGCCGATGACCGCCGAGAGGAACGCCCACGAGCCGATACCGACCGGGCGGAACCACGGTTCGACGTGGGCGTACGTCGAGGCGAGGGATTCGAACTGGGATTCGAGGGGCGTGTAGGACCCGAAGTCGTTGATGCCGTTGGCGACCTGATATCGGGATGCCGGGCCGACGTCGCCGCCGCCGGAGACGGTGTAGTTGCCGGTCGTCCCGTGGTCGCTCATCGTCGGGCCGTGGCTGTCGTCGGTGCCCCGTTCGGCGTTGTACGGCGCCCACGCGGCGTAGAACTCCCAGACGACCTCGCCCTGCGGGTTGATCTCGACGACGCGGTGATTGAGCGTGTCGGTCACCAGCGTGTTGCCGTTGGGGAGGCGGTCGGCATCGCGGGGCCAGTTGAAGCCGTCGACCGACCACACGAGGTCCCACTCGCAGTCTTCGGGCGGCGTCCCGGCGCCGAGGCGCGGGTCGGCGTCGCCACAGTCGCGTTCGTATTCGACGACGCGGTCGTTCTCGCTGTCGGCGACGATGATGACCGGCGTGCCGTCCTCCCGCTCGATGTAGTCGGGGTTGTGCTGTTCGTTGAGGGTGTCGTGGTCGTCGTCCTCGCCGAGTCGCATGACGATCTCGTCGGTCTCGCGGTCGATGACGATGACCTGATCGAAGTTCCGGGGAGAGGTGAGGACGTAGCGGTCCTCCTCGCCGATGGTATCGAGGTCGTTGACGTGGGTCCAGTCGGCCTTGAAGCCGCCGTCGGTGTCGTTGGGGTACTGCTCGTGGAAGACCCACTCCCACTCGGTCTCGTTGGTGTCGGTGTTCTCGATGTAGAGGCGGTCGTTGCTCGTCTGGCCGTCGTATTCGCGCATGTTGGCGACGAGGATGCGGTCCCCGGAGAGCCGGTCGACGTTGTGGGTATCCATGACGCCAGGCAGCCGGTGGGTCCAGACCACCTCCTGGGTCTCGGGGTCGAACTCGAAGACGGTCGTGCCCTCGGGGTACGTCGACGTGACGAAGAGGTTGCCGTTCTCGCGGAGGTCGACCTCGTAGAACCAGTTGACGCCGATGTCGTCCCCCTCGAAATGCGATTTCATCTCGGCGTTCTCGTCGGCAGCCACGAGGCGGGCGGGCTTTTTCGCCGCACCGTAGCCGGCGAAGTGGAACCCCTGGACGCTGACGTAGGTGGTGTTGTCAGCGGGTTGCTCGACCTCGCCGGGGCCGAGTTCGAGCGTATCGGAGCTGACATAGGAGACGGCTGCTGGAAGCAGGAGAGCAGCCACGAGAAAAGCGAGTCCCGCGCGAATCAGGGTACGCCGGGGATACTCGTCGAGGGACGGGCGGTCCATACCGTCTCTGGGTGGGGAGCGAAAGGAATGTGTTACGATTCGGCAAGGCGACCCCGAGAAGGATCAAAAAGCCGACCGGGTGCCTTAGAACGCCAGTTGACCGGCCTGCGCGGCGAAGTAGACGATGAAGTAGAGGATGAAGACGACCGCAAGCGTCCACTGGCCGAGGGAGACGTCCTCGGCCTCGCCGACGGCGGCCTTGACGAGCGGATAGCTCATGATGCCGGCCGCGAGTCCGTTCGCGATAGACGTCGTCAGCGGCATGACGGTGATCGTGAGACCCGCGGAGACGGCCCATGCGGGGTCCTGCCAGTCGATGTCGGCGACGCCCTGCAACATGATGATCCCGACGACGACCAGCGCGATGTAGGTCGCGTACTGCGGAATCGCCGAAACCAGCGGAACGACGAGCAGCGAGGCCGCAAAGAGGATGCCGACGACCAGCGCGGTGAAGCCCGTCCGGCCGCCCTCTTCGATTCCTGTGGCGGATTCGATGTACGTGGTGACCGTCGAGGTACCCATGATGGCGCCCGCGGTCGTCCCGATGGCGTCGGCCATCAGCGGCTTGTCCATCCCGGGGAGGTCACCCTCCTCGTCGAGGAAGCCACCGATCTGGGAGACGCCGATGAGCGTGCCGGCAGTATCGAAGAAGTCGACGAAGAAGAACGTGAAGACGACCAGCGCGAAGGTAAGGGGGTCCTGCGTGATGAGGCCGAGGCCATCGATGAAGCCGTAGACGAGTGGCGTGAAGTCGTACTGGACACCGAACAGCAGCGCACCGACGCCCTCGGATTCGACCTGGCTCACGGTACCGGGTTCGAGGACGCCGCGTTCGACGACGCCGGCCAGCGTGAGGGCGTAGCCCGCGATGGCCGTCGACAGGATGCCGATGACGATGGAGCCACGCACGTTACGCGCGTACAGCATCAGCGTGACGGCGAGACCGAGCAGCGAGAGGGCCGCGACGGGGCTTTCGAGGACGTTGCCCAGCGTCGCGAGGGTTGCGGGATCGCTAACGACGACCTGCATCTCCTGGAGGCCAAGGAAGAGGAGGAAGACACCGATACCGGCCCCGACCGCGAACTTGACCGGTTCCGGGAAGAGTTGGATGACGTAGGTCCGCGCGCCGACCGCCGTCAGGGCGATGAAGATGAGCCCTTCGACGAAGACGGCCGCGAGAGCGACCTGCCACGGGACGCCCAGCGTGAGGACGACGGTGAACGTGAAGAAGGCGTTCAGGCCCATCCCGGGTGCCAGTCCGAAGGGTCGTTTGGCGTACAGGGCCATCACGAGGATGGCGATGACCGACGCCAGTATCGTGACGACCGTCAGCATCTCGACGACCTGGAAGAAGTCGTAGGTCGCGCCGTTGATGGTCGTCGTCGGGACGTTGTCCCCCTCGGGGAAGCCGCCGACGATGGCCGGCGCGAGGATGTTCGGATTGACGACGATGATGTAGGCCATCGCGAGGAACGTGGTCACGCCCGCGAGGCTCTCGGTACGGAAGTCGGTGTCGTGCTCGTCGAAATCGAAGTAGTCGGCGAGCGAATCAGTAAGACCCATAATTCACGTTCGGGCATACCACAGGACGGAGACTTAAGAGTTGCCGTCTAAAATTTCCAGATATATACACGTATATGGAATGCCGCGGCGCGGCGGCGGGTGTCGAGGGGGTCAGTCCAGTTCGACGAGCGCGCCGACGGGGGCGTCGGTGTGACGCTTCGCGCGGTCGATACCCTCGTCGCCGACCGCGATGAGCGCGAAGACGCCGGCGACCTCGGTGTCGGCGGATTTCGCGATATCGAGCAGGAGTTCCTGGGTCTCGCCCGACCGGATGAGGTCGTCGACGACGAGCACCGATTCACCGGATTCGATGGCGTTGGCGGGGAGGTAGTAGTCGATCTCGATGCCCGAGGAAAGCCGTTGACGGGCCTCGATGAACTCCTCGACGGCCGTCTCGCGGGACTTCTTGGCGTAGGCACACCGGGCGCCGAAGTACCGCGCCATCGCCGCGGCCAGCGTGATGCCGTCGGTCGCGGCGGTCAACACGGCATCGGGCGGTTCGATGTCGAGTTTCTCCGCGGCGACCGGCGGGACGAGCGACAGGAACGACTGGTCGAAGACGACCTGTGAGTTATCGACGTAGCCCTCGTCGTCGACGGTGATGCGGGCGTCGAGTTCCCCGGCGAGCAGCGTCTCGCCGACCTCCTCGACGACCTCGCGGGCGCGCGCTTCACTGGGCAGGACGTGGCCGTTGACGTAGCGGTTGAGGTCGCCGGCTGGCAGGCCCGTCTCCGCAGCGAGCTCCTCGTAGGTGCGCGTCTCCTTGAGCGTCCGCAACACGTCGACGGCGCGCAACTGGAGGGCTGCCTTCTCCGAGCGGTTCATAAATAGACGCCAATCCCCGCACGTGTATGAATACTTCGGTGTGGAATTTCGAAGATATAGACACATAAATGGATATACACGGCGGGCCGCCGCGTGAATCAGCGAGCTACTGTCGGTCGGCGTCGGCCAACAGGTCCGATGCGGTCACCAGCGACTGGAGTTCGATATCGTGTTCCGCGAGGTTCTCGCGGGCACCCTCCTCGCGGTCGACGACGACCAGCACGCGGTCGACGACGGCGCCGGCATCCCGGAGGGCCTCGACGGCGTCGATGGCGCTTTGGCCCGTCGTGGCGATATCTTCGAGGACGATGACCTCCTCGCCCTCCTCGAACTCGCCTTCGATCTG
>NZ_JAZKTR010000243.1:0-2541 GCF_036625485.1 Natronomonas sp. | reverse complement strand
GCGAAGTCGATAAGCTGGCGGGCGTCGGCCACGTGGCCGGCGCTGGCGATGCCGACGTGGTCGTCGGCCTTGTGGATCTTCTCGACGCTGGTCCGCTCCATCAGCGGCGAGCGGATGCGCTTGTCGACCGCCAGCACGACGCCTTCCTCGGTACGAACACCGATGGACGCCGTCCCTCGTTTGACCGCCTCGCGCGCGTACTCGACCTGGTACAGGCGACCGTCCGGGGAGAAGATGGTGATCCCCCGGTCGTAGGCCTGCTGCTGCGATTGTCCCTGCATTGTTAGGTATCCTGAATATCGAATGCTGTCGCGCCCACGCGGTCCCCGGCCACCTCGACGTCGACCCGGTCGCCCCGGACGACGGCGGGCCGTTCCGACCCCGCGAACGCGACGGTTCTCTCTTCCGATTCTTCCCTCGGGCGTCCTATATACTTTTCCTCACAGGCACGCACCGTGCCGCTGACGCCCCGAACGAAGACCCCCAGTGGCTGGTCGTCGAGTTCCGAGATGGTCGCCACGACGGCCCGCAGGCGCTCGACCTCACCGCGTCGAGCCCGGATGACTGCTTCGCCCTCGCCGTCCTCGAAGCGGAAGTGGAGGACGCTCCCGTCGAGGTCGGCGCTCCCGGCATCACCGACGAGGTTCTGGGCGGCGAACCACAGCTTCCGCTGGAAGGAACGCCGGTCGATGTCGGCGTCGGGCCACGATTCGAGGCCGACGGCGAGATACCGCCACCGCGGGCGGAGGTGCTTCGGGAGGTGTTTCACGGGTGTCCGTTCGGCCGCACCGCCCAAAGAGCCCGCGGTTCGCTGACGGTCCGACGACCACCCTGCGAGCGCCCAGTCCGGTTGCCGACCTGCTCGGCGGCGCGGTGGCGGACGCGGTTAGCTATATCACCCGTTCGGCAACGAGGACGCCCACCTGTTCGTGGACCATCTCGACGGCCGTCAGCGCGAAGCCCGCGTCGGTGAGCGCGTCGGCGAGCACGCCGACGGTGGCCGGGTCGTCGACCTCCGGGCTGTAGAACGGTTCCTCGGGGTCCGGCTCGCCGAAGAACATCACGTCCCCGAGGACGAACCGCTCGGGATCGAGAGTGGTGATGACCTCGATGGCCTCGCGCTTCTCGTCGTCCGAGAGATGATGCATCGCGAAGTTCGAAACGACCACGTCGAGGTCGCCATCGTAGTTCGGTTCCCGGAAGGTTCCTTCCCCGAAGGAGACGTTCTCCAGACCGCGTTCGTCGGCCTTCCGTCTGGCCTGCTCCATCATCCCCTCGCTGATGTCGCGGCCGACGGCCGCCTCGGCGTCGTCGGCCAACGCCAGCCCGATGGCGCCGGTGCCACAGCCCAGGTCCAGAACCACGTCATCGGCGTCTGGAGCGGCGTATTCGACGACCAGCGAGACGCAGGCGCGGTACTCCTCGCGTTTGTCCTCGTCGTACGCCGGAGCGATCTCGTCGAACCGGGCGGCGTGTTCCTCAAGCGTCTTCTTCATGCTCGTCGATACGCACGCCGGGTTCTATGAACGTCTCGGACTGCCGTTCTCGGTTCTCTTCGACGATTCCGCTCCACGCCGCCAGCCCGGTTTCGATGGCATCGCGGTCGAAGCCGACTGTCTCGCCGACGGCGAGCAACTCCCGAGGGCCGCGCAACTGGAGGTGGCTGTAGGGTTCGGCGGTCACGACGTAGGGGACGTCGTACTGCTCGACGAGCTCCCGGAGCTTTCGGAGACCCTGAATCGCCTGCACGCGGGGGCCGCCATCGGCGCGGAACACCCGGCCGAAGTTGAACTCCATGTGGACGCCGTTCTCGGCGGCGGCCTTCGCCAGTACGTGGTTGACGTCACCCTCGCGCATCGGATGCGCGAGGACGTCGACCTTCGACTGTTCGACCGCGAAGCGGTTGAGCGAACCGCCGTGGACACAGACCACATCCCGTTTGGAACGATAGTTCCCGATGAGGCCGCTTGCCTGTCCGGCGTCGTCCGTCCGAATCTCGATGCCGGAGACTACGTCGATGTCGTATTCCGCACCGATGGCCTCGGCATCGTAGTCGGTCTGGGCGTCACCGTGGTTGCGGACGACCACGCCGTCGTAGCCGTACTCGGCGGCCGTCCTGGCCAGTCGAGCGACGGTCGCCTGCCCGTCGGGATGCGCGTGGACGCCCTCGTACATGCCCGGGAATCGGGTCGGCCCGGTCTTTTGTGTTGTGTCTCACCGCGGGTCGGGGGCCGGTCCGACCTACAGAACGTCCGCCCACAGGTCCCGGTCGTCATCGAGGTCGCCACGGGCTTCAGCGGTATCCAGCATCGCCTCCCCGGTTCGGGCCTCGGACGGACAACCTGAAGCGACCGGCGATCCAATCCGCCGGTATGACGGATACGGACGTTATCGTCGTCGGTGGGGGCGCCACGGGCGTCGGAATCGCTCGCGACCTCGCGATGCGCGGCCTCGACGTGACGCTGTTCGAACGCGGCGGGCTCGGTTCCGGGACGACCGGCCGGTCTCATGGCCTCCTGCACAGCGGCGCGCGCTATGCAA
>NZ_JAZKTR010000242.1:0-2546 GCF_036625485.1 Natronomonas sp. | reverse complement strand
CCGACACCGTCGCCGCCCTCGAAGAGGAGACCGGCGGCATCGACATCCTCGTCAACAACGCCGGGATGGTCGACGCTCGCGACAAGGTCGAGAACTTCGAGAACGACATCTGGGACCGCGACATCGCGGTCAACCTCACGGGCGCCTACAACATCACCCGCGAGGTCTATCCCAATATGAAAGAACGCGGGTTCGGTCGCATCATCAGCATGTCCTCGATGGCCGGTTGGCAGGGGGGCTTCGGCCAACTGTCCTACTCCGCGACGAAGGCCGCACTCATCGGCTTCGGCAAGACGCTCGCCCTCGAAGGCGCCCAGCACGGTGTCACCTCCAACGTCATCGCCCCCAGCATCGTCGTCGGCCAACTCGCCGACCTCCCGATCGACCAGCTCGAAGAGGTCGACGAACACTTCGCCCGCATCGCCAAAGCAACGCCGATGCGCAAACTCGGCAAGGAAGAAGACGTCGCCAACCTCGTCGCCTACCTGTCCTCCGAGCAATCCAACTACATCACGGGACAGGTCATCGGCGTCACTGGCGGTATCGACCTCTTCAGTTTCTAAAGCCCTGCACTTTTACCGCGGAGGGGCTTTGGCGTCTCGCGTGCTCGGGTGCGTGCGGACGCTTACTCCTCGTATCACGCTTTCTCGTCGACATCGTCCTGTTTTCGGGCCTCTCTATCTCTCTCCTCCGGGTCGCCGTAGCCGCCGCCACCGGGCGTTTTGACGGTAACCGTTGCCCCGGCGTCGACGTCGACGGTCGTCTTGGCGGGCACTGGCTCGCCGTCGATGAGGTTCACCCCTGTTGTGCCGTCCTCACCGCCGCGAAGCCCAGAGGGGGAGAGACGGCGCCGCTCCGTTAAAAGCGAAACCGTCGCGTCGGCTTCGACGGTCACCGAGCGTTCGATACCGAGGCCGCCCCGGTACTCGCCGTCGCCGCCGCTGCCATCGCGGAGCGCGTACCGCTCGACACGCATTGGGTATTCGGCTTCGAGGGCCTCGACCGGCGTGTTCAGGGTGTTCGTCATCCCGACCTGTACGCCATCCATGCCGTCTCGTGCCGGGCGGCCGCCGAACCCGCCGCCGATGGTCTCGTAGTAGGTAAAGCCGTCGCCGTCGCGGCTGCCGATGATGAGGTTGTTCATCGTTCCCTGCCCCTGCGCGGGAATGCGGTCCGGGACCGCCTCCGCGAAGGCCGAAAGCAGGACGTCGGTCACACGTTGACTCGTCTCGACGTTGCCGCCGACGACGGCCGCCGGATGGGTCGGATCGAGAAGCGACCCGCCTGGTACGGATACCGAGACGGGCTGATAACAGCCCTCGTTCGGCGGGATGTCCGGGTCGGTCACCGCGCGGACGACGAAGTAGACCGCGCTCTTGGCGACCGCCAGCGGCGCGTTCATGTTGCCGGTCACCTGTTCGGCAGTCCCCGAGAAATCCACGTCGACGGCGGTCCCGTCGATGGTAACGGTCACTTCGATGGGAATCCCCTCGTCGGTGACGCCGTCACCCTCGAGGAAATCGATGGCGTCGTATACACCGTCCGGTATCTCGGCGAGTTCGCTTTCGACCCGCTCGCGGGAGTAATCGATGACCGCATCGAAGGCATCGGTGACCGTCTCGCGGCCGTGGTCGGCTATCAGTTCGATGAGTCGCTCGCCGCCCCGGTCGTTTGCAGCCAGTTGTGCACGGAGGTCGGCCCACCGCTCGTCGGGATTCCGGACGTTCGCCAGCACCAACGAGAGCACGTCGTCGTTGATTTCGCCGCCATCGACGAGTTTGACGGCCGGCAAGCGAAGCCCCTCCTGATAGATCTCGGTCGCGCCAGCGGGCATACTGCCGGGTGTCATCCCACCGATGTCCCCGTGATGGGCACGGGTGACGCCGTAACCGACGATATCCCCGTCGACGTCGATGGGCGCGACGATGGTCACGTCCGGCAGGTGCGTCCCACCCGTAAAGGGGTCGTTGAGGATGTACGCCTCGCCCGGTTCGGGGTCTTTCTCCAGAACGATGTCGACGGCGTCCGGCATCGCGCCGAGGTGAACCGGAATATGTTCGGCCTGTGCGACCATCCGACCCTCGGCGTCGAAAAGCGCCGTCGAGCAATCTTGCCGCTCTTTGATGTTTGGGGAGTAGGCGCCCTGAATCAGGACGTGACCCATCTCCTCGGCGATGCCTGCCAGTTGATTCCGCAACACCTCGAGGGTGACTGCATCGAGACTCATCGTTCGGCACCCCCATCGAGGACGAGTGCGCCGTTCGGCCGGACGGTCCCCGCCCAACCGGGGCGGACGACGACCGTGCTCTCGTGGTCCTCCAGTACGACCGGGCCGTCGATGGTGGTTCCCGGGGCGACCCCGTCTCGGGCAAAGACGGGAATCTCATGGCGCTCACCGTCGAAAACCGCAGTTCGGGTTCCTCGCTCGGGGTCGGCGATACCTTCGTAGTCCGTCGCCGGAACGTCGTTTTCGACCCTGGCGGAGACGCGGAGTGCGACGAGTTCGACCGGTTCATCCATCCGGTAGCCGTAGGTCCGCTCGTGGG
>NZ_JAZKTR010000047.1:0-16197 GCF_036625485.1 Natronomonas sp. | reverse complement strand
CTCCCTCCGGTCGCGCGGTGAACCGCTCGCACGCCTTCAGCGCGCTCGCGGACATTGCTTCGACTTCTTCCGAGGAAGTCTGCGCATGAGGTACTTCAAAGCTTGCTGATACAAGAACCCGAAATAGCATCCGTCGAGGGGGCGTCCGAAGGTCGCCCCCGAGGCGGTTCGCGGCGCCGAACGAAGTGAGGCGCCGTAGCGCGCACGGACTGGAGCGCGGCCGTCAGGCCGCGCGGAAGGAGGACGCGCGCATATTTTCCCCACGTTTTTGCCCGACTGAGCGCGCCAAAGGCGCGCGAAGGAGGTGCAAAAAGTGGCTCAAGCGATACGATTCCGAAGCAGTTCCACGGCCTTCTCGTTAGCCCCTTCGGGGATGACGAGGTGGGCGTCCCGTTTGGTGGGGCGGACGAACTGTTCGTGCATGGGCTTGACCGTCGAAAGGTACTGGTCGATGACGCCCGAGAGGTCGCGGCCCCGTTCCTCGACGTCGCGCTGGATCCGGCGGAGGACGCGCACGTCGGCATCGGTCTCGACGTAGAGTCGGAGGTCGAGCCGTTCGCGGACGGCCTGATCGTAGAGTGCGAGGATACCCTCGATGACGACGACGGGAGCGGGGTCGACGTGGACCGTCGCGTCGGTGCGGCAGTGGTCCTCGAAGTCGTACTGCGGCATCTCGATGGGGTCGCCCGATTCGAGCGCATCGAGGTGGTCGCGGACGAGTTCCCAATCGAAGGCGTCGGGATGGTCGTAATTGATGCGAGCGCGTTCTGCCGGCGGGAGCGTCGACCGGTCCCGGTAGTAGTTGTCGAGGGGGAGAACGCGCACGTCGGCGACGTCCTCCGTGATCTGCTGGGCGACGGTGGTCTTGCCGGCCCCCGAACCGCCGGCGATACCGATGAGCATGCGAGAAGCGTCGGTTGGGTCCCTCAAAAGGCCGTCGTGGCCGGGCGAACGTCGGATGGGGCTCGCTGGGGTCGGTACGGATGGTAAGGCAAATACCGGCGGGTTGCTAACTCCCTCGCGTGACGAACACGCAGGTAACGCTCATCCAGATAGACAACTACGGGCCGTGGACCGTCACGCCCGAGCCACGCCGCGAACCCGACCTCCAGACGCTTCAGTCGCGACTGTATGCCGACCTCTCACAACTCATCGGTAACCGCGACGGCTACGTCTTCTTCACCCGTTTCGACAACATGATCGCGGTGACCAACGGGCTGGATACCGACACCCACGCGCTGATCCAGGAATCGATCGGAAACCGGTATCCGGTGACGGTCAGCCTGAGCATCGCCGCCGACCCCGCACCGGGGGAAGCTCTCGGGGTCGCAACCGACCAGTTGCAGAACGCTGGGAGCGCACAGGACAAAGGCCGAACCGAGATCCTCCGAGGGGATCCCGTTCCGGAGACCGAACGCACCGACGGGGACGTACAGGTCGCCCACTTCGACGTCAACGACGCGACCGCGAAATACACCGACCAACTCAACGAGTTCGACTCCTTCATCAACATCGAGCAGGGCTACGCCGAGTTGATGCGGTACATGTGGCGGGCCCACCAGTCGCCCTCGTTCTTCGTCGGCGGCGACAACATCATCTCCGTCTGTAGCGACGTCGACCACGAGGGCTTTACCGATGCCATCGAACACGTCCAGGAAGCCGTCGGCGTCGATCTGAAGGTCGGTGTTGGCGCTGCGGACAACGCCCAGTCGGCCGGCATGGCCGCAAAGCACGCCCTCGAAACCTGCCGCGAGGAGAACACCGTCGTCGAGTTCGGCAACTGATACGGTCGGTGGTAACGGACCGTACGAGTCCGTCGTCAGAATCCCGGGGACGGCAGTGGGAAACAACCGGTTATTCAAATACTCGTCCGACATCGATGAGGCGCACATTTATAAGCTACCGGTTTATATAGCCACCCGGTATGCCACGCAACATCAAACGACGCGATGTACTGAAGGGCGCCGGAGCCGCCGGCGCCACCGTTGCCATCGCCGGCTGTCTTGGGGACGGTAACGGCAACGGAAACGGCAACGGCAACGGCAATGGGAACGGTAACGGAAACGGGAACGGGAACGGCGGCAACGGTGGCCGCGAACTCAAGCAGGGTGTCCTGCTGCCGCTCTCGGGCGACCTCGCGAACCTCGGTCAGCCGATCCGCGACGGCGCCATCCTGCCGGCCGCGGAACTGGAAGGGGCGACCAACTACACTATCGACATCAGCGAAGAGGACACCGAGACGAACCCGCAGGCCGGTATCTCCGGTGCCGACGCCCTCATCGACGCCGGCTATCCGGCCGTTACGGGCCCGGCTTCCTCCGGTGTGAACATGCAGGTGACCCAGCAGTCGCTCATCCCGAACTCGACGGTCGGCTGTTCGCCGTCCTCGACGTCGCCCGCCGTGACGGGCCTCGACGACGACGACTACATCTTCCGGACCGCCCCCTCGGACGCGCTGCAGGGCCAGGTCATCGCGCAGGTCGGTGCCGAGAACCTCGGCGCCTCCACCGCCGCGACGCTCTACGTCAACAACGACTACGGGCAGGCGCTCTCGCAGTCCTTCGCCGACACGTTCGAGTCGGAATACGACGGCGAGGTCCAAACGCAGGTATCCTTCGAACAGCAGCAGAGTTCCTACACGTCCCAGCTGGAGTCCGCACTCGGGGACGAACCGGAACTGGTCGTCGTCATCGGTTACCCGGAATCCGGCAACCAGCTGTTCCGTGACTACTACAGCGACTTCGACAGCGGCGAGGACATCGTCGTCACGGACGGTCTCATCGACAACGAGCTTCCGGACAACGTCGACAACGATATGGGCAACGTGACCGGTACCGCGCCGAAATCCAGCGGTCCCGGCCGCGAGGCCTTCGACGAACTCTACCAGAACGAGTACGACCGCTCGCCCGGCGTCTTCAACGCTCACGCCTACGACGCGACGGCCATCTGCCTGCTCGCCAACGTCTACGCCGGCGAGAACGACGGGACGGCCGTCCGCGACAACATGCGGCGGGCCGCGAACCCCGAAGGCGAGGAGTTCGGCCCCGGCGAACTCGCGGAGGCCATCGAGGCCGCCGACGCCGGCGACGACATCAACTACCAGGGTGCCTCGTCTGCGACGGACTTCAACGACGACGGTGACATGGTCGCCGTCTCCTACGGTATCTACGAGGTCGAAGACCGCGACTTCACCGAAGTCGACTCCGTCGCCTTCGGTCAGTAAGCCGAGTTCGAAACCCGAGTTCTTTCTTTCGAGGTCGAGACGAGACGAAAAGTCGGCGGTGTCGCTTAGCCGCCGAGGAACTCCTGACGGACCTGCTGGTCGTTCAGCAGGGCGTCCCCGGAGTCCATAAAGCGGTTCTGGCCCTGCACGAGGACGTAGCCGCGGTCACAGCGACGCAGGGCCTCCTTGGCGTTCTGTTCGACCATGAGGACGGCCGTCCCGGCCTCGTTGATGCGGTCGATGCGGTCGAACATGTCATCGACGAGGTCGGGGGCCAGTCCCGCCGAGGGTTCGTCCAGCATCAGCAGGTCGGGGTCGAGCATCAGCGCTCGACCCATCGCCAGCATCTGCTGTTGGCCACCGGACATCGTGCCGGCTTTCTGACCCTTCCGTTCCTCCAGAATCGGGAACCGGTCGAACACCTCGTCGAGTCGCTCCTGGGGCACCTCATCGAGGATGTAGGCGCCCATCTCGAGGTTCTCCAGGACCGACAGCGACGAGAAGATGTTGTCCGACTGGGGGACGTAGCCGAGGCCCTTGTGGATGATCTCCTCGGGTTTTTCACCGGTGATGTCCTTGCCGTCGAACTCGATGGTGCCGCCCATGTGGCTCGTCAACCCGAAGATGGATTTCATCACGGTCGACTTGCCGGCGCCGTTGGGGCCGACGATGGTGACGTACTCGCCGTCCTCGACGTTCATATCGACGCCTTCGAGGATCTGTAGGTCCCCGTAGCCGGCGTCGAGGTCCCCCACCTGCAGGAGGCTGTCGTCGGCCGTCGTGAAATCCGTCGCGTTGACGCTCGCTTCCGAGACGTCCCGCTGGTCGCCAGTTCCCGAGCTCATATGTCCTCACCCAGATATGCCTCGATGACCTGTTCGTTGTTCCGTATCTCCTCGGGCGGCCCCTCGGCGAGGAGCTTGCCCTGGTGCATGACGATGACGTGTTCGCAGTTCTCCATGATGAGGTCCATGTCGTGTTCGACGAGCAGGAACGTGTAGCCCTGCTCGCGGAGCGCGTGCACCCGGTCGAGGAGCTTCTCCTCCAGCGACGGGTTCACGCCAGCAAACGGCTCGTCCAGAAGGAGTACGTCGGGGTCGACCATCAGCGCCCGAGCGAGTTCGAGCAGTTTCCGCTGGCCGCCCGAGAGGTTGCCCGCGTACTCCTCGGCGAGGTGGTCGATCTCGAAGAACTCCAGGGTCTCCCAGACCTCCTCGCGGATATCGATCTCCTGTTCGATTACCTCACCGCGGAGGCCCGGCGTCACCGATTTGTAGAGCTTCTCGCCGACCTGTCCGCGGGGTGCGAGCATCAGGTTCTCGAGGACGGTCATCTCTTCGAGTTCCCGGGCGATCTGGAACGTCCGGACCAGCCCGCGGTTGGCGATCTCGTGGGGCTTCCGTCCCGTGATGTCCTCGCCTTTGAATAGGACCGTCCCGCCGTCGGCATCGTGGACGCCGGTGATGCAGTTGAACGTCGTCGATTTGCCGGCGCCGTTCGGGCCGATAAGCCCCGTCAGCGAGCCCTCTTCGACCTCGAAGGAGACGCCGTCGACGGCGGTGATGCCGCCGAAGCGCTTTTCGAGGTTCTGTACGCGCAGAGGCAGGCCGCGCGGCGTCTCCTGTGCGGCCTTCTCGACGTCGCTTTCCTCGACGTCGGGCAGTTCTTCGGGGTCTTTCGCTTCCGGCCCGCCAGCGGCGCCCGGTGTGTCACTCATCGGTCTCACCCCCGTCGGTTGCCGCGGCCCTGCCCTCGCGTTCGCTGAGGTCGACGCTCGCGGCGGTCTCCTTCCGGTGGCCGAGCAGGCCGTCGGAGCGGTTCTGCATCAGGTAGACCAACACGACACCGAGGAAGATGAACCGGAGTGAACTGATGTTGTCGATGGTGTAGCCGAGCCATCCCAGCGGCTCCAGCGTACTGAAGGCCGCATAGAAGTTGTTCGGCGAGGGCATCGAGGCTCCGGGGCCCGAAACCGTGACCAGCAGGCCCTCTGTGGCGGCTTCGACGACCCGTGCCAGTTGGCGCGGCCCCTCGAAGAGGAACGCCGCGAAGACGGCGCCGCCGATGACGCTGCCGGTGTTCGACCCCGACCCGCCGACGATGAGCGCGGTGAAGATGTAGAAGGTCACGATGGGGCGGAAGGTGTTGGGGTTGACGAAGCCGAACGAGCCCTGCCAGAGGATGCCGCCGAGGCCCATCAGCGCACAGCCGACCATGAAGACCTTGATCTTGAACCAGCGGGTGTCCTTGCCGAGCGACTGGGCGACGAGTTCGTCCTCGCGGATGGCCTTCAGAACGCGGCCGAACGGGGAGTTCCCGATGCGGACCAGAAGGACGTAGTACGCCGTCATGACGAACACCAGCAGGAACATCCCGTAGGTGAAGCCGTTGACGACGCTGGCGTTGACGCCCAGGGACTCGCCGATGCCGTAGACGAGTTCGCCGAGTCCGTTCGGGTCACCGCTCGGCCCGTAGATGTAAGCCGACGGCGAGGATGTCGGGGTGTTGATACCCTGTCCACCACCGGTCCCGAACTTGAGGCCGAAAATCTCGACGACGTTGTAGCTGCCGGACTCGGGGTCGGTGACCGTCCCGGAGAAGTAACTGGCCTGAAGTACGAGTCGGATGATCTCCGAGAGGCCGACCGTGACGATAGCGAGGTAGTCGGCTTCGAGTTGGAGCGCTGGCAGCGCCGCGATGCCACCGACGATTGCCGTAATGACGAGGGCACCGAGAATGGCGACCGGGACGGGGAGGCCGAATCCGGGCGGCGAGCCACCCGGCGGAGCGGCCAGAATCGACATCGAGTAGACGCCGACCGCCATGAACCCGGCAATCCCGATATTGAAGAGGCCGGTGTATCCCCAGTGGAGGTTCAACGCCAGTGCCATGATGGCGTAGACGGCGATGAGGAAGGTGAGGTTCTGCAGAGAGTTGGCGACCGCCGGGAACACGTCCGCGTTATTCACCGTGGCGAGGTACACCTGCGAGATTGCGTAGATGAGGTAGGTACCGGCAAGGATGGCGATGATGAGTCGCGTGTCGTCTTCCTTGATGGATTCCGGAACAGCACTCCAGAGTCGCTGGCCGACGCTCATGCCGTCTTCACCCCCCCGAACAGCCCTTCGGGCCGATAGAGCAAGACGAGAATCATGACGGTGAACGCGGCGACGCGTGCGAAGTCGGAGGGAATCCACACAAGCGAGACGCGGGAGGCGATGCCGATGATGATGCCGCCGGCCATCGCCCCGTAGACGCTCCCGATACCGCCCAAGATGACGCCGGCGAAGATGAGAAGCAGAAGCCGCCAGCCCATGTTGAAGCTGATGACGCCGCGTTCCAGCACGATGAGGAAGCCAGCGATGCCGGCGAGTCCGCCGCCGATGATCCACGTCGCGCGGATGACGCGTTCGGTCGGGATGCCGGTCACCTGCGCGAGGTCCTTGTTGTCTGCCATCGCCCGCATCGCCTTGCCGAGTTTGGTCCGCTGTAGCAGGAAGTGAATCCCGAACATGAGCACGATGGCGGCGACGATGAGCGTGATCTCGTGAAGGTCGATAGGGACCGTTCCGTCACTGAGCGGGATGTCGAACTGCGGGATATCACTGGTCGACGTCAGACCGGCCGAACTGGTGCCGAAAACGAACACGATGGCGTATCGCAGCGCCAGCGCCACACCGATAGAGGCAATCAAAAGCGGGATGCCGCCCTTGTCGCGCATCGGCCGGTAGACCCACCTGTCGAGCAACAGCACGATAGCAACCGTCCCGAGGCCAGAAGCGATGAGACCGAGAACGACCGCGACCGGAGCGTTCGTGACCGAAATAAGGGACGATTCGCCGAACAGGAAGATGTCGCCGAACGGGGCATCGACGGAAAGCGTGATGAAACCGACCACGTACGCGGTGAGCCAGCCTGAGAAGGCGCCCGTCGTGATGTAATCCCCGTGAGCGAAGTTGGCGAAGTTGAGGATGCTGTACGTCATCGAGAGTCCGACCCCGGCGAGACCGACGACCAACCCGACGATGAGTCCGTCGAGCAGGAACCGGCCTAACCGTGAGACGGCGAGTTCGCCGCCGATGAGGTGAATCCCGCCGAGTTGTACGGACACGTCAACCGTTTTCAGTATCAGATCGACGAGCAGGTACAGAAGCACGACACCCAGCAGCGCGACCGCTGGACGTTCGACTAGGACTCGCCTGCCGGTCGAATATGTCTCAGCTACATCCATGAGTCGAGTTCACGCAGTACCTTCGGATTCCAAGCAATAAATAAACCTTCGTTACCGCTTCGCTCGCGTGCTTTAATTGTCGGACATTGACGGCCGTAACGACTGGAATCGGCGGTCCGCCGAAGGCGACCCAGGAACAAAACGCCTATGCGGACCCCGCGGGGACCCAAACGTATGATACGGACGCTCGACGACCTCGATGCCGAGGGGGCGGCACTCGGGGTTCGCGTCGACATCAATAGCCCACTCGAGGACGACGAGTTGGCCGACGATGCTCGGCTTCGCGCCCACGTCGATACTATCGAAGAACTCAGTTCCCGGAACGCTCGCGTGGCCCTCCTGGCCCATCAGGGCCGCCCCGGCGGCGACGAGTTCGCCGACCTCTCGACCCACGCCGACCGTCTCGACGAACTCCTCGATTGTCCCGTCGACTACTGTGATACCACCTTCTCCTCGGGCGCCCGCGAGCGCATCGATGCCCTCGACGACGGCGAAGCCGTCCTGCTGGAGAACACCCGCTTCTACTCGGAGGAGTACATGTCCCTCGACGCCGAGGCGGCCGCCGAGACCCACCTCGTCGCCAAACTCTCCCCCGCGCTCGACGCCTACGTCAACGACGCCTTCGCGGCGGCCCACCGCCGCCAGGCATCCATCGTCGGCTTCCCCGAGACGCTTCCGTCCTACGCCGGCCGCGTCATGGAAGAGGAGATCGACGTCCTCGGCAACATCGACGAGAGTCCCGAACCGCGCGTGTACGTCCTCGGCGGTGCCAAAGTCGACGATTCCATCGACGTCGCCCGCTCGGTCCTGCGACGCGGCCTCGCCGACGCCGTCCTCACCGCCGGCATCGTCGGCAACGCGTTCCTGCTTGCGGATGGCGTCTCCCTCGGTGCGGCCTCCGCCGCCGTCGTCAACGAGCGCAGCCACGAGGCCGTCCGACAGGCCGGCGACCTGCTGGACGATTTCAGCCACCGCATCTACATGCCCCGCGACGTCGCCGTCGAACGCGACGACGAGCGCGTCGAGATCGGCCTCGACGAACTCCCCGCGGCGGAACCCGCGATGGACATCGGCGCTCGAACGCTTGCCGCCTACGCCGACATCCTCGAAGATTCCGGTACCGCCATCCTCAACGGGCCCGCCGGCGTCTTCGAGGACCCGCTCTTCGAGGAGGGCACCCGCGAACTCTACAACGCGGCGACCCGCTCGGAGATGAGTATCGTCGGCGGCGGCGACACCGCCGCGGCGCTTCGCGGCCTCGGCGTCGACGGCTTCGACCACGTCTCGACCGGCGGCGGCGCCGCCCTCAAGATGCTCACCGGCGAGACGCTGGCCGGCGTCGAAGCCCTCGACCAGTAGCCCGTGTCCGACGACGACACCTATCGTATCGACCCCGCCCGAAGCGACGACGCCGAGACGATGGCAGACCTGTGGGTCGACCTCGCCACCGACCAGCGGGCCTACGGCTCCCATCTCGACCCCGAGGCCAACCGCGACCGGATGGTCGAGATACTGCTCCAGCAGGTCGTCGCGGACACCGCGTTCGTGGCCCGGGATGGCGACCGAATCGTCGGTTTCGTCACCTTCGGCCGCGAATCGGAGACCTTCGAGCAGGACACCGTGCGAGGCCAGATTCACAACATCTTCGTCAGTGAGGACCACCGCGGCGAGGGCATCGGCAGCGATCTGCTTTCGGCCGCCGAGGAGCGGTTGGCGGCGATGGGTGTCGACGCGGTCGCCCTACAGTCGATGGCGACCAACGAACGCGCCCGCGCGTTCTATCGTCGACACGGCTATACCCCACACCGCATCGAACTGGAAAAGTCGGCCGAAAGCGATAGCCTCACAAAAGACGACCGACAAGGGTGATACGAACGGGTGTAACGGGTTTTCGGTGAGCGCCGATTCGTACTGGCGCTCACCGAGAGAGGGATACACCCGTTCGTGTGACTCGCGCCAGGGGAGCTTGGGTGGTCCAAGCACCCGACTTGTAATCGGGAGTTCGTGGGTTCAAATCCCACCCCTGGCTTTCTCACCCCAAACCTTCGCCAACAGCCCCTGGTCAGTGCCGATACCACGACCGTCTTGCTGGCCTCCATCCGGCCCTTTTCGTGGACGGACCGCGTTACGGTAACGGCCCCCTTCGTGGCTATCCCTTAAGTTACGGGGGCCCGTTGAATAGTTAACACGTTCTGATTTATGAGTACAGGTACCGACCGGATCACCGTCCTCCACGTCGATGACGACCCCGATTTCGCGGAGTTGGCCGGCACGTTCCTCGAGCGTGAGGACGACCGAATCGAGGTCGAGACAGCGACGAAACCCGAGACGGGACTGGAATTTCTCGCCGCCAACGAGGTCGACTGCATCGTCTCGGATTACGATATGCCGGGGACGAACGGTATCGAGTTCCTCGAAGCCGTCCGCGCGGAGTACCCCGACCTCCCGTTCATCCTGTACACCGGGAAGGGGAGCGAAGAGGTCGCAAGCGACGCGATATCGGCGGGCGTGACCGATTACCTCCAGAAGCAGACCACATCGAGCCAGTACACGGTGCTGGCGAACCGCGTGCTCAACGCCGTCGACCAGTACCGCTCGAAATACGCCCTCGAGGCGAGCAGGGAACGCCTCTCGCTGTTCTTCGAGGAGTCGCCGCTCGGCGTCATCGAGTGGAACGACGAGTTCGACATCGTCCGCGTCAACGAAGCCGCGACCGATATCCTCGGATACGACGAAGGCGAACTCCACGGTCGCTCTTGGGAGGCCATCGTCGCCGAAAGCGACCTGTCGGAGACAGCCGCCGTCGTCGAGGCCCTACTCGAGAACGGAGGCGGCTACCACGCGGTGACCGAGAACGCCCGGAAGGACGGCGAACACGTCCTCTGTGAGTGGCACAACTGGGTCGTGACGAACGATGCCGACGAGATCATCGCGATCTTCTCGCAGTTTCAGGACGTCATGGAACAGCGAACCCAACAGCAGGAACTCGAACGATACCGCGCCGTGGTGCAAGCGGCGACGAACACGATCATCATGGTCGACGAGGACGGCCGAATCGAATCTGTCAACCCCGCAGTCGAGGACACGTTCGGCTACACGCCCGAGGAGTTGGTCAGCGAACCGGTGACGACGCTGATGTCAGCGGACGTAGCGGAACGGCACACCGCCGCCTTCGAACGCTACCTCGACACCGGCGAGCGAACCCTCGAGTGGGAATACACCGAACTCGAAGGCCGACACCGCGACGGGTCGTCGATTCCTCTCTCGGTCACGTTCGGGGAGGTGACCTATGAGGGCGAGCGGTTGTTCGTCGGCATCATCCGCGACATCACCGAACGGAAAGTCCGAGAGAGGGAACTCCAGCGGAAGGAACGCCGGTATCAGGCGGTGTTCAACGACCCGAACATCCGGGTGGGGCTGTTGGATACCGACGGGACCGTACAGGACGTCAACGAGACGGCACTGGGATACATCGAGCAGTCCTTCGAGGAGTTCCGCGACCAGCCGTTCTGGACGACCCCATGGTTCGCCCACTCGGAGGCCGTACAGACGAAGGTTCGGGACTGGATCGGCCGGGCGGCCGCTGGTGAGTACGTCGAGTACGAGGTCGACCTCGAACACCCCAACGGCGACCCCTACACCGTCGAGGGCGTGTTTCGGCCGGTCACGAGCGACGAAGGCGAGGTCGTCTCAGTCCTCGTTTCGGACCGCGACATCACCGAGCAGAAGGAACACGAGCGCGAACTCGAATGGACGAACGCGGTCCTCTCGTCGCTTCTGGAGACGCTGCCCGTCGCGGTGCTGGCTGAAGACGACGACCGGGAGGTGCTGGCAGCCAACCAGCGACTGTTCGACCTCTTCGAAATGGACGGAACACCGGACGATTTCATCGGAGCCAACTGCGAACACGTCGCCGAGCAGGTCAGCGATATGTTCGCCGACCCGGACGCCTTCGTCGAGCGTATCAACGAACTCGTCGACGAGCGGGTCGCCACGACAGACGAGGAACTCACGCTTCGGGACGGTCGAACGTTCACCCGGAGCCACGTTCCGGTCGAGCTCCCGGACAGGTCGGGCCATCTCTGGATGTACCGGGACGTCACCGAACAGAAGGAGTACGAACAGCGACTCGAAGCGCTCAGCGAGCGCGCCCAGAGCCTGATCGGCGCCGAGTCCCGCGAGCGCGTCGCGGAGATCGGGGTCGAGGCCGCACGCGACATCCTCGGGCTCGACGCCAATGCCATCTATCTCGCAAACGACGAACGGGACGTCCTGAAGCCGGTTGCGATGACCGAGGCCATCTCCGAGTGGGTGGGTGACCCGCCGACCTTCACGCCGGGGAGTGCCATCGCGTGGCGAGCCTACGACGAGGGGAACGCCCTCGCTATCGACGACGTTCACGACGATTCGGACGTTTACAACCCGGAGACGCAGATCCGAAGCGAACTCCATCTCCCGCTCGACGACCACGGCATCCTGATCGCCGGCTCGCTGACGCCGAACGCGTTCGACGAGGAGGACATCGCGCTCGGGAAGATCCTGGCTGGAAGCATCACGACAGCCCTCGAACAGATCGAACGGACGGAACGACTCCGGGACCGCGAACGCGAACTGACCCGACAGAACGACAGGCTCGAGGAGTTCGCGAGCATCGTCTCCCACGACCTCCGGAACCCGCTGAGCGTCGCGTCGGGACGCCTCGAACTGGCACAAGAGGACTGTGATACCACGCATCTCGACCCGGTCGAACAGGCACTCGACCGGATGGATTCGCTGATCGATGACCTCCTTACCCTCGCCCGACAGGGCGACGTGGTCGGCGACCTCGAATCGGTCCCCCTCGAGACCGTCACACGCCAATGCTGGGAGAACGTCTCGACCGGCGACGCCACGCTGCGAATCGAGTCCGACCGCGTCGTGGAGGCGAACCGGGGCCGCCTCCAGCAACTCCTCGAGAACCTCTTTCGAAACGCCGTCGAACACGGTTCGACGAGCCCGCGTTCGCAGACTCACGAGGACGCTGTGGAGCATGACTCCACAAGCCCTTCTTCGCAGGCTCAGGAGGAGGCTGTCGAGCACGGCGGCGAGGGCGTGACGGTCACCGTCGGCGACCTCGATGGCGGGTTCTACATCGAAGACGACGGAACTGGCATCCCGCCCGAGTCACGGGACGGGGTGTTCGAAGCCGGGTACTCGACGAGCGAGGAAGGAACCGGCTTCGGCCTGAGCATCGTCAAACAGATCGTCGAGGCACACGGGTGGGAGATCCGGCTCACCGAATCGGACGCCGGCGGGGCACGGTTCGAGATATCGGGCGTCTCGTCTCCCTAGAGACCCCAGCCGATAGCGATTCCCACGGTCGCGACGACGCCAAGCAACAGTTGCAGCGGGCCGCCGACCCTGAGGAAATCCGAGAACTCGTAGCCGCCGGGACCGTACACCATCAGGTTCGTCTGGTAGCCGACGGGCGTCATGAAGGACGTCGCCGAGGCGAACATCACCGCCAGGAGGAATGCGAACTCGTTGGCGCCGAGGCGGGCGGCGGCGTCGACGCCGACCGGAATCATGAGCACGGCCGTCGCGACCGGCGTGATGATGCTTGCCAGTAATCCGACGACCGCATAGAGTACGAACAGCACGCCGAGAAGTGGGAGTACCTCTCCCGTCGCGACGAGGAACTGCGCGACGGCGGCCGCACCACCGGTCGATTCGAGGGCGAGACCGAGCGGGATGACGCCAGCGAGCAGAAAGACGATGTTCCACGAGACCGCCCCGTAGGCGTCCGCGGTCGTCAGACAGCCGGTGACGACCATCGCGACGACGCCCGCCAGCGCGGCGATGACGATGGGGAGGACGTCCAGTGCCGCGAGTCCGACGACGCCCGCGAGGATGCCGACCGCCACCGGCGCCTTCGGGGACAGCGGTGCGAGTTCCGCGATGTCCGTGCTCGCCATGCGGTCGATTGCGCGCTCGTCGGCGACGATGAGGTCCCCCGTGTCGGTGAAGTATCGAATCGACGCCGGCGTCGTCCGCACCAGAAGCATGTCGCCGGCCTGGAGCGTCCGGTCTTTGAGGTCGGTCCTGAGGAGTTCGCCACCGCGGCGCACCGCGAGGACGCTCGTCTCGTGATAGTCGTGTAAGCCGGTCTCGCCCACCGTCTCGCCGACGTATCGTGAGTGTTCGGGCACGACTGCCTTCGCGAGCGTGCCGTCGGTCGCCGTCGCCTCGAACGTCTTCTCGGTCACGGCCTCGCGGGACCGCTGGCCGAGGCCAGCCGCCTCCCGGAACCGGTTTACGGCCTGCAGCGAGCCGTGGACGACCAGCCTGTCCCCCGCTTCGATGAGCCGGTCGGAGTGTGGTCCGGCATAGCCCCGTCCGTCACGCCGGGCTTGCAGGAGGCGGACGTCGGGGTATGCCTCGTCGAACGCTTCGACGGAGACGCCGACGGCCTCGGAGGCCTCTCGTACCTCCATGAACGTGAGGTAGTTTTCGAGGTCGAACTCCGAGACCGAGTCGCTGTCTACCGGCACGCGGGCGGGCGTCAGCCGCCATCCGACAGTCAGCAGGTACGCGAGGCCGACGAGCAACAGCAGGACGCCGAGGCCCGTAAATTCGAACATGCCGATGCCGTCGCGGCCGTCGATGAGAAGGCGGGCGAAGTCGCTGGCGATGATATTGGTCGACGTCCCGATGAGCGTGAGCGTCCCGCCGAGAATCGCGGCATACGACAGCGGCAACAGGAGTTTCGACGGACTCATATCGGTCTTCCTGGCGAGGTCGGTGACCATCGGGATGAAGACGGCGACGACGGGCGTGTTGTTCACGAAGCCGGCGATGGGGCCGGTCGTACAGACGGTCGCAACGAGCGCGCGGAACTCCTTGCCAGCGGTCAGATCGGCGAGATAGATGCCGAGCCGTTCGACCAGCCCCGTGTTCTGGATGCCCGCGCTGAGCATGTACATCGCGATGATCGTCACCGTCGCGGGGTTGGCAAAGCCCGATATCGCGGCCCGGGAGCCCACACCGGTCCACGGTTCGAGGATGACGAGCGCGGCCACGACGCCGATAGCGGTGACGTCGTTCGGGACGATTTCGGTGAGGAAAGCCACCAGCACCGCAACGATGAGGAGGAACACGACGGTGGCGCCCGAAACCTCGAAAACCGGCATGCACGTTCCGACTCGGGTCGTCCTCTTTACTGTTGTCCCACACCACCAGCATAGATTGCTACGGTACAGAGGTTTATCCGTCTCATCCGACTACTCTCCTGCAATGCCGTCCCCGTTCGAGGTGTTGGGAGTCGAGCCCGGAGCCGACGAGGAGACGGTCGAACGGGCCTATCGCCAGCGGATCAAGGACGCCCATCCGGACCACGGCGGCTCACAGGAGGCGTTCCGCCGTGTTCGGCGGGCCTACGAGGCGATACAGAACGGAGAGGTCGACGAGGACGCCGAGTCGGAATCGGGGGCGGCGTCGGCCCCCGAACCCGAACCGACCGTCGAGAAACCGCCCGAGGAGCGGCCCTCGCGCGTGGAGTATCTCGATTACGAGGTGCTGGATGATTTCGGCTGGTCGGTGACCGACGACGACCTCTTCGAGAAGGCCGCCGACGCGGACCTCGATACTCGCGATTACGGCCGGTTCCTCGTCGAACCCGGCGAGATCCTCCTGGAGGCCGCCGAGGAACGCGGCTTCACGTGGCCCTTCGCCTGCCGGGGCGGCGCGTGTGCGAACTGCGCGGTCAAGGTCGTCGAGGGCGAACTCTCACAGCCGGTCGACCACATCCTTCCGCCGGAACTCGTCGACCGGGACATCCGGCTCTCCTGTGTCGGCGAACCGCTCACGGAGACGCTCCGCGTCGTCTACAACGTCAAACACCTCCCCGAGTTGGAGGAACTGCGACTACCTCCGGGGCCGTTCAAGCGAGCGAAAGCCGACGACTAAGTCGACGGAAACGATCGGTGATAGATTTTCGAGCACCGTGTTCGATCGGACGTATTTATATACGGCTGGTGTACTCCCGAACGCCTAGAGGCGACCCGCCGATAGGCTTCGTCTTCGGGCTCGCACCCCGTATCACTGCGTTTCGGTGCGTGCGTCTCCTCGAAATGGGGTCTTCTCAGATACCGAAAGCGCTGTTGGGATATTTAGTTGATGTATTGACAACAGTATCGTATGTACCTCTTGCAGAAGGGTGGGCTGTTCCTGTTGACCGCGCTGGTCGTCGGAGTAGTGTTGCTGATGATCTCGTATCTCGGCACGATCCTGTAGTCAGCGGTCGGCCAGCGTCTGGACGCCCGTGATCTCGAAGCGGGCACCGCCCGCGGAGCTTTCGGCCGCCTCGATATCCCAGCCGTGAGCCTCGGCGATACTCTGGACGATAGCCAACCCGAGGCCGGTGCCGTCGTCGCCGGTCGTGAAGCCGGCCTCGAAGATCTCGTCGCGTTTGTGCTTGGGGATGCCGGAGCCATCGTCCTCGATGAAAAAGCTCGCCGTCGGCGGTGATATCCGGCAACTCGCCGTGTTCGAGTTCGGCCCACATCTCGTCGACGCTGCTCCACGCGAGACTGACGGTCTCCTCGAGGTCGACGCGTTCGAACTCGTCGACGTCCTTGCCCTGTCGGGCGAGGGTGAGGACCTCCTCGATGAGTTTCTCCATGCGTTCGAGGGACTCCTCGGCGGTTTTCAGCATTTTCGAGGTGGAGCCCCCGACCTCAAGGAGCGAACGGAGTGAGCAAGTAGG
>NZ_JAZKTR010000241.1:0-2585 GCF_036625485.1 Natronomonas sp. | reverse complement strand
CCGGGCCGGTGGCCCAGTCGGAGGACGACGACCTCGGGTTCGTTCTGCATACCGGGCCCTTGCGCGGCCGCTCGTTAGGGGGTTTCGTTTGTGGGCGGCGGGGCCGTCTCGACGCCCGTGATTTCGAACCTCGCGCCGCCCTCGGCGCTTTCGGTCACGTCGATACTCCAGCCCTGGGCCTCGACGATCTTCTGGACGATGCTGAGGCCGAAGCCGTTGCCGTCCGCGGCCGTCGTGTAGCCCGCATCGAAGATATCGTCCCGCTTCGACTCCGGGATGCCACCCCCGTCGTCTTCGACGTAGAAGCCGTCATCGAGGGAACCGACCCGGATCGTCACGCCCTCGCCGCCGTGTTCGACAGCGTCCTCCTGAGCCTGCGAGCGAGGGCTCGTCGAGCCATGCTCGACGGCGTTCCGGAAGAGGTTCTCGAAGAGCTGTGCCAGCCGGTTCTCATCGGCCAGTACCGTCCGATCGACGTCGATAGTCAGGGTCGCACCGTCGGTCTCCACGTTCCGCCAGCAGATGTCGGCGTGCCGTTCGAGGTCGACGCGCTGGGGGGCGTCGATGATATCGCCAGCGCGGGCCAACTCCAGCAGGTCATCGATGAGCGCCTCCATTCGGTCGAGCGCTTCCCGTGCGGCCACTACGTTCTCGTCGGTGGCTTCGGAAAGTTCGAGGCGGCCCTTGGCGACGCTGAGGGGGTTCCGGAGGTCGTGGCTGACGACGCCGGCGAACTCGTTGAGGCGTTCGTTCTGCCGTCGGAGTTCACGCTGGCGGGCTTCGAGGTCACGTTGCTGTTCGATGCGGTCCAGCGCGGCTTCGAGGTTCGTCGTCAGCAACTTCGCCAGCGACTCCATCTGCTCGTCGAAGACCCCGTCCTCTGTCGCGCCGGCGATGAAGACGCCGTGGTCGCCGAGCGGGAGGATGATCTCGCTTCGGACCTCGGTTTCGTCGTTGAACCGCTCGGTCACCCCGCTCACGTCGTCGTAGATCCTCGGTTCGCCAGTCTCGAAGACCGCCCAACCGAGCCCGTCGCCGGGCCCCATCGGTGCGACGCCACCGAACAGTTCCTCGGCTTCCGGCGTCGAGGCCACCGGGACGAGCGCGTTCTCACCGGGGTCGTAGAAGAAGACCGTGTTGAGCGAGATGTCGAGCAGGTCGCGTGCGGCCGAGACGGCCACCTCGGCGGCTTCCGCCTGCGTCTCCGCCCGGAAGAGCCGTCGCGTCGTCTCGTGGAGCTCGACGGCCCGCTCTTCGTGGCTCTTCAGGTCGGTTATGTTCCGCCCCTCGGGGACGAGCATCGTCACCTCGCCGTCCTCGTCGGTTACCGGCCGAACGGAGAAGTCGATGATGGCGCTGTCGTCCGCACCCTGTACCTCTATTTCGTCGCGGACGAACTCACCGTCGGCCGCCCGTTCGACGGCTTCCTTCGCCCGCTGTCGTGTCTCCTCGGAGGCTCGGAACCAGTAGGCATCCCAGAGCTTCTTGCCGATGACGTCATCGCGGGTGATACCGCCGAACGCCAGCGCGGTGTCGTTGGCTTCCAGCAGCGTCCCGTCCGGCGACAGCAGGCCGGTGAACTGATACGTTTGATTGAAAATTGCCTCGAAGCGGCGCTGGCGTTTCTTGCGGTCGGTGATGTCGCGGGAGAATCCGGCGACCGCATAGAGGTCGTCGTCCCGGTAGACCGGCTGGCCTTTGACCCAGACCCACCGACTGAAGTCCTCATCAGCGTTGACGCGGAACTCGATGTCGATGGGTATCCCCTCCGAGATATCGTCCATCGCCGCCCGAACGCGCTGTCTGTCGTCGGGATGGATGGTTTCGAGGAATGCCTTCGGCGTCTCCTCGAGTCGCTCGATCGGCTGACCGTAGATACCCTCGTAGGCGGAATTTATATACAGGAGTTCCGACCAGTCGGCCCGGAACATCCAGAGGGCCTCCTCCGCGTTTTCGACGAGTTCGTTGCTCGCCTGAAGGCGCTCACGTAGCTGTCTGTTGTAGCGGCTTCGCGCCCGACTGACGCCGGCGACGAAGCCGAAGAGGCCGCCGAGGTTGCCGAAGAAGACGAAATCGTTCCAAAGCGAGGTGATGGGTGCGCCCGACAGAAGCAACGAGAGGTTCGACCACACCACCAGAGCGCTGATGAAGACGATGCCCGAGACGTAGCCGCCGACGACGCTCCACCACATCGACCTCGGCAGCTCCGAGCGCTGGAGGTAGCGTGCACCCGCCAAAACGAGCAGCGCCAGCGCGACGTGCATGAACCCCTCGAAGAGGAGTTCGTAGACGGGGAGACCGCCTCCCAACCTCGCCATCGCGGCGATACCGGTGACCGTGTAAGTCGCCGCGACGGCATAGAGTACGTACTCGGGGCGGACGCGAGCAGTTTGGTCCTCCGCATGGAGGTGGTCTGGCTCTCCCGCTTCCCCGCCTCCCCCGTTCATTATGGACCTATGATACTTCGTGATGGTATAAAAGCCCCCGCGGCTTCGGCGCCTGAGTTGTGCGCCCCAACCGAGAGTCTCGGCGGGTCGAAACCCACTTGGTGCCCCCGGACGGACCGCTGGTAATGAAGCTCGAAG
>NZ_JAZKTR010000240.1:0-2601 GCF_036625485.1 Natronomonas sp. | reverse complement strand
CCGGTATGCAGAACGAACCCGAGGTCGTCGTCCTCCGACTGGGCCACCGGCCCGGCCGGGACAACCGGATGACGACTCACGTCGGCCTCACGGCGCGGGCCCTCGGCGCGGACCGAGTGGTCATCGCGGGCGAGGCCTCGAACCCGAAGGGGACCATCGAGGACATCACGGGCCGGTTCGGCGGCCCGTTCGAGGTGGAGTTGACCGACAGCCACCGCCAGTTGCTCCGCGACTGGGATGGGGCGGTCGTCCACCTGACGATGTACGGCCTACCGATACAGGACGTCGAGGGTGACATCCGCGAGGACCACCGTGAAGACCACCTGCTGGTCGTCGTCGGTGCCGAGAAGGTCCCCTTCGACGTCTACGAGCGGGCCGACTACAACGTCGGCGTGACGAACCAGCCTCACTCGGAGGTCGCGGGACTGGCCGTCTTCCTCGACCGCCTCTTCGAGGGCCGGGAACTGGACCGCGAATGGGAGGATGCCGACCGCCAAGTCGTGCCGAAGGAAACGGGCAAGCAGGTCGAACCCGTCGACGAGGAGTGAGACAGACGACAACAGTCCGTACGAGACACCCCTTTCGGAGCTTTTAAACGACTCGCTGGCGCAATTTAACACAATGGCTTTTGAGGAACTGCTGAACGACCCGGTGATTCAGAAGTACCTCCACGAGCTCGTCGGCCCCTCAGGTATGCCCGTCGCGGCAGCCCCGCCGGACGGCGAGGTCACCGACGAGGAACTCGCGGAGGAGCTCGGGTTGGAACTCAACGACGTTCGCCGGGCGCTGTTCATTCTCTACGAGAACGACCTCGCCACCTATCGGCGGCTCCGCGACGAGGATTCGGGATGGCTCACCTATCTGTGGACCTTCGAATACGAGAACATCCCCGAACAGCTCGAAGAGGAGATGGAACGCCTGCTGGAGGCTCTCGAGGAGCGCCGCCAGTACGAGCGCGAAAACGAGTTCTACCTCTGTAACAACTGTCAGGTCCGCTTCGAGTTCGGCGAGGCGATGGAGTTCGGCTTCGAATGCCCCGAATGCGGCGGCCCCCTGGAAACGATGGACAACGAACGACTCATCGATGCGATGGACGAACGCATCGAAAAGCTCCGTGAGGAACTGCACGTCGAGGACGGCAAGTAGATGGTCATCCTCGCAACAAAAGTCTACGTCGAGGGCGAGGCCAAACGCCGCTCGCTCGATTCGCTGGAATCGCTCGTCGGCAACGATCTCGCCGACCTCGAGGTCGAGTTCACGCTCGGCCTCCGGGACGACGGCTTCCCGTCGGTGACGCTGACCGGCGAGGACGCCCCCGCCGCACGGAGCCTCCTCACCGAGGAGTGGGGCGCCATCACGCCCCATCGGCAGGCCGGCGAGACCTACGTCGGCACGCTCGAGTCGTGGGACGACGACGGCTTCGTCCTCGATGCCGGCGAGAACGTTCGAGTCCCGAGCGACGAACTCGGCCTCGGGCAGGGAACGCCGTCCCAGATCCGCAAGCGGTTCGGCCTCGTCCAGCATATGCCCCTCCGGTTCGTCGAGGGCGACGACGAGGAACCCGCCCGACTGGCCGACGAAGAGCGGGACCGCCTCTACGAGTGGACCCGCGGCACCGAACGCGTCAACGTCAACAGCGCGACCCGCGCGGAGGTTCGCGCGACGGTCAACCGCTCGGGCCACGCCCAGGACATCGTCACCGTCGAGCGGCTTGGCCTGCTCGAACAGAGCATCGTCTGCCGCGAGGAGACCGACGCACCGGGGCTCCTCTCGGACATCGGACCGCACCTCCAGGCCGAACTACTCGCCGTCGTCCCCTGATATGAACCGCCGCCTGCTCGCCGCCGTCGCGCTCGTTGTCGTCCTCGCGCTTGCGGGCTGTTCGACGATTCTCGGCCCCGACGTCGACGACCCCGAAGCGCTCTCCGAGGACGCCGACTACGACTTCGATACCGACCGGAACGCCTCCATCGAGATCAACCGCAACAACTACACTGCGGTCTACGACGTCTCGGCGAAGACGACCGGCGACAACGACACCATCGAACTCTACCGGACCGACGCCTTCGCCATCGAGCGGCCACTGGAGCTACGCGGCCTCCAGTTCCGCTATCCGAACGGCACCATGGTCAGATACGTCGATGGCGAGCAGACACGCGTCTATCCGAACGGCACCACCGAACCCACGGACGAACTGGCGGTCGATTCGACCCGCCAACGGGCCATCGTCCACCTGCCCCACGACGAGGGGCAACTCGCCTTCACGACGCCGAAGAACGGGAAACGGCTCGCCATCGAGACGGTCGTCGAAGGCGACTACGAGATCGCGCTTCCACCGAACACCGACGCATCCATCCCGCTGCTCTCGCAGGTTCGGCCCGCCGCCGACGACCGCCAGCAGGTCGGCGACCGGGTAGAACTCTACTGGGATAACCTCGATAGTTCCGTGGTCGTGTTGCGGTGGTATCTCGACCGCGACATCTGGCTGTTCGGCGGCCTCGCCGCCATCGCAAGCGTCATCGGAGCCATCGGCGCCGTCTACTACTACTTCCAGATCCAGCAGGCCAAGGAACTCCGCGAGGAGGAAGGCCTCGACGTCGA
>NZ_JAZKTR010000046.1:0-16477 GCF_036625485.1 Natronomonas sp. | reverse complement strand
GATGCAGCGGCTGAACATGGACTTCTTCGCCGACAAGCAGACCGGCGAACTGATGAGCATCCTCTCGAACGACGTCAACCGCCTCGAACGCTTCCTCAACGACGGCCTCAACTCGACGTTCCGGCTGTCGGTGATGGTGCTGGGCATCGCGGCCATCCTCTTTTGGCTCAACTGGCAACTCGCGCTCATCGCCCTCGTGCCGGTGCCGCTCATCGCGCTGTTCACCTACAAGTTCATCCAGATCATCCAGCCGAAATACGCCGAAGTCCGCTCGACGGTCGGGCAGGTCAACTCCCGCCTCGAGAACAATCTCGGCGGGATTCAGGTCATCAAGTCGGCCAACACCGAGGGCTACGAATCCGACCGCGTCGAGGACGTCTCCGGCGACTACTTCGACGCCAACTGGGACGCCATCGAGACGCGTATCAAGTTCTTCCCAGGCCTCCGTGTCATCGCGGGCATCGGCTTCGTGTTGACCTTCCTCATCGGCGGGATCTGGGTGCTGGCGACCGAAACGACCGGCGCCGCGCCCGGCCCCCTGACCGAGCCCCTCTACACCGGCGAGTTCGTCACGTTCATCCTGCTGACCCAGCGGTTCATCTGGCCGATGGCGCAGTTCGGCCAGATAATCAATATGTACCAGCGGGCCTACGCCTCCGCCGAGCGCATCTTCGGGCTGATGGACGAACCGGACCGCCTCCAGATCGACCCCGACGCCCAACCGCTCGAGGTCGACGAGGGCCGCGTCGAATACGACGAGGTCTCCTTCGGCTACGACGACGAGACCATCGTCGACGGGATCGACTTCGAGGTCGAGGGCGGCGAAACCCTCGCGCTGGTCGGGCCGACGGGCGCCGGCAAATCGACCGTCCTGAAGCTCCTGTTGCGGCTCTACGACGTCGACGAGGGCGCCATCCGTATCGACGGCCAGGACCTCCGGGAGGTGACGCTGCCCTCCCTGCGACAGGCCATCGGCTACGTCGGCCAGGACACGTTCCTCTTCTACGGGACGGTCAGAGAGAACATCACCTACGGCACCTTCGGTGCCGACGACGAGGCCGTGGTCGAAGCCGCGAAGGCCGCCGAGGCCCACGACTTCATCCAGAACCTGCCGGACGGCTACGACACGATGGTCGGCGAGCGCGGCGTGAAACTCTCCGGCGGTCAGCGCCAACGCATCTCCATCGCCCGCGCGGTCCTCAAGGACCCCGACATCCTCGTTCTCGACGAGGCGACCTCGGACGTCGACACCGAAACCGAGATGCTCATCCAGCGGTCGCTGGACCGGCTGACCGCCGACCGAACGACCTTCGCTATCGCCCACCGACTGTCGACCATCAAGGACGCCGACAAGATCCTCGTCCTCGAAGACGGCGAGATCGTCGAGCGGGGCACCCACGAGGACCTGCTCGACGACGGCGGACTCTACGCCCATCTCTGGGGCGTGCAGGCCGGCGAAATCGACGAACTCCCACAGGAGTTCATCGAGCGTGCCGCCGAACGGCAGGCCCGGACGGACGTCGAGGCCGAGACCGACGACGACTAGCGAATAGCATCGAGGCGGCGGTCCATCTCCTCGCTGGTCCACGCGGCGAGTTCATCGGCCGATTCCTCGCGATAGTCGAGGTAGTTCTCGAAGAACCCGGAGACAGCAAGGTGTCTGATGGCCCGGTAGATGGGACGGCGCTCGTGGTAGCCGTCGGGGAGACCGTCGGCCTGTTCGCGGTAGCCATCGTGGAGCGCCGCAACGAGTCGCTCGTCGCTGGCCTCGCGTATGGCGTCGATCTGCTGGTTGCGAGCACGATAGAGGTCCCGAGCGGGGTCGCCGACGTGGGAACGCTCCCAGTCCACGAAGCCGAGGTCGCCGTCCGCCAGCATGCAGTTCGGCGCGGCAGGGTCGCCGTGTAGCAGGGCTGCCGGCGCCTCCTCCAGCACCTCACGGTTTTCCTCGACGGCCTCGATGACCGCGTCGAAATGGTGTTCGAACCGCTCGGAGATAGCCAGCGCGCGCATCTCCTCGATGGTATCGACCAGCACGTCGGTCCACGACCCGGCGTCGAGTTCGAGTCCGTCGGCGTCGCCATCGACGACCCGGCCATGGGCCTCGAACCGTTCCGCGTGGAGCGTCGCCAGCGCGCGGCCGACGTGTCGAAGGAGTCGCTCCCGTTCGGCCGCGTCGGCCTCGTCCCACGGTTTCCAGAGCGGTAGCCCGGCCATCCGTGCAGTGGCGAGATACGGAATCTCTCGATCGGCGTCGCTCGTGATGACGTCGGGTGCACGCACGTCGCCGTTCGCACCGACGTACTCGATGACGGCACGCTCCCGGACGATTCGGCGCCCCTTGCCGTCGAGGGCGAGTTTGAGATAGGCCACCTCGCCGTCGGTGAAGGTTACCTTGACCGTCTCGTTTTTCTCGTTCCACGAGGGGCCGGCGACGGCAGTCTCCTCGATGGTGCGGTCGGGGAAGGCATCACGGAGGGCGGCGTCCGCAGCGGAGTCCATAGTCGGCAGTGTTCCATCTCCGGCATGTGCTTTCTGGTGGCCGGGAGGGACACGGCAGGGCGGCGGATTCAAGGCGTTCGCAGCCAACTCTCGGATATGCTCCGGTTGGCGGTGGCGACGAACGCCGAAACCCTCGGTCGTATCCGCGAACCCCTCCGCGAGCGTGGCATCGAGGCCGAACACGTCCCGACCCGAAAGCGCCCCCAGCCACTGGGCGAACCGCTCGCCGAGGAACCGTTCGATGTCGGGTTCGTCTACCCACCCCGTATCATGGAGGGCGGCGTCGGCGACGCCTTACTGGAGGTGCCCTGGGTCAACGACCGCGAGGCGATTCTACGGAGTCGGAACAAGGCGGGCGCGCTCGCTCGGCTTCGGAAGGCGGGCATCGATACGCCCGAAAGCGTCTACGTCTCCAATCCCGTCGACCAGTCGGAACTCCGCGCGGCCTTCGAGCGGTTCGACCCGCCCGTGGTCGTCAAGCCCAACTCCACCACCCGCGGGGTCGGCATCGCCAAGGCACACGACCTCGATTCCTTCCTCGGCGTCTGCGATTACCTCTCTCTGGTCCACGATTACCGGGCGGCCGACGACCGGTCGTTCCTCGTCCAGGAGTACCTCCCCGACGCCCGCGACTACCGGGCGATGGTCGTCGACGGCGAGTTCGTCGGTGCCGTCGAACGGCGTCTCCCCGAGGCCGACCGCGAGGCGGGCCGCTGGAAACACAACGTCCACCGGGGCGCCGTCGCAGAAGGCGTCGACCTGCCGGTCGAACTCCGAGCGCTCGCCGAGGAGGCGGCCGAAGCGCTCGATATCGATTGGCTCGGCGTCGACATCCTCGTCACCGACGACCGAGCCGTTGTCAACGAGACCAACGCCCGCCCGACCGTCGACGACGCGACGAAATACGAGGCTGACTTCTACGACCGGTTGGCGGCGCTCATTCGACGGACCGCGTCTCGACGCCACTGATCTCGAAACGAGCACCGCCCGTCTCGCTTTCGGTCACGTCGACCTCCCAGCCGTGGGCATCCGCGATAGCTTCGACGATGGCGAGGCCGAAGCCGCTGCCGTCGTCGCCCGAATAACCGGGGTCGAAGACGTTCTCGCGTTCGTCTTCCGGAATGCCCGGTCCATCATCGGCGACGTAGAGGGTGTCGTCTTCGAGTCCGACCTCGACGGTGATGTCGGCGTCACCGTGTTCCATGCCGTCCCCGCGAGTCTTCAGGCGAGGGCTCGTTGAACCGTGTTCGACGGAATTGGCGACCAGGTTACTCAAAAGCGAGTAGAGCCGCGGTTGTTCGGCGACGACGGCCGCGTCGTCGGGGTAGCGCTTCTCGATATCGGTGCCGGTGGCCGTCTCGATGTCCGAGAGCATCGGTCCGAGGGCGACCGGCGCCGCATCGTCGACGACCTCGCCCTGTTTGGCCAACTCCAGTACCTCGTCGATGAGCGTCTCCATCCGGTCGAGGGCCGTCTCGACCTCCTCGAAGTACTTTTCGTCGCCCGTCTGCCGGGCGAGATGGAGGTTGCCGCTGGCGACCGACAGTGGCGTCTTGAGGTCGTGTGAGATGAGCGAGGCGAACTCCTCGAGTTGTTCGTTCTTCCGTTCGAGTTGCTGTTCTCGCTCGGCTCGCTCGCTGATGTCGCGACCGATACCGACGAGTCCGAGCACGTCGCCGTCGTTATCGGTCAACTGGGCAGCCGCGAACTCGTAGGGAATCTGCTCGCCGTCCTTCGTTACGAGCGCCGATTCGATGGTGACGGTTCGGTCGTCCTCGAGGGCGACCTCGATTCCGTCCTCGACCTTCTCGCGGTCCGTCTCGGGGACGAGTTCGACCGGATCTATCTCGGCGACCTCCTCGTCGTCGTAGCCGGTCACCAACGTCAGGCGGTCGTTCCAGCGGATGAACTGCCTCGATTCGTCGAACACGTAGAAGACGTCCGGAAGCGACGAGAAGATGCTCTCGGTGATGGCACGCTCCTCGCGGAGTTCCGCTTCGCGCTCCTTGCGGTCGGTGATGTCCCGGCCTTCGGGGACTAGCAGCGTCACGTCACCCTGCTCGTCGGTCACCGGCCGCAGCGAGTAGTCGATGATGATGATGGTCTCGCCGTCGGCGCCCTCGATGGGCAGTTCGTCACGATAGAAGGTTCCGTTCCGCGCCTGCCGAACCGACTCGCGGGCGATGCGACGGGTTTCGTCGTTGAACGTGAACCACGGCGTCTCCCACAGGGGCTTGTCGACCACCTCCTCGCGGTCGGCCCCGACGAAATCCAACGCCGTTTCGTTGGCCTCGATGACCGTGCCGTCGGGTTCCAACAACCCCGTGAACTGGTAGGTGTTGTTGAAGACGGCGTTGTACCGTCGCTCGCGTTCCTTCTTGTCGGTCACGTCCCGGAAGTAGACCGACAGGCCGGATTCGTCGGGGAATACCCGCACCTCGAACCATTCGTCGAGCGGTTCGTAATACTCCTCCAGCGTGACCGTCTCCTGTTCGGCCATCGCGCGTTCCATCTCCGTCTCGAAGCGGGCGCCGGCCAACTTAGGGAACGCTTCCTGAACGGTGACGCCGATCAGTTGCTCGGGGGTCGCACCGAGGAGTTCGCCGGCGCGCTGGTTGACGTAGGTGAAACGCCACTTGTCGTCGACGGCGACGAAGCCGTCGTCGATGCGCTCGTAGAGGCGGCGTGCCCGGCGGTCGGCGGCCGTCGCTCGTTTCTCGGCCCGGTACCGCTCGACGGCGTTCGTTATCCGGTTTGCAAGGGCGGTGAACCGGTCGGTATCGACGCCCTTCTGGAGATAGTCGGTGACGCCCGCGCGGATTGCCTTGCCGGCTATCTCCTCGCTACCCTTCCCGGTAAAGAGGATGAACGGCAGGTCGGGCGCCCGCGTTCGGACGGCTTCGAGGAACTCGATACCGTCCATCCTCGGCATGTCGTAATCGGCGACGACACAATCGACCGAATCGAGGCGGTCGAGTGCGGCCTCCGGGTCGGTTTCGGTTTCGATACGCAGATGTTCGTGTCGCTCCAGTAGCCGCTTCGAGGTCTGTAAGAACGACCGCTCGTCGTCCAACTGCAGAACGGAGATAACGGAATCGCTCCCACCCACGTCGGGCCGTTCGCCGTCGGACCCTGATGTGTCTCTTCCCCTCCTCCCATGGCGAACCATTACAACATCGTTCCGTGTTTCCAAGGTAAATATGCCGGCGATTTCGAGAACTGATACGGCTCGTCGTAACGGAGTACCGGCGAGCGCCCAGTACAGTTCGGTGGTCGACGGTAAAAGGCCACACCGAGCCGTATGAGGAGCGTCAGGAGAGGTCGATATTCGCGGAACTGCCGGTGCGGTCGAGCGTGATCTCGAGGACGCCGTTGTTGAACGTCGCAGTCGCGGAGTGTTCGTCGACGCGGGCGGGCAGTTCGATGCGCTCTTCGTACTCGCTGCGGTCGGTCGATGCAGAGATAGTGACGTGTCGGCCGTCGCATTTGATATCGATGTCCTCCTTGGCGACGCCGGGCATGTCAGCGACGACCGTCAGTTCGTCGTCGGTCTCGTACACCGAGACGTGCGCATCGTCGCCGAAGCCGGCGCTTCCCGGGCCGTTCACGCCGCCCGTCATCTCCTCCATCATCCGCTCTATCTCGCTGAAGATGTCGTCGAAGGGGTCGTCGCGGTCGTCTCGGCGCATGTGGCGACGTTGGTCAGTGTCGCTCAAAAGCCTTCTGTCGCGGGCAGAACTCGATACACCGCCCGTGGAAGCCGAGGATCCTCAGTTCTCGGCCAGCCACGCCTCGATCTCGTCGGCGCGCGCGCCGCGGCGGACGATCTCGTTTTCGGCGACGTTGACGACGGTACTCTCAGTGCCGGGCGTCTCGCCGGTATCCAGTACGACGGCCACTCGCTCGCGAACCTCGGGGGCGATGTCCGCGACGCGTCGGGCGCTCGACTCGCCGCTCTTGTTCGCGCTGGTCGAGGTGATCGGCCCCGTCCGGCGCGCCAGTTCCCGTGCGAGGTCGTGGTCCGGGACGCGAATCCCGACGCGGTCCTCGCCCGCGACGAGCGCATCGGGAACGCGGTCGGTCCGCTCCAAGAGGACGGTCACTGGCCCCGGGAGGAACCGGGCACAGAAGGAGGCCTCACGGTCCGAGAGTCGGGTGTAGTCCCGTGCGACCTCGGCGTCGGGCAACGCCATCGAGATCGGCTTGTCGCGGGAGCGGCCTTTCGCCTCGAAGACGCGCTCGATGGCCTCGGCATCCAGCGCGTCGGCGGCCAGCCCGTAGACCGTCTCGGTTGGATAGACCACGAGGTCGCCGCGGCGGATCGCGGCAACGGCCTCGGTGAGGTCGACGTCGGTCTCGGTCACGGACGACGGTACGCGTTCGACTGGTTACAGTCCTTCGATGGCCGCTTCGACGTCGTCGTACGGCGGGAACTCCGGCCAGTCGGTGGCGACCCACGCGAACTCGATGGTTCGGTCCTCGTCGACGACGAAGACGGCGGGGCGGGGTTCGGAAACGCCCGCCATTCCATCGAGGTCGTTGACGATGCCGTACTCCTCGGCGACGCCGTTCTGCGGGTCCGAAAAGATTCGGTACTGTTCGACGTCCCATTCTTCGAGGAAGCGGGAGTGCTCGTACGGCGAGGAGATCGAGAGGCCGACGACCGACACGTCGTAGTCGTCCCAGCCGCGCTTGTCGATCTCCTGCCAGATGTAGGTGGCCGGGAAGTCCCCGTCCATGGTGTGGAAGAGGAGGACGACGGGTCCGTCGTCGATCAACTCCGACAGCGAGGCGTCGGCCCAGTACTCGTCGTTGACGAGCGGGCGGGTGAAATCCGGCGCCTCGTCGCCGGCTTCGGGGTGGTCGGCCTCGCCGAGTTCGACGACGTCGAAGCCGAGGTTCATTCGTCGTCACCTCCGCTGGCGGCGCTTGCGGTGACGCGTTCGGCGTCGGTCGCGCCGTCACCGTAGGTCGCCTGAAGGTACTCGACGATGTTCGCGCTCTCGCTCATCGTGATGCCGGTGTTCTCGTCGACGATGGCAGGGACGGTCCGGGCGCCGGTGAGCCGCTTGACGGCGTCGCGGCGGGAGTGACGCGCTTCGACGAAGCGGGATTCGTAATCGAGGTCAAGGTCGTTCAATACGCGCACGACGCGTTCACAGAAGGGACACGCCTGTAGCCGGTATAGCGTGATTGCGGGTTCGCTCATGGAGAGGTGTACAAGCGGTCCGCGCCTAAGGGTGTCGCCCGCGGCCATCGGTTCGACACGACCGCGTAACACATGAGTAAGCCTTAATCCCGCGCCCGCAGAAAACCGCACGTCCAGATGGGCTCTCTCGCGTGGTACGTCGTTAGTGTGATACAGGTCGGTCCCGATCCGGGTGAACTTCCGTTCAGCGATACGACCGTCGCCATCCTCGGTGGGCTGGCGGTTGTCGTCCTCTTGTTGCTATCGGCGTTCTTCTCGTCGTCGGAGATAGCGATGTTCTCGCTGCCACCGCATCGGGTCGACGCGATGGTCTCCGATAACATGCCGGGCGCGGAGGCGCTGAAGGGGCTGAAGGACGACCCCCACCGCCTGCTCGTCACCATCCTCGTCGGAAACAACATCGTCAACATCGCGATGTCGTCGCTGACGACGGGGCTGTTGGCGACGTACTTCCTCACGCAGGGACAGGCCGTCCTCGCCTCGACGTTCGGCATCACGGCGCTCGTGCTGTTATTCGGCGAGAGCGCGCCGAAATCCTACGCCGTCGAGAACACCGAATCGTGGGCCCTGCGCATCGCTCGCCCGCTGAAGTACTCGGAGTACCTGCTGTTGCCCCTCATCGTCACCTTCGATTACCTCACCCGACAGGTCAACCGCATCACCGGCGGGCGCGGCGAGATCGAATCCACCTACGTCACCCGCGAGGAGATCCGCGACATCATCGAGACGGGCGAGCGCGCGGGCGTCCTCGAGGAGGACGAACGCGAGATGCTCCAGCGTATCTTCCGGTTCACCAACACCATCGCCAAGGAGATCATGACGCCGCGGCTCGACATGGAGGCCGTCTCGACGGACGCAACCATCGAGGAGGCCCTCCAGAAGTGCGTCCGCGGCGGCCACACCCGACTGCCGGTCTACGAGGGCAGCCTCGACAACGTCCTCGGTATCGTCCACGTCAGCGACCTCGTTCGAGATTACACCTACGGCGAGAAGGACGACCTCGAACTCGAGGACCTCATCGAGGAGACGCTGCACGTCCCCGAATCGAAGAACGTCGACGAGTTGCTCAAGGAGATGCGCCGCAAGCGCCTCCACATGGTCATCGTCATCGACGAGTTCGGGACGACCGAGGGGCTGGTGACGATGGAGGACATCACCGAGGAGATCGTCGGCGAACTGCTCGAAGCGGGCGAAGAAGAGCCCATCGAGTTCGTCGACGACGATACGGCCATCGTCAAAGGCGAGGTCAACATCGACGAGGTCAACGAGGAACTCGACATCCACATCCCCGAAGGCGAGGAGTTCGAGACGCTCGCCGGGTTCATCTTCAACCTCGCGGGACGTCTCGTCGAGGAAGGCGAGGTCATCGAGTACGACGGCCTCGAAATACTCGTCGAACGCGTCGAGAACACGCGCATCCTGAAGGCCCGAATCACTCGTACCGAGGACTACGACGCGGAGACGAACGACGAAGAGTCGGGCGACGAGGAGTAACGGCCTCCGCGTGACGGGGCGTCGCCTACGGAGGATTCGATCGAAACCATGGAACGGGAACGCGTTCGAAGCGCCCTCGGGCTAGCGATGGCCCTGCTTGGCGTGCTTCAGGCGGCATGGGGTTTCTCGAACGGGGAGCTTCTTTTTGCAGGGTTCGGGTTCGCGTATGCGCTTCTCGGCGTCGGCTGGGTCCGCCTCTCGTAGCGCTCCCATCAGACGACTGCGGTGAAGGCAGTATAGAGGCCGTAGCTGAGGACGCTGGCGCCGACCAGCGACCCGATCCACGCCAGCACGGTATAGCCCATCTTGCCGCCGCTGACGCCGCCGGAGCCAGCGGCCGCGCCCGCGCCGACGACCGCCGAGACGATGATCTCGTTGAACGAGATGGGCACGCCGAGGAAGATGGCCACTTGCGCGATAGTAAAGGAGGGAATGAGCGCGGCGATGGACCGGCGTGGCCCCAGCGAGGAGTAATCCTGCGAGATCGCCTTTATCATCCGCGGGGCGGCGGTCCACGACCCCACGAGGAGGCCGAGGCCGCCGCCGAATAGCAGGGCCACCAGCGGCACCGCGAAATCGACCGTATCGAAAAGCGGGAGCAGGGGCCCCAAGGCGAGGCCGACCTGACTGCCGCCAGCCGAGAAGGCCACGAGCGCCCCCAACGCGATCAGGAAATGCCGTTGGCCGGCCTCCCGGTCGTCACGAATATCGGCGCCGAGGGCGGTTGCGGCGACGACGGCCACGAGCAGCGTCACGCCGAGGCGGCCGGGGAGCGAGGTTGTAGTCGTCGTCGCAAGCGATGCGGCCTCGCCCGGCGGCCCGAGCAACACGAACTCGACGTTGGCGATGATGGCGCCGACGATGCCGGCGAGTACGGGTATCGCGACGAGTTCGGGGATGGCGTCGTTACGGAGTCCCTTGGCGGTCCCGTAGGCGATGCTGCCGCCGACGAACGGCGTCAGCGTCCAGACGGCGAGAATCTCGGTGTATTTCGCCCACGCCGGGCCGCCGCCCATCGCCAGTCCGGCGCCGACGACGGCGCCGGTGACGGTGAAGGCGGTGGCGATGGGATAGCCCGTGAAGATGCCGATAGCGACGAGGCCGGCGGCAATAGTTAGCGCCACGATAGCCGCGACCGGCGTAAGGGTCGCCCCGACGACGAGTTCGCGGCCGACCGCTTCGGTGACGTTCGCACCCTGCAGGGTGGCACCGAGCAATCCGAGGATGCCGACGAAGAAGCCGGCCCGCATCACGGAGATGGCGTTGGCGCCGACCGCGGGCGCGAAGGGCGTCGACCCCGAGGAACCCGCTCCGATGGCCCACGCCATGAACAGACTGGCGACGCTAGCAGCCAGAAACGTCGCGAGTGTGGCCGCATCCATTGGCCCCCGATAGGTCGTCCCCCTGTATAAAGACCCGTTGGATGCCGCCAGCGAACGCGAAACGGGTTTGCACCGTCGGGCCCGACACGCGAGTGTGCCGGACGACGATGCCGACGCGGACGACGCGTATCTGACGCTTGCCGACCGCGCGGAAGCGAGTTTCACCGTGCAGGGCTCGGAGTTCCTCGCCCACGCGGCCCCCGTCGAGAGCGTCGCCGCCGCCGAGGCGTTCATCGAGGAGATCGAGGCCGCCTACGACGATGCGACCCACAACGTCCCCGCCTACCGCGTTCGGGCCGACCCGTTCCGCGAGTACGCCTCCGACGACGGCGAACCCTCCGGGAGCGCGGGCAAGCCGATGCTCTCGGTGCTGCAGGGCCAGGAGATAGAGAACGTCTGTGTCGTCGTCACGCGCTACTTCGGCGGCACGGAACTCGGCGTCGGCGGCCTCGTACGCGCCTACTCCGGCGCTGTCAAGGACGTTCTCGATGCCGCTGATGTCTTCGAGGAACGCCCCCACGAGACGTTTTCGATCAGCGTCGACTACGACGACTCGGGCACGGTCCGGGGCATCCTCGAAAGCGAAGGCGTCGAGTTCGAAGCCGACTACGGCGAGACGGTCGCCTTCGATGTCCGGGTGCCCGTCGCCGAGGCCGAGGCGCTTCGGGACCGTCTCCGAAGCGCGACCAGCGGCCGAGTCGACCCGTAGTATCGTCGCCGTATGCCGAACGTCTGACGCTTCGACAGGAACGAAACCGCAGTACGGCAGTTATTTCCACGTGAAGTAGAGGGGTTGTGGCCGGTTCTCGTGGAGATAGTTCCCACGAGGCGCGTGGGGGATTTCGACCCGAAACGGCGGGGCAGATCAGTGGGGTTCAGGTACCGAAGGCGCGGTCGCCCGCGTCACCGACGCCGGGGACGATGTAGCCGTCATCGTCGAGTCGCTCGTCGATGCTGACGGTGAGGATGTCGGCGATGGGGAACTCCTCGTCGACGCGGACGAGTCCCGGCGGCGCGCTCACGGCCGACAGGACCACCAGTCGTTCCGGATCGCCCATCTCCATGACTTCCTCCAGAACCGCGACCATCGTCGACCCCGTCGCGAGCATCGGGTCGGCGACGATGACGGTGTCGTCCTCGTTGATCTCGGGGAGTTTCACGTAGTCGACGGTAATGGGAAACTCACCCTCCTCGTTCATGCCGGCCTCCTCGTCCCGTCCCGCGGAGATGACGCCCTGGCGGGCGTGGGGAAACGCGTCGACGAGTCCTTCGACGAACGGGGTCGCCGCGCGAAGTACGTTGACGATGACCACGTCGTCGAGGCCCTTGACCACCTCACCGGTGGTCTCGGCCAGCGGCGTCGTGATCGAGACGTATTCGGTCTCCAGCATTCCGTCGATTATCTCGAAGCCGCAGAGACGACCGAGGTCGACGAGGCCGTTCCGAAACGCCACCTGATCGGTCTCGTCCGAGCGAAGCTCCGAGAGGGTGTGCTTCGCCAGCGAGTGGGTGATGACGTGTGCGTCATCGCGGTCCTCGATGGGCATACAGGTACCGCGTGCGCCGTCGGCTTAAAGCCCGCCGATAGGCGACAAAACGTAAGGCGATGTGGCACGAACCCCTGCGTAATGGAGGTCGAAGAAAGCGTTGCGGGGTTCAAACTCCGCGGGCGCTGGGTAGATATCGTCGAACACGGGGAGCGGATCACACGCGCACTCAAGGACCTCGTCGAGGAGGGCCATCCGGTCGACGAGGACGCACTCGAAGAGTGGGACGACTGGCGGCCGAAAGCCGAGGAACGCCTCAGCGAGGACGTCAGCGAAAAGACAGCCGAGAAGGCCAGCGTCTCCGAGGGCGAAGGCGAGAAGGCCGGCAAGAAACCCGAGGAGGACCTCAAGACCGCCGGCGAGAAACTCGCTGACTCCTACGACCGACTCGAAGACCCCGAGGAAGCCGTCGGTGAGTGGCGTAAATCCATCAACCACGTCGCCCGTGCAGCGGATTCAGCCACTCGGAAGGCGCTCCGCAAGGTCGAAGACAGCGTCTACCAGAACGTCATGACGCAGGTTTCGCCGTACTACTTCGACAACGAACTCGTCAGCGCCAACGTCCGGTCGGTCGGCGAGGGCGACGATTACGTCTTCGAGGTCAACATCAACGACGACGACCTGAAGATCCGCGTCTCGAACAAACTCGCGGACTACGAGACCTCGGTCGACCGCTGGCACGTCGACATCCCCAAGGAGACCGACGTGGCCGAAGCCGTCGAAGGCCATCCGCCGCCCGAAGAGGGCGAAGAGGAGACCCACGGCGAGTCCGAACCGACGAAGAACTGATACTGTCGGACGTAACTACTTGGATTTCTGTTCCCTTCGGAACACCCTGCGGTCGGGCTCGGACACGTCGGCGATTCGAATATTCACGAAGCCGACAGTATCTACTCCAACTCGATTTTGCGGACGAACTCCAGCGCGCGAATTTCGTTGAGCAACTCGCCGGGGAGCGGCTCGTCGGTGATGATGTAGAGTTTCGGTTCGTCGGTGAACTCCGGATCCTCGCTGATCGTCTGCCGAATCGATATGTCGCGGTCGGCGAGCATCCCCGTGATCTCGGCAACGATGCCCGGCTGGTCGGCATCGCCGACGCGAACCGTCAAGACGTTCAGATTCAGTACCGGCGCGAGGTCCATCAGTGACGGAATCGCCGAGATGTTCTGGAAGATGCGGCGGAGTTCGTCGTCGGCGAGGATGGCGTCGGTCGTCGCATCGACGACGCGCCGGTCGACGTCGATCTCCCGGGCGATACCCGTGTTGGGGATCTCGATACCGCCGGAGACGACGCGTCCCTCGTCGTTGACCGAGAACCCGCGTTCGAGCAACAGCCGAATGACAGCCTGCTGGCTGGGGCTGTCCTCGAACTTCCGCATAATCTCGTCGAACATACGCGTTCGTCGGAGGGAGGGGTGTTGTTAGTTGCGCCCGACCGCCGCTGGGGGCTGCCGGCGGCGATTGGACGGCCTTTTGTCCGCCGGCGGCCGACCGATGCACATGGATCTCTCAGAGATGTTCGCTCGGATGCCGTACAACGACCACCTCGGCATCGAACTGGTGGCGGCCGAAGACGGCCACGCGGTCGGGGAGTTAGAGCTCGGCGAGGAACACTCCTCGAATCCGGACCAACTCATCGCCCACGGCGGCGTGGCCTACTCGCTGGCCGATACCATCGGCGGTGCGGCGGTCATCTCCGCGAACTTCACCGTCACGCCGACCATCAATATGCGGATGGACTACCTCGCACCCGCGACCGGTGGGACGCTCCGTGCGGAGGCCGAGGTCATCCGCAACGGCGACAGCGTCGCCACTGTCACGGTCGACGTGACCGACGAGGACGGAACCGACATCGCCACCGCCCGCGGGACCTACAAGACGGGCGGCGGCGACGGTGGGTCGGCATGGCGCGGCGAGAACGCCGAATAGCGAACAGGCGATGCAATACCTCCCGACCGGCGCTGCACCACGCTCCCGCGAGACGCCGGCCGGCAGTTCTCAGGTCATACCGGCGGTGGCCGCGTTTTTGCTTATAAATATCCGGCTGGCGTGCTGGTGGTAGTCGGGAAGTCGACGAAGCGTACTTATAAAGAAAATCGCGGACGGTTAGTCGTCGGCGGGTGCGGCAGGCGAACCCCCGACGTTCGCGTCCGGAACGGTCCCGTCGTCGTTCCAGCCGCGGAGGTCGTAGTAGTTGTCGAGTTCGTCGTCGAGGCCCTCCAGTTCGTAGGGAAGGTCGTCGTCGTCCGCGCGGTCGAAGCCGCGCTTGTTGTTGAAGTGGCGTTCGAGTTCGATGATGCGACTGCCGACCTCCTGAATCGTCTCCCAGTCGGTGTCGAACAGGCGGGCGTACCGGTCGTGGGTCATGTTCGAGAAGGCGAACTTACAGAGGACGCCGGAGTCGTGGACGGCGTTCTTGTTCTCCATCTCGATGAGGCGGTCGGATTTGCCCTCGACGCCGTCGGAATCCAGCGCCTGGTCAGGTGCGACAAGCGGGTACTCCAGTTGGTACATCTCGGCGTACATGTGGTCGGCACCCCGGTTCGAGGTGGCGAAGGAGAGCCCTTGTCCGTTGAGCGTGCGGCCGTCGTGGGCGGCGAACTCCATGCCCTTCATCGTCCAGTTGTCGACGCCCAGCTCGTCGTGGAAGCGGTTGATGCCTTCCGCGAGGGTGTCGCCGATGCCTTCGCGGTGGGCGATCTTCTCGATGGTCTCGTGGATGAGCTCGGTGTTGCCGAACTCGTCTTCGGCGGCGAGGTAGGCGGCGATGGCATCGCCACAGGAGATGGTGTCCATGCCGAGTTGGTCGCACAGTTCGTTGGACTTCATGATGGCGACGAAGTCGTCCACGAGAGCGTTCGACCCGAAGGACATCATCGTCTCGTATTCGGGGCCTTCGGTTTCGAGGCCGCTTTCCTCGTCGCGGGTCGGGAGTTTGCAGGCGAAGGCACACGACGAGCAGGTGCCCTTCTTGTATTTGTGTTCGATGACGGCCGCGGAGCCGATCTGGTCGACCTTGTCGTAGCTGAGTTCCTCGAAGTACTTGGTCGGCAGCGCGCCGACGGAGTTGGCGTAATCGGAGACGGAGACGGTGCCGGCGTCCTTCATGGGACTGCTGGACTCGGAGGCCTCCGTGTGGATCTCACGGATGAGTTCATCGTCGAGTCCCTCGATCTCGGGGCGGGAGTCGCCGTCGAAGGTGAGGAACTTGACGTTCTTGGCGCCGAGGACCGCGCCGAGGCCGCCGCGGCCGAACGCGCGGGACTCAGAGGTCATGATGGACGCGAAGCGAACCTCGTTTTCGCCCGCGGGACCGACGATAGCGGTGTGTTCCGCATCGAGGCCGGCCGATTCCTCGATGTGTTCGATGGTCTCCTCGACGGTCGCTGCTTCGAGTTCGTCGACCGTCTCGAACTCGACGCCCTCGTCGGTGACGTGGATGCCGACGAGTTCGTCGCTGGCACCGGCGATTTCGACGGCCGAATAGCCGGTGTCGACGAACGGCCGGGACATGAAGCCGCCGGCGTTCGACGACAGCAGGCCGTCGGTAAGCGGCGACAGGCCGGTACAGGACATCCGGCCGGTGTAGCTCATCATCGAGGTCTGCAGCGGCCCGGCCGCGAAGACCAGCCGGTTCTCCGGGCCGAGCGGGTCGGCGTCGAAGGGGATGCGGTCGTGGGCGAGTTTCGTCCCGACGCCGCGGCCACCAATGAATGATTCCAGTACGTCGTCCATCTCCTCCTCGGTCGTTGTCTGTTCGCCGACGTCGATAGTAAGTAGCGGACCCTCGCTGTGTATCATTGTCTGTGGATAGGTTACGCCGGCCCACAATAAAGCGTACGCCGTCGGACAGAGGGGTGTTCTTAGGCGTGCGGCCCGATTTCGTCCCGACGTCACCGTCGTGAAATACTAAAAAAGCCGGCTATGGCCACCAGCAGCCCTATTCTGGCATCCGATAACCTTCCTGTCGATGACGGATTACGGCTCCCTGTCACGACGGCGACTACTCCGCGCTGGCGTTGCGAGCGTGGTCGGACTCGGCGGCGTCGGCGCGGCGTCCGCCACTGATACCTCCGGCGTGGACGAAGCGACGCTTCGGGATTCGGCCGAACGACTCGGCCCGCGGGATCTGAGCGGCCTCGACGACGAGACCGAGACCGTCGATGCTGCATCGGTTCCCGAACGGTCCTCGGGTATCGGCCCGGGCTCGATGCTACTCATCGAACGCGACGGCACCACGGCGGGCTGTACCGCGAACTTCGTCTGGGAGGACGGCGGCGCCTACTACCTCGGTGCGGCGGGCCATTGCTTCCTCGCTGACGGCGCCGTCGGCGAGAACACCG
>NZ_JAZKTR010000239.1:0-2626 GCF_036625485.1 Natronomonas sp. | reverse complement strand
GTAGCACCGCGTCGATGGCCGATTCGAGGTCCGCCCGCAGGTCGTCGACGTGTTCGATGCCGACGCTGGCCCGAATGAGACCGTCCGAGAGGCCCGCTGCCTCCCGCTCTTCTTTCGGAATCGCTGCATGGGTCATCGCGGCCGGCTGTTCGATGAGGCTCTCGACGCCGCCGAGGCTCTCGGCGAGGGTGAACACCTCCGTCGCCGAGCAGACGTCGCTCGTCTCTTCGAGCGTGGCGTCGAGTTCGAAGCTCACCATGCCGCCGAAGTCGTCCATCTGCCGGACGGCGACCTCGTGGCCAGGGTGGGATTCGAGACCGGGGTAGTACACCTCGCTCACGTCTGGGTGGTCGGCCAGCCAGACGGCGAGTTGGCGGGCGTTCTCACAGTGTCGGTCCATGCGGACGGGGAGGGTCTTGGTGCCCCGCAACACGAGAAAGCTCTCGAAGGGACCGGGCGTCGCGCCGACGGCGTTCTGGTAGAAGCCGAACCGCTCGTCGAGGTCGGGGTCGTCCGTAACGAGGGCGCCACCGATGACATTTGGCGTAGACGGGCACCTCCTCGGGGGCCGCTCTCACTCGGACCAGCGGCGTCTCTCCGACCGTCTCCAGTACCGAATCCAGCGGCTCACGATGTGTCGTCATGCTTCCCGACCGCGGCTGGCTGTATTTGACACCAACACAACTGTTATTCTCGAACTCGGAGCGGCCTCGGCAAGAAGCTACCGCCGAACATCGCCACTGTCGTTTAAGTTCCTCTCCGCCGAAGCCGTCGATATGTACGACGACATCCTCGTTCCAACCGACGGCTCCGCGTGTGCGATGGCGGCCGTCGAGGAGGCCATCGACCACGCCAACACCCACGACGCCCAGTTGCACCTCCTGTACGTGGTCGACGAGACGCGGGTGCCCGACGGGGAGCAGCCGGAACTGTACGACGCCCTCGAAACGGAGGGCGAGGACGCCATCGCCGACGCTCGGGCCCGCGCGAAGGCGGCCGACGTCACCTCGATTCGGGCCGCCATCGGCGCCGGCGCACCGCATCAGGTCATCCTCGAATACGCCGACGACAACGGGATCGACCTCATCGTCATGGGGACCCACGGCCGAAGCGGCCTCGAACGCGCGCTCCTCGGCAGCGTGACCGAACGCGTCCTCCGGACCGCCGACCAGCCCGTGTTGACCGTCAGGGAAACCGAAGAACCCGCCTAAGACGCGGGTGTTTGGGTCGTTTCGACAGCTGAAACGGAGCACGGCTATTATATAGTGAACGGATAACACACGACAATCAGCGGCTGTGGAGCGTTCGCTTCGAACCGCTGGTGGGTGTGATCGAACATGACCGACGAAACCCCCTCGGGGCCGGCGAACATGCTGCTGGAGATCGACGGACACGACGACTGCGAAGAGGAGGCCTGCATGGCCCTTTCGGGCGTCGACGACCCCGACAGCGTCGACGTGGTGTTCGTCACGTTCACCAGATCCGCCGACCAACGGCTCGCGGCGTGGCGCGACCACGCCAACGCCCCGCCCGCGAACATCGGTATCGTCAGCGTCGAGATGGGCGGCGCCAGCGGCGGCAGCGGCGCCAGCACTGCCCGGAACTCCGGGCCGACCGTCCGCCGGATCTCCGACCCGAGCGACCTCACCGGCGTCGGCATCGCCATCTCAGAGTTCCTCTCGGCGTGGGCCGACACCGACCAGCAGACCGTCGTCTGTTTCGATTCGGTCACCGCGCTGTTGCAGTCCGTCGACGCCAACCGGGTCTTCCAGTTCCTCAACGAGATGACCTCCAAGTTCGAGCAGGCGGGGGTCCACGCCCACTTCCATCTGCTACCCGAGGCCCACGAGACCCAGAATCTCAGCGACCTCACGTCGCTTTTCGGCGAACGGACGAGTGCCGCGAGCGTCGTCGGCGACGACACCGAGTCCCTGGCCGACGCGGCCGATGAGGACGACCTGGAGGGCGACGCCGGCGGGTTCGTCTTCGGGGCCGGAACCGACGAGGTCGACGGGTTCGTCTTCGGCGATGAGACCGACGGAACCGACGCCGACGAGTTCGTCTTCGGGGCCGGGACCGACGACGCCGACGCGGACGCACCCGACCCGGACGAGGGCGCCGAAGACGACGGGGAAGACGAGTCGCCCCTCATCGAGACGAGCGACAGCGAGGACGCGAACGACGATGCCGCCGACCTCGATTCGGTGGGACGTAGCCTGCTCGACGATAACGACGGGGACGAGACTGGCGACGAGGCGGTCGAACGCTCCGAGTCGGACGACGAGGGCTCCCACGTCGTCGGCCCAGCCGTCGGGGCCGGACCGAAACGGAAGACCGGGGCGGAGATGGGAGCGAAACAGCCGAACGACCGCTCGGCCACCACTTCATCGTCGGCCACGATGTCCGCGGCCGCGAGAACCGCTACGGCCAGCAGTCCGAAGACGCCCTCGTCGTCCGGCACGACCGACGGCGAGGACTCCGAGGGGTACAGAACGGCCATCTACTCGCGGACGACGGCAACGATCGTCGGCGTCGTGGTGATGCTCGTGTTGATCAGTTTCCTGGTGGCCGCGATACCGATACCGATGGGAGACGACACGGGCGCGGACGCTACCGAGAACACGAT
>NZ_JAZKTR010000045.1:0-16509 GCF_036625485.1 Natronomonas sp. | reverse complement strand
GTAGTCCTCGAAGGTCGGCCGTCCCTCCTCGGGTGGGAACTCGTCGATGGGAATCTGTTTCTGGTCGCCCGATTCCATGTCCTTGATGGTGACCGCGTCGTCCGCGAGGTCCTGTTCGCCGACCACGATGACGGTTTCGGCGTTGATGCCGTCAGCGTACGACAGTTGGTCACCGAAGCCGCGACTCGTCAGGTTGGCTTCGACGACGTGGCCCAACTCGCGGAGTTCGCGGGCGATCTCGGCGGCCGTCTCCCGCGTATCGCCGACCGTCAGCACGTAGTAGTCGGTCGCGACCTCCTCCTCGGGCCAGACGCCCGCGCGCTGACAGAGCAGCGACAGCGTCTCGTGGCCGATACCGACGCCGACGGCCGGTGTCGGTTCGCCGCCGAAGCCCTCGATGAGGTCGTCGTAGCGGCCGCCGCCGAAGACCGACCGCGAGACCTCGCCGGCGGTGTCGAAACACTCGAAGACGACGCCGGTGTAGTAGTCGAGCCCGCGCGCCGTCTCCAGCGAGATGGTACAGTACTCGCGGGCGCCGAAGTCCTCGGCGGCCGCAAGCACCGCACGCAGGTTCTCGACGGCCTCGGCGACGCGGTCCGTCTCGGCGAAATCGACGAGGTCATCGAGGTCATCCGTACCCAGCACGTCGTCGAAGGCCTCGGCTTCCTCGTAGTCGAGGCCCGCCGCGACGAGCAGATCGTAGTACTCCTCGAGGTCGATCTTCTCCTTCTTGTCGACTGCCCGAATCGCGTCGGTCGTATCCACGTCGCTGTCGAGTGATTCCAGCAGTCCACCGAGGATGTCACGGTGGGACACCCGGAACTCGAAGTCCTCGCCTGAAAGGCCGAGGTCGGTCATGATATCGGCCGCAGCCGCGAGAACCTCGGCGTCTGCTTCCGGTTCCTCGGAACCGAAGATGTCGACGTTCGTCTGGTAGAACTCCCGGAACCGCCCCTGCTGGACCTGCTCGTAGCGCCAGAACGGCCGCGTCGAGAACCATTTGATGGGCTTCTGCAGGGCCTGCTGGCGCGCGACGACCATCCGCGCGACCGTCGGCGTCAGTTCGGGCGTCAGCGACACGTCGCGGCCGCCCTTGTCCTCGAAGTGGTAGAGTTCCTCGACGATCTCCTCGCCCGATTTCTCCACGTACATCTGGGTCCGCTCCATCGCCGGCGTCCCTACCTCGCGGAAGCCGTACCGACGCACGCGCTCCTCGATGGTGTCGGTGACCTCCCGTCGGGCGGACATCTCGCCGGGGTAGAAATCACGGAATCCCTTCAGGCCGTCGTACATGGACGCGACTTCGACGGCGGGCGCACTAAAAGGTCCGATTCTCCGAGGCGCCGCCGTACAGTCGGCGTCTTGCTATCTCGCGGTTCCCTGCGGTCACCGCTCGATTTCATCGAGGCATCTCCCTACGGTCGAAGCCCCGCTACCTCACAGGTCGCTTCGCTCCCCGTTCGGTTTTTCCGAGACGCCTCGCTACGCTCGGCGTCTCGCTAGTCGTCAACCACGACTTCGACCGGCTCTTCGTCGTCCATCTCCTCGCTTTCGGCACCCGACTGCTGTTGCTGGTAGAAGAGCAGCCCCGCGACCGCCAGCACGACCCACGACCGCCAGTTGGCGAGGTTCAGCGTGTAGCCGACGCCGAAGGGCTTCTCGACCAACATTCCCTCGTCGGGCTGCCAGTACGAGGACATCATGCGCCCGAGCGAGGGTTTATCGAAATTATACGGGATTCCGAACAGTTCGCCGGACTGCGGTTTTTCTGGCATACCCAAGCATAGGGCGGGCCGGAACTTATAGGCCCCGGGGACGCCGACCGAAACTACTGATACCGCCCGCGTTCCTCGATCTCCCGCAGTTGCCGGACGACGCGCTCGTCGCCCGTCTCCCGATAGGCCGCCTCGAAGGCCTCGATGAGCGCCGGCGCGTCGTCCGCGGTCCCGCCGACCGCGCCCTCGAAGACGTGGAGGTCCATCGCGTAGTCCTCGATGTCGTCGGTGTAGTAGCCGAGACCGAAGTCGATGAGGTAAGCCCGCCCGTCGTCGGCCTCATCGGGGGCGACCCGGACGTTGCGCGGCGTCGGGTCGCCGTGGACGAACCCCGCCTCGTGACACCGGGCGAGGTGGCGGCCGACGGCCGCGACGTGTGGTTCGGTCAGCATCTCCCGGAGGTCCGCCTCGCCGACGAACTCGAAATCCAGCGTCGCCTCGACGGGGTCGATATCGTAGACGACGGGCGTCGGCACGCCGAGACGCCGGGCCTCGCTCGTCAGTCGGGCCTCCGACCGCGTCCGTCGACGCCTGAGTTTCGCGTCCAGTTCCGGGTGCCGGTAGGGCTTGACGAGTCGATGCTTGTAGACGCGCTCGTCGGCCGGCGCGAGGTCGACGACGGCCTCGGCGCCCTGCGCGCGCTCGTCGGCAGGAATGGGCGTAGCTACGGCCTCGTCCGAGCGCCAGGTTACGTCGACCTCGTCGGGGCGGAAATCGGGTAGGACACGCGAGTCCTCGATGGGAATCGTATCGCCCGCCTCGTACATCTTCGCGCCGAGGACGGCGATCATGCCGGCGTTGTCACGGAGGAAGCGCGGTTCGGGCGCGTAGAAGTCGGCGCCGCGTGCCTCGCACATCGATTCGAGCATTTCCCGGAGGCGGTCGTTCTGCCCGACGCCGCCGCCGAGGACGAGTTCGTCGGCGCCCGTCAGCGACAGCGCTCGCTCGCTGACTTCGGTGAGCATCGCGAAGATGGTCTCCTGGAGGCCACAGCAGACGTCCTCGACGGGCGTCCCACCGTCGTAGGCCTGCTTGGCCGCGGACATGATGCCCGAAAACGAGAAGTCCATCCCCTTGACGACGTAGGGGAGGTCGACGTACTCACCCTCGCGAGCGTGTGCTTCGACCTTCGGGCCGCCGGGATGCTGCCAGCCGACGTGGCGAGTGAACTTGTCGATAGCGTTGCCGACGCCGGTATCCATCGTCTCACCGAGGACGCGATACCGACCGTTCCGGAAGCCGAGGAGGTGGGCGTTGGCGCCCGACGCGTTCAGACAGACCGGCGACTCGAAGCCGGAGCGATGCCGCCCGATTTCGAGGTGGGCGACCATGTGATTGACACCGACCAGTGGGATCTCAAGCGCGCCAGCGAGCGCGCGGGCCGCGGTGCCGGCGATGCGAAGGCAGGGACCGATACCCGGCCCTCGGGAGAAGGCGACGGCATCGAGCGCCTCGGCGGGGTCGCCGTATTCGGCTCTGACGTAATCGAGAGTCTCCTCGATGACGGCGGGAATCGCCGAGCGCATGTGCTCGGCGGCCTCGCGCGGATGAATGCCGCCGCTCTCCGGAACATAGGCGTCTGATTCGATAGAAACGGCGTCGGTTTCGGCATCGAAGACGGCCGCGCTGGCACACCAGGCGGTCCCCTCGATACCGAGAACCCGGGTCACGGCCTATTTGAATTCGGTGTAGCTACACTTGCCACAGTGCAGGCGGTCGCCATAGTCACCGAGGAAGGTGTCACCGCAGCGGGGGCAGTGTTCCTTGTCGGTGGAGCCGTCGTCGTTGTAGTACTCGTGACGGGGCATCTAGACCTCCTCCGGCTCGGCCTCGGCCTCTTCGGCGTCCTCGTCGGCCGTGATCTTGTTCCGTTCGAGCATGTACTCCTGCTCGACTTCCTTGGCTTGCTCGGCGCTGTCGTAGACCTTCGCGTAGCCCACGCTCTTGCGCATGCCGTATTTCGTGTCGAGGGTGTGCACGACGACCTCGCTGGCGTCCTTGTTGAGCTTGGCCGCAAGCGAGTCGCGAACCGAAAGGCGGGAAGGCGTCGCTTCCTCGTGGGTCAGTTGGAACCGAACGTCCGTTCGGTGCAACATCGGATTCTCGTCTTCATCGATGATTTCGACGTCCATGGTTACGTTACCGCTTTTTTCCCTCGAAGCGCGTAAAAGGATTTCGAAGCGCCGGATTCACGGGAATCGTTGACGGCGATTCTCGACGGTCTAGACCAACCGGTCGTAAACCGACCGCCCGAACTCGATGGCCAACACCACGATGACCGCGAGCACCAGCGGCGGCCCACCGATGACCCAGTCCTCGCCGTAGACCAGTAGAACGTAGAGGTTCCCGACGACGATGATGACCACCCCGACGAGGAACGGCCAGTATTCACGGACCCACTCCTTGCGGTCCTCGTCCATAGAACCGCCTCACACTCGGAACGCAAAAGGACTGGGGCAACAGCGACTGGAACTCAGGGCGCAAGAATCGACGCGACGCGGGTGTAGTCGCCGTCCATCTTCTCCAGTAGGTTCCGGCAGTCGATACGGAGGCCCTCCTCGACGACGGCCAGCACCATACCCTCGTTGGGCTGGCCGTAGACGACCGACGCCCCGTCGGGCGCGGTGACGATGGCCGGCAGCGCGGCGAGGTCCTCCTCGCCGATGACGGTGATAACGACGGTGCCGGGGCGTTCGATGGCGTCGACCAGCGCTTCCAGCAGTTCCTCGGTCAGCGTCCCCGCCGGGTTCTCGACCTCGATCTGGTGGTCGAAGCCGTCGATGGCATCCAGCACCTCGCGCTCGACGCGTTCGCGTTTGGTCTTGCCGTCGACCAGCGCCACGTCGGGCTGATAGCCCGCCGTCAGCAGGTGGTAGGTGACGATGTCGCCGACGGCGATGATGGGTTCGGTCGCCTCGGCGAGCAGCACCTCGGCCTCCGTGTAGACGGGTCCCAGCGGCTCTTTGAGTTCGTGCCGCATCTCCTCGGGGAGCTCGACGACCACCTCGGCCATCTATCTGACCTTCAGCGCGTAGCGCCCGGGTTCGGTGACTTCCATCTCCGCCGCGATCTCGCTTTTCTCGGGGTGGGCGATGACGACGTAGCCGGCCCAGTCCTCGGTCAGCGAGTTCGACCCGCAGGCCGGGCATTGCTCGCCTTCGTCGACCTCGAGGACGCGGTGACAGTCCCGACACACCAGTCGGTCGGCCATCTAATCACCCGCCTGCGCCTCGCGGCGCTTGCGTTCCTCTTCGAGCCAGCCGTGCTTGCCGAGGCCAGGCTGTTTGGCCGTCAGACCGATCTTCGTATCGCGGGGGTTCCGCTCGTCGATGCTCTTGGTGACGATACGGGCGCGCACCGAATCGCCCACCGAGAGCACGCGGTTCGAATCCCGCGAGGCCAGTTGCTGGTTCTCCTCGTCGTAGGCCAGATACTCGTCGGAGATCTGGGAGACGTGGAGCAGGCCGTCGACGGGGCCGATGCCGACGAAGGCGCCGAAGTTGACGACCTCGACGACCTCGCCGTCGACGACCTCCTGCATCTGGGGGTCGAACGTGACGGCGTCGAACTCCGCCTCGTAGTAGACGCCCGGCCGGTTCGGCAGGACCGCGCCCTGTCCGATGTCGTGGACCTCCGAGACGGAGACCACACTGCCGACCTTCTCGTCCATCTGTCCTTCGAGCTTGTCCTGCAGCAACCGCTTGACGAGCTCGGGCGACACATCTGCGAGGTGCCGCGGGGGCACCTCGACCGTATCCTTGAGTCGTACCCGTTTGTACATGCTATGGTTCGTTGAGTTCCAGTTTGTTGCTCCCGCGTAAACTAATTACGGGAACGTTCGCCTCTAAAAGCCGCTTTCGAAGCGGCCCGTCGTTCGTCACCACGTAGTCGGCCGCCTGGCCGAGTTCCAACACCGCATCGTCAGCGTACGCCGCATCGTGCTCGATGGTCTCGCACTCCCGGCGGGCGAGGTCCGCACCGACGCTTGCCGCCGTCGCCTCCTCGCCGTGACCGCCGGCCAGTTCGTCGAGTTCCTCGAGGACCGCCTCGGGGACCACCGCCTCGTAGTCGCCGAGCAGGCGGTCGAGTTCCTCGAAGGTCCGCACCCCGACTTCGACCGGCATCATCAGTGCGTTCGTATCGAGCACCACGCGCATCACCGAAGCGTTCCGACGCCGATGAGCCGCCAGCGCGCGCCGACGCGGCGGTTGATGGCTATCTTGGCGCCTTCCTGTGCACAGACGGGGCGTTTGAGTTTGACCTCACACTCGCCGTCGCGGGCGCTCGTCACGGAGCCGACCGTCGTCGCCGTCCCGACGGTCAACATGAGCGGTTCGCCCGTGCTGATGGGCTCGACGTCCTCCTCGCCGACGATGCGGTCGAGGAGTTCGACGTCCATCGTGAACTCGTCGTGGGTCGGTGGGAGACTGCCCGGCGGGCCAGCGACCTGTCCCGCGAGGGCGTCGCCCTTCGTCAGCGAGGGGTCGAGTCCGGTCCCGACACCGAGCAGACCGCCGGGGGTCACCTCGTCGACGAACTCGCCGCCGGCCTGCAGCGACCGGACAGTCGTCTCGACGGGGTGGTACTCCGAGCGGCCGCCCTCCTCGATCTCGCGGCCGGGCTTGATCTCGATTTCGTCCTCGTTTTCGAGAATGCCCTGCGTGAGCGACCCACCCAAGACGCCGCCGGTGAGGTCCTCGTACGTCGTGCCGGGTCGGTTGATGTCGAACGAGCGGGCGACCTGCAAGCGGGCGTCCGCGTCGGGGTCCCGGTCCGGCGTCGGAACCTCCTCCTCGATGGTCTGGATGAGGAGGTCCATATTGACCTCCTGCTGGGCGGAGGTGGGGACGATGGGCGCGTCCTCGGCGACGGTGCCCTCGACGAACTCCTGAATCTGTTCGTAGTTGTCGACGGCCTGCTCGCGGTCGACGAGGTCGATTTTGTTCTGGGCGATAACGATGTTGTCGATGCCGATGATGTCCAGCGCCATCAGGTGTTCTTCGGTCTGTGCGCGGGGGACCGGCTCGTTGGCGGCGATGACGAGTACGGCACCGTCCATGATGGACGCCCCCGAGAGCATCGTCGCCATGAGCGTCTCGTGGCCCGGGGCGTCGACGAACGACACCGTACGGAGATGCTCGCTCTCCGAGCCGTCCGGGCACGTCTCGTCGACGGTGTAGCGGTCCGGCTCTTCGAGGTCCGGACACTCCCGGAACGTCGCGTCGGCGTATCCGAGGCGAATGGAGATGCCGCGTTTCATCTCCTCGGAGTGCTGGTCGGTCCACTCGCCCGAAAGCGCCTGGACGAGGGTCGTCTTGCCGTGGTCGACGTGTCCAACCAGTCCGATGTTCACCTCCGGTTGTCGGTGTTCTTGCGTCATTTAGTAATGACGTGAATATCCTCCCGTGCGCCTGATAACGCTTACTATACCTTCGGCACCGATACGCGGGCGAGTTCGACCGGGCGACCTGACCGCGAACGGACCCCCGGTCACCGCTTCCCAAACAGTCAGGGAGAACGGTGTGTGAATAAGAGACATGGGCAGCATCGAGACCGTCACCCTCGATTCGTACAGCACGCTGGTCGACGTCGAGGCCGTCGAATCGGCCCTCGCCGATGTCGTCGACGACCCCGAACCCGTCTCGAATCACTGGCGGTCGCGGTCGCTCATGTACACGATGGTGGCCAACGAGATCGACGAGTACGACAGCTTCTACGCGCTGAACCGCGCGGCGCTGGAACACGCGCTGGCCGCCCACGGCGTCGACCTCACCGAGTCGGAACGGGAAGCCATCCTCGAAACCTACCACGAACTCGCCGTCTTCGACGACGTGCGCGAGGGGCTCCAGCGCCTCCACGACGCCGGGGTCGATGCGTACGTCGTTTCGAACGGCAACCCCGAGATGCTCTCCTCGATGGTCAGCCACGCCGGCATCGGCGACGCCATCGAGGATACCATCAGCGCCGACGAGGTGGCGACGTTCAAGCCGAACGTCGAGATCTACCGACACGCCGCGGCCCGGACGGGTACGCCGGTCGACCGCATCGCCCACGTCAGCGCGCTGTTCTACGACGTTCTCGGCGCGAAACACGCGGGGATGACCGGCGTCTGGCTGGACCGCGGAAAGGTCCCGTGGGACGACTTCGCCGGCGAGCCCGACGCGACCGTCGACGACATCCGCGCGCTCGACGACCGCCTCGATCTCGCGGACTGAGCACATCTGACAGACATAATACAAAAACGGCGTTGAGATAACTTATTAGCCGGTAGCGGTCCACGAAACAGATATGAGCGACGCAGAAACTGCGGGTGCCTTCGCCTGCGAGGAGTGTCTCCAGCCCGCCGAGGCCTTCGCGGTCATCGGCAACGAGACGCGCCTCGCCATCCTCGAGGCCCTCTGGGAAGCGCCCGAACGGCCCGTATCCTTCTCGGACCTCCGCCGCCGTGTAGGGACCCGCGACAGCGCGCAGTTCAACTACCACCTCCAGAAACTGACCGGCCAGTTCGTCCGGAAGTGCGAGGAGGGATACGACTTCCGCGGGGCCGGCCGCGCGGTCATCCAGGCGGTACTCTCGGGCAGTCTCAATCAGGACCCCGAGTTCGGCCCCGTCGAGGTCGAAGGCGAGTGCGTCGACTGTTCGGGGTCGCTGGTCGCCCACTACGAGGACGAGACACTCCGCATCGTCTGTGACGACTGCGGCCGCCGTCACGCCCACGGCGATTTCCCGCCGGGCGGCCTCGAAGACCGAACGAAATCCGAGGTGATGGACGCGTTCAACCAGCGCGTTCGCCACCTGATGTGTCTCATCTCCGACGGCGTCTGCCCGGCCTGTAACGGCCGCACCGAGACGAACATCACCGAAACCGGCGATTTCGTCGACTACGACGTCCACATCGAACACGAGTGCCAACGCTGCGGGCAGACGACGCCTACCTCAGTCACCATCTCGCTGCTCGACGACGCCGAAGTCGTCTCCTTCTACCGGGACCACGGCATCGACCTCAACGCCGCGGCGTTCTGGACGCTGGAATGGTGCGTCTCCGACGACCACACCGAGGTGCTCTCGGAGAACCCGTGGGAGTTCCGCGTCCACATCGAACTCGACGACGAACGCCTCGTCGTCGACCTCGACGAGGACCTCGTCGTCGAGGATGCAAGCCGAGAGCCCCTGTAGCCACGCCGAAATCCCCGTCCCCGCCGGAGCGCGTCGTTTTTCTCCCTCGCCGCCCTGCAATAACGCGTGCGGGAGTACGCCTTCGAGTTGGCGATGTGTGCCGCCGTCGAGGCCGACAGCGACGGCCTCGTCGCCCGGCAACTCGGCAGCCACACCCGCATCGTCGACGTCGTCGAAGTTCGCCGAGGCCCCGAGTTCTCGGCCCGGGCGGACATCACCGCCGAGGCGATTCCCGACCTCGCCATCGAAAGCGACGTCGGCGTCGGCCGCGCCCGCTACTGGAAAGAGGCGTTCGACGCGCCTGCCGACCGCGCCGAAAGCGCCGTCGACCGCGCGGTCGACATCGGCTTTTTCGCCGCCGAACGACGTAACTGCCGGCGCTACGTCCGGCAGACCGCGCGCTACCCGGACTGGTTCGGCAGTCTCCGGGCCTTCGAGAACAAACCAGACCTCGGCCGACCCGGCGACCTGCAGTTGCAGTTGCGGAAGGACGTCTCGCTGGGCCTGTTCGACGAGGTCGTACTCGTCACCGAATCCTACGTCACCGGCGCGCACCTGAACCGCATCCCAGAGGCCGTCGGGGTCTGGCGCTTCTTCCCGGAAGAAGGGCGCTTCGAGGTCGTCCGCGAGGCGACGCCGCTGTCGACGGACGACCCCGGTATCGCCGTCCTCGACGAGTCGCCCGCGCGGGTCGACGTCGAACCCGTGACGGCCGACGAGAAGGCACGGTACCGTCGCCGCATCGCCGAGCGCGCCTACGGCAAGGGGTGGCGGCCCGACGCGTTGCCGGCCTGCGAACGGGCCGAAGCAAGCGGCCCTGCGTTCCACCCCGACGACGCGCTTCCGTACTGTGCGTGGAAGGGTCGGTTCGTCGACCCCGCCCGGGAGTGCGGCGCGGACTGTGGGGGATACGACCCAGCCGATCCGCCGGAAGCCGACGTCGAAGCCGCACGCGCCCGTCACTCGTCGTGGGACCCCGACCCCGACGGACGAGACCGTCGGCAGGTGGGCCTCGACCGCTTCGCCGAGGAGTAGCGACGGCCGCGCCGTAAGCCAATACTCTTTGTGCCCCCATTCCACCGATTTTGCATGCGCGGCCTTCCCGCACTCGTGGCGGCAGTACTGCTGGTCCTGTCGCTGGCCGTCGGCCCCGCCGTCGCCGCCCAGTCCGCGGACCGGCCCAACTCCTGTGTCGGGACGGTGACCGACCAACCCGACGAGAACACCCTCGTGAGCATACAGGGCGCCCATCTCACCAGTGATGGCTACAAGAAGCGGCCCGCCCTGCTGGTCTCCTTCCGACCCAACGGGAGCTTCGAGTGGACCCGAAACGCCTCGGCCAACGGCCGCTGGTGGGCCTACGACGTCGACCCCCTACCGAACGGGAACGTCATCTTCGTCACGACCGAAAGCGGGGCCACGGTCGTCGGCGAACTCGACCCCGAGACCAACGACTACGTCTGGACCAAGCACTTCAACGGCGCCCCTGACAGTTCGACGAACCCGCAGGTGACCGACGCCCACGACATCGACCTGCTGGACGACGGCGAACTCGTCGCCGCGGACAAGGGTGAGGGCCACGAGCGCCTGCTCGTCTACAACCGCACGCAGGGCGAGACGACGTGGGAGTGGCGCTTCGAGAACTATCCCGAATACTTCCCCGAGAGCGGCGGCGGGTCCGAGGACGACTGGACTCACGTCAACGACGTCGACGTGGTGAACGTCAGCGAATCCGACCGCGTCGACGCCACCGGCGAGTGGTTCATGGCGTCGGTGCGGAACTTCGATCAGGTCGTGTTCATCAATCGCTCTTCGAAGGAAGTCGAGTTGACCCTCGGCGAGGACGACGACTACGACGTCCTCTACGAACAGCACAACCCCGACCACCTGTGGGGGCCGAACGGTGAGCACACCGTCCTCGTCGCCGACAGCCTCAACGACCGCGTCGTCGAGTACGAGTACGACCACGACGCCGGGGAGTGGGACCGCGTCTGGGCGGCGACCGGCTTCGACGAACCGCGCGACGCCGACCGCCTTCCGAACGGCAACACGCTGGTCTCCGACCGGATGGGCCACCGTACCGTCGAGATAACCCCCGACGGCGAGGTCGTCTGGGAGGTCTACACCCCCTACGAGACCTACGACGCAGAACGCGGCGAGTCCGGGTCGAACGGCCCGACCATGCGCGAATACGGCGCCGAAGGGACCGTCGACGCCCACGGCGACGCGAACTTCTCCGACGAGGAGATCGCGGACTGCGCCGCCGACCTCTATGCGTTCGCCCCGTCGGAGAGCGGTTTCGCTCCGGACCTCCCGGGCGACGACCCCAACACCACCGAGGACGATTCCATCCCACTCGTGCCGCTCGCCGCTGGCGGTGTCGTCCTGCTGGCCGTGCTGGGTATCGCCGGCTACCGCTACCGCGGGTGAGTTTCGGCCACGCTATAGCGTGAACGTCTCGCCGTCGACGGCCATGTCGTCGTCGAAGGCGTCCTCGGCAGGAATGTAATGGGAGAGATGGACCAGCAGGTAGTCGTCGGCGTCGAGGTCCTCCGCAAGCGCACGGGCGCCTTCGATGGTCATGTGCTTGGTTCCAAAGGTGCGGTAGACACCCTCCTCGTCGGCGTGGTCGCCGCCTGCGGGGTGGTACTCGCAGTACTTCGCCGGGACGATGCCGTCCGCGAAAAGTAGGTCCGGGTTTCGAAGGACATCGCGGGCGCGCTCGGCGATGCTATAGTTGGTATCGCCCGAAAGCGAGAGCTTCGCGCCGGTTTCTGGGTCTTCGATGACCAGCCCGTAGCAGACCAGTGGCGGGTGTTCGACCGGGACGAGCGTCACCTCGAAGCCGCAGGCCTCGAAGGGTTCGTACGGCGAGCGGGGCTGAACTTCGATGGTGTCGAGGTAGTCGTACTTCCGGTCGACGGTCTCGGCGACGCTCTCGTCGGTCATCGGGTCGGTCTCGTCGGCGGCGTAGACGGGCGCGTCGTCGAGGAGCCGATAGGCGTTACCGAGGCCGTCGAGGTGGTCGAAGTGGATGTGGCTTATGATGATCGCATCCGGGAGTGCGACGTCGTTATCGAGGAACTGCTGGCGGAAGTCGGGGCTGGCGTCCACCAGCAGGCACTCGTCGGTTCGCTCGTTACGGACGTGGACCGAAAAGCGCGAGCGCTCGACGCCGCGTTCGCGGGCCGCGGTGCAGGTGTCACAGTCGCAGTTCGGCGTCGGCGTCCCCGTCGTGTCGCCGGTGCCGAGTAGCGTGACCTCCATCGCCGGATGGGAAGAGCGACGCACGCCTAAAAGCCGCGGTTCCGGTGAGGAAGAACGCCGAAGAAGAACGGAAGCCGAACTCAGTCGTCGTGGTCGTGATCGTGACCGTCGGTGCCGCCGGCGACCAGCGCGTCGGCGTCGCCCTCGATCATGTCCATGTTCTTGAGGTTGTCACGCTCCTCGAAGTCCTCGATTGCATCCAGCATGTCCTGCTGGGTGAGGGTCGTCCGGTTTTCGGTCAGTGCGTCGAGGACGGCCTCCCGGAGGACGAGTCGGAGGTCGCTGCCGGTCAGCCCCTCCGTCGCCGCTGCGAGTTCGTCGGGGTCGAAATCGTCGACGTCCATCCGTCGGGTGACGATACGGAGGATATCCGACCGCATGCCACGGTCCGGCTTGGGGAAGTTGACGATCTCGTCGAAGCGCCGCCAGGCGGCGGCGTCCAGTTGGTCGGGGTGATTCGTCGCCCCGATGAGGAGGACGTCGTCCTGAATCAGCGAGATCTCGTCGATGCTCTTCAACAGCGTGTTGACGGCGCGTTTGATGGCGGCGTGTTCGTCCGACGAGCGCGTCTTCGCGACGAAGTCGAACTCGTCCATGAAGAGGATACACGGCGAGAGCCGCTTTGCGACCTCGAAGGTCTTGTCGACGTTCTTGGCCGTCTCGCCGAGATACTGGCTCGTGATCATCGAGAGTTTGACCTCGACGAAGGGGAGGTCGAGGTCCTGTGCCAGCGCGCGGGCGACGGAGGTCTTCCCGGTGCCCGGCGGGCCGACGAAGAGGAGTTTCCCGATCTCCCGAAGGCCGATCTCCGCGAGGTAATCGCGGTGTTCGATGGCCTTGACGACCTTGTGGATCTCCTGTTCCTGGTCGTCAGTCAAGACGAGGTCTTCGAGGGTCATCTCGATCTCCTCGGGCGCGCGGACGTCGACGAGGTCGAGCATCTCCTCTTCGTCCTCGTCGAACATCTCCTCCAGCAGGGAGTCGATCCAGACGCGGTCGGCGTGGATGGGGCGGTTCTGTTCGCGGGCTTGCTCGTAGGTGATGTCGTCGAGTCGGTCCTCGAAGGCGTAGACTAGCGTGGGGTTGTTGGCGAGACGCTCCTCGGGGATGCGTTCCAGAAGCCACTGCTCGGCCATACCGCGGTCGGTGAAGTCGATCTTCCCGGAGAAGTCGTCCCGGTCGGTGAACATCAGACCGGAGACGGCCTCCCACGGGCGTTCGACGCCGGTTGCGGCGGCGGCGGTATTCGTGGTCGTGGTCAGGGGGCGTTCGACTTCGCCGTCCTCCCAGAAGACGCGGCGGTACCGCGGTGGAAGGTCGCGCTCGTCCAGGTCCCGGTTTTCCGTATAGAGGGACGCAGTCAGCAGAAACTCAACGACGTCGAGCTCGGGGCTGCTCATTCTCCAAGAAATTACCGTGCGTACGGTATAAGGCCGTCGAAACGCCCATGTTTCGAACGGGTCCCGCTCCGGGTCGTTCGAACGGCACTCGCCGACCCCCTACACGGCCAACGTTGCGGCCGGTTCGGGGTCGCTGGTCGACCGCTAATATAAATACCCCGTTCGTATCCGGCTTACAATTTAAACAAAAAGGCTAGCTTCAGCTAACATGTAAAACCCGCCCGAGTAGCAGGTTTAACGTAGGTGGACAATAATGAAAGAGTGTATGAGTGACAACACGCCCGTCGTAGTAAAAGCGTATCGGACCCCCTTCGGGAAGGAGGACGGCGTCTTCGCGGACGTCCGTCCCGAGGACCTGTCGATTCCGCTTATCGACCGCATCCTCGAAGAGACCGACCTCACCGGCGAGGACGTCGACGACCTCAAGTGGGGTTGTGCCCAGCAGCGCAGCGAGCAGGGCAACAACATGGCCCGTGTCATCGCCCTGATGAGCGACCTCGGCGAGGACACGCCCGCGACGACCATCAACCGCTGGTGTGCCTCCTCCGCAGAGGCCGTCATCAACGCCGCCGACGCCATCCGCGCCGGCCAGCGTGACTGCATCATCGCCGGCGGCGTCGAGTCGATGTCCCGCGTGAAGATGGGCCAGAACAACGAGGTCCACCCCGGCCTCAACGAGTATCACAACGTTGCGGCCCTCCAGATGGGCATGACCGCCGAAGAGGTCGCGGAACGATACGACGTGACCCGCGAGATGCAGGACGAGTACGCCGCCCAGTCCCAGCAGCGCGCCGTCGCGGCCACCGAGGAAGGCCGCTTCGACGACGAGATCGTCCCCATCGAGGGCCACGACGATGAGGGCAACGAGATCGTCGTCGAGAAGGACGAGGGCCTCCGCCCCGGCACGACCAAGGAGAAACTCGCCGAACTGCCGACGGTCTTCAAATCCGACGGGACGGTCACGCCCGGCAACGCCTCCCAGACGACCGACGGCGCCGCCGCCCTGCTCGTCACCTCCGAGGCCTTCGCCGAGGAACACGGCTTCGAGGTCCTCGCCGAGATCGGCAACAACGCCATCGCCGGCGTCGAACCCGAGGTCATGGGCATCGGTCCCGTCCCGGCCAGTCGGAACCTCTTCGAGCGCTCCGGCACGTCGGCCGACGACTACGACCTCGTCGAACTCAACGAGGCCTTCGCCTCCCAGTGTGTCTACTGCCGCGACGAACTCGGCTTCGACAACGACATCTACAACGTCAACGGCGGCGCAATCGCCATCGGCCACCCGCTCGGTGCCTCCGGCGCCCGCCTGCCCGTGACGCTCATCCACGAGATGCAGAAGCGCGACGACGCCGAACTCGGTCTCGCCACCGAATGTGTCGGCTTCGGGCAGGGCGCAGCCATCGAGTTCCACGCGCGATAACACCGCCAATCCTCGCTTTTCTTTCGCGTCGCTACACCCTCCAGCCACGGCGCCAGCGTTTTGGCCGATTGGGCCGTCAGCCTATCCGATGAACCCGCTAAACAGCGACCTCGGCGTCTACGTCGTCTCGGGGGTCTTCGCGCTCGTCGTCTTCGCCGTCGCGATGGCCGTGCTGGTCACCCGGACGGCCGTCGACCTGACGCCCGGGACGGTCGCGACCTTCTCGGTCGGCTTTCTGCTCTTCGTGGGCGTCTACTTCACGGCGATGGCGGTCTACCGAGGGATCGAATCCCGTGAGGACGTGAAATAAGCCCCACCGATTCCGTCAGGGCAGTTTGAGATACCCGTTGCCGTGCCATTGCAGCCGCGTCACTTCCGCGACCCCGGAGTCGACGGTATCGACGCCCTCAGCCAGTTCGTCCGCCGAATAGCCGAGTTGCGCCAACGAGTTGGAACAGGCGAGGACTCGGACGCCGGCGTCGGCGAGTCGGGTGAGCTGGTCGGCGTCCGGTTCGTCGGCCTGCAGGAACCGAACGGCGTCGCCGTTGACGACGACGGTTATCAACTCCGGTGAAACTGGCACGCTCTCGTCGTTGTGGAGATTCAAGACGTTCTGGAGCGCCTGCTGCCAGTCGTTGGCGTCGCCACTCGTGATGTGAACGACGACGCCGTCGATGTGACCGCTCATAGCCGTTCGTTTCGTCCGACCTGCTCATAAAGCCCGCCCCGGGGGGTCGAGCGCCGACGCCCGTCTACAACTCGCCTTTCGTGCTCGGCGTGTCGCTTCGCCGCTCGTCGATTCGCGTCGCGTCGTCCAGCGTCCGCGCGAGGCTCTTGAACAGCGCCTCGACCTCGTGGTGTGCGTTCTCCCCGTCGACCGAGGCGTGGACCGTCAGGCCGGCGTTCAGCGCCAGCGACTCGACGAAGTGCCGCGCCATGTCGCTGGTGAAGTCGCCGATAGACGGCTGGCTGAACGCACCGTCGAAGTAGAATCGTGGCCGGCCCGAGACGTCGACGACGACCTCGGCGACGGCCTCGTCCAGCGGCACCTTCCGGTCGGCATACCGGACGATGCCGCGCTTGTCGCCCAGCGCCTCCTCGAGGGCCTCCCCCAGCGTGATACCGACGTCCTCGACGGTGTGGTGGTCGTCGATTGCGAGGTCGCCGTCACACCGGACCGTCAGATCGAAGAGGCCGTGCTTGGCGAGGGCCTCGAGCATGTGGTCGAAAAAGCCGAGGCCGGTGTCGACGGTGCTGTCGCCGTCCCCGTCCAGATCAAGGGTCACCTCGATATCCGTCTCGGCCGTCTCGCGTGTTACGGCCGCCGTCCGATCGGTCATGGCTGTGTATTTGCGTGCTCATTTAAGGCGATTGCGGCGCTAGGATGATTCGGTTTTGTTCTTGGCGACAATCCTGACCACAACGTCCCCGAAGCCCTCAGCCTGCTGGCGGTCGCTTGGTTCGAGAGAGC
>NZ_JAZKTR010000238.1:0-2658 GCF_036625485.1 Natronomonas sp. | reverse complement strand
GAACGGGCTTCGGGGAGCCGTTCGAAGGGGTCGAACACCCCCTCGTATTAACTGGCACAACCTGTGATGTGAGGATAGTTTTTAAGTAGAGTAACTCTTGAACAAGAATCAAGAGAGATGTTATCGGCGCTAAAATCAACGGTAGACATCATAACGGGGGTGATCAATTCTTATATCCCCGCCCCCGCTGCCTTCGTGGCCACTATTCTCGGTATCGTCGCCGTCGGTATCTCCCTGTGGTTGTTCGTTAGCTGGATTTATCGGCCGATGGGCGAACGGCTCGAACCGGTCCTCGAGACGCGAGAGGAAATTGCCATCCTCATGCATCCGAACCCCGACCCGGACGCGATGGCATCAGCGATGGGAATCGCCCATCTGGCCTCGATGGTGGATACGGAGTACACGATCCAGTACCCGGGACAGATTCGACATCAGGAAAACCGCGTCTTCGAGAACGTTCTCGACCCCGACTTCGACCGGATAACTCGTGCCGACGAGATCGCGGCCGACGACGTCGTTCTCGTCGACCACAATACGCCACGTGGTTTCGAAGGCATGGATTCGATAATGCCCATCGCCGTCATCGACCACCACCCCGGCGACGGAACGGGGCTTGATTTCACTGACAAGCGGACCAACTACGGCTCCTGCGCGAGCATCGTGACCGAGTACCTCCGGGACGTCGGCGTGACGCCAGTTGCACCCAGCGACGTGGACGATGACCTCGGAGACGTCGATGGGAAGGACGCCGATACCACCATCCTGCCCCCGAACCTTGCCGTCGGACTCATGTACGGCATCCACTCCGACACGGAGCAGCTCACCTCGGGAGCCATCGGTGCCGACTACGAAGCCGCCTCGTACCTCTGTCAGGGCGTCGATGAAAAACTCCTCGGTCGTATTGCCAGCCCCGAGATAGATACCGAGATTCTGGCTATCAAGGGCCGTGCCTTCTCCAATCGTGAGAAACGCGGCTCGTTCCTCATCAGCGACGTCGGTGAGGTCAACAACATCGATGCGATTCCCCAGGCCGTGGACGAACTCATCCGCCTCGAAGGCGTGACCGCCGCCGTCGTCCACGGCTCTCGCGGCGGGATGACCCACGTTTCGGGGCGGTCCCGTGACGACCGGGTCGATATCGGCGCGGCGCTGGAGGCGGTGGCCGCCGAGGTGCCGGAAGCCAGCGCTGGCGGTCACTCACGCATGGGCGGCGGGAAGTTCCCCATCCCCGAACTCGTCACCGACGGCGGGAACAGCGACCCGCTGACGGGCCCACCACCGGAGTTCAACGACGACCTTTTCGCCGCGCTGGAGGGTGATATCTGATGGTTCACCATCGTATACGAACGGTACCTGTACGGCCCGCTCGTCGCGACGTCGGATGCTCCGGAGGAAACGACGAATGAGCATCAAACTGCTTCGCGGTCGGCCGGAGGAACGGTTCAAGTTCGCTATCGGGCTCCTCACTGGAACCGTCATCGCGCTCCCCGTGAACGTCCTTACCCTCACCAACTGGGGGTCGTCACCGGTGTTCGGCTACCTCCTCGTGGCGGCCGTCATCGGGTCGCTGGTGTTTCGGAGGCGGGTATTCGTCCTCGGCGTCGGTAGCTCCATCCTCGTTATCAGTCTCCCACAGGCTATCGCGGCGCTTCTCCCGACATCACTCACGAACTGGCACGTGTCCGCGGGCGTGCTCTGGTTGATAGCGTTGGCCATACTCGGCTGTCTGTATCTCATGCGCGAGGCCGAGACGCGAACGGATGCCGACGTCGATACGCGCTGGCTGTTCCGCTCGCAGGAATAGCGAGGGGCACCCTCGACCGGGTCCGACCGGGACATACTTAACAGGAATCCCGTCGATGGCCCACGTATGGCCCGACGAAGCGTGCTGTTCTCCCCCGGCGATCAGCCGGCACTGATGCATAAAGCGCCGAACACCGGCGCCGATACGGTCGTGTTCGACCTCGAAGACGCCGTCGCCCCCGGCCGGAAGGCCGACGGACGGGCGGCGGTCAACGACGTCCTGACGGACCCGGCGTTCGACCCCGACTGTGAGGTCTGTCTTCGGGTCAACGCCGACCCCGCGACGGCCGATGCGGACCTCGAAACCGCGCTGGCCGGCGACCCCCGCATCGACGCCGTGATGGTGCCGAAAGCCGAGTCGGCCGCGGGCGTCCGCGAGATGGACGAGTTGGTCCGCGAACACGGCTACGATCTGCCGATCTTCGCGCTGTGTGAGTCGGCGGCGGGCGTGCTCAACGCACAGGCAATTGCTGCCACGCCGGCGGTCGACGCGGTCGCCTTCGGCGCGGAGGACCTCTCGGCGGATATCGGCGCGACCCGAACCGACTCCGGCGAGGAGGTATCGCACGCCCGCCAGCACGTCGTCCTCGCGGCGGGGGCGGCCGATATCGATGCCATCGACACCGTCTTCACGGATATCGAGGCCACCGACCGACTGGCCGAGGAGACGGCTTTCGCGGCCCAACTCGGCTACGACGGCAAGATGGCCATCCACCCGGGGCAGGTCGGCGTCATCAACGAGGCCTTCACGCCCCCCGAAGCGGACGTCGAGTGGGCAGAGCGCGTCCTCGAAGCGCGCGAGGCGGCCGACGACGAGGGACGGGGTGTCTTCCGTGTCGACGGCGAGATGATAGA
>NZ_JAZKTR010000237.1:0-2672 GCF_036625485.1 Natronomonas sp. | reverse complement strand
ACCCGCCCGTGAACCACGCGTTCTCCCCGGTGAATCGGGCGGCCAGCGACACCTCGGTCCCGGTCGGTTCGTAGGTGCCGTAGAAGGCGCCCTCGTAGGTGTAACAGCGGAGGCGGTCGTCCCACTCCTCGGGATGCGGGAAGTCGCAGTCGACCTGCTGGAGGTCGTCTTTCGGTTGCAGGGTCGGTTCGTTCTCGAGCGCCTCGCGCGTGTCGATCTCGTCCTCGCTGGCGATATCCAGGTCGATGTTGAACGGCCGCGATTCCGGCTGGAGTTCGTCGATACCGATCTCGAGCATCGGCCCGCGGTCGGTATCGACGACGGCGTAGGACCACTCTTCGGGGCGGAGGCCATCACCAGTGACGGCGTCGGAAAACACCGATTCGCCGTCGAGGACGGGAACCGGCAGGTACAGCGTGACGTCCGAGACGGGCGCCGTCGGATTGACGTCGGCGCCGTAGTAGTAGGTGCTGGTGACCTCACGCTCCTCGCCGAAGCCGAGACAGCCGGCCGTCGCCGCCGTCGTTGCCGCTGCCGCGCCCGCCAGCAACTGTCGCCGGCTCAGACGGCTATCCTCCGCACGGTTCCGCATCGGGGAGCCGTCGGTTCTATTAGAATACATCTGTTGTCACTCTATTACTTGTTTTCTCCCCGAGCCCATTTTATTATACAGGTGAGTCCAAGCAACCGGGACCCACTCGCTCGGTCGTTCGTTAGGCTAAAGCGTTCGCGCTCGAACAACTGGAGCAATGACCGCACAGACCGCCGAGCAACGAGATCTCGCGGCCGTCATCGGGCTGGAGGTCCACGTCCAGCTCGAGACGGAGACGAAGATCTTCTGTGGCTGTTCGACGGAACCCGCCGACGACGAGGAACCGAACACCCGGACCTGTCCGGTCTGTCTCGGCCTGCCGGGCGCGCTGCCCGTCCTCAACGAGGGTGCCGTCGAGGCGGCCGTCAAGGTCGGCAAGGCACTGGATTCGTCGATTCCCGAAGAGACCCGGTTCCACCGGAAGAACTACTACTACCCCGACCTGCCGAAGAACTTCCAGATCACCCAGTACGACGCGCCCGTCTGCGACGGCGGCGAACTGGAGTTCAGCGTCGCGGGCGAGACCAGAACCGTCGGTATCGAACGCGCCCACCTCGAGGAGGACCCCGGCAGCCTCCAGCACGCTGGCGGCTCCATCGACACCGCCGACTACACCAAGGTCGACTACAACCGCGCCGGCACGCCGTTGATGGAGATCGTCACTGCGCCGGACTTCCGCGGCGCCGAGGAGGCCCGTGCCTTCCTCGCCAAGTTGACCGAGGTCCTCGAATACCTCGGCGTCTTCGACGTAACCCGCGACGGGTCGCTCCGCGTGGACGCCAACCTCTCCATCGTCGACGCCGAGGAAGTCGGTGACGGCGGCGAGATCAGCGAGGCGGTCCTCGAATCCGCCAACCGAACCGAGGTCAAGAACATCTCCAGCCACAAGGCCGCCGAGAAGGCGCTGGCCTACGAGGAGACCCGCCAGAAGAACGCCATCCAGCGCGGCCGTGAGGTCGAACAGGAGACCCGCCACTGGGACGAAGCCCGTGGCGTCACCGTCTCGATGCGTTCGAAGGAAGAGGAGAAGGACTACCGCTACTTCCGGGAGGCCGACCTGCCGCCGCTTCGCGTCTCCGACTGGAAGGAGCGGATCGACATCCCGGAACTGCCGGACGCCCGCCGCGAGCGTTTCACCGACGAGTACGGCCTCGATTCGGAGGACGCCTCGAAGCTCACCTCCACGAAGCAGGTCGCGGACTTCTACGAACGGGTCGCCGAGGAGTTCGATCCCCAGCTCGCCGCGACGTGGGTCGCCGACAACCTGCTCGGCGAACTCCACTACCGCGACATGGAGATCACCGACGTCGAAGAGCGCCTCGACGAGTTCGCCCGCCTCGTCGAGTTGGTCGCCGACGACGAGATCACGGTCAAGAACGCCGAGGAGATCGTCCTCCGGCGGATGCTCGACGACGGGATGGCCCCCGACGCCATCGTCGAGGAGGAAGACCTCGGCAAGACCGGCGAAGGCGAGGTCGCCCGAGCCGTCACCGAGGCCATCGAGGAAAACCCCGAGGCCGTCGAGGACTACCACGCCGGCGAAGACGGTGCCCTGAACTTCCTCGTGGGACAGGTCATGGGGAAGACCGGCGGCAGTGCCGACCCCGGGACCGTCAACGAACTCCTGCGCGAGGAACTGGCCGAGTGAGATGAATCCCGGCGAGAAGGTCGACCCGATAGCGGTCCGGTCGACGGCGGTCTCGGTCGCCAGCGACTACCCGGCGGCGGGCAGCAGTTTCTCCTACCAGCAGGCCGCGGCGGTCCACGACTACGTCGACCGAACCATCAGTTACGTGCCCGACCCGCGCTCGCGGAACTACATCGCACCGCCCGAGGAGACGCTGGAGACCGGCGCCGGCGACTGTGACTGTCAGGCCGTCCTCGTCGCGTCGCTTCTGGAGGCCATCGGCGCGACGACGCGGCTCGTGGTCACGGAGGCTCCCGACGGGAGCCGTCATATGCTCCCGCAGGTGTACCTCGCCGATGAGAGCGACGACACGAGCGCGGTCGCCGACAGCCTCGCGACGTTCTATACCGAACGCGCCCTCGACCCGAACTGGTACAGTTTCGAGACCGACCG
>NZ_JAZKTR010000044.1:0-16762 GCF_036625485.1 Natronomonas sp. | reverse complement strand
GCCGCCCTCCCCCTCCATCGCTCGGGGTCGGGGGTCTCTGTAGTCATACATGTTGTTTATACCGGAAATATAATTGAATTTTCTTGACTCGCCCTGGTGTTTCATGCTCGGACGCGGCTGCCGTCGGTCCGTGAGGGTTTTGCGTTGCGGCCGAGTATCTGGGTCCGATGAGTTTCAGCCGCGAAGAGGCCGTCGGCCGCCTGCGCGAGATCGTCGAGACGGTCCGCTCCGAGGCGATGGCCGTCCCCGTCCGCGAGGTGTGGGTCTACGGCGACGTCGTGTTGGGGATGGACCCCGTCGAGCGGCTCGACGTCTACCTCACGAAGGACCTGCTTTTCAAGGACGCCCCCGAGCGCGAATCGGAGTTCGAAAAGCGCCTCGGCGTCTCGGGCGTCGGCAAGACGGTCGCGGCGGCGTGGGCCGACGAGTATACGGAGTACGTTCGGGCCAACGCCAACGGCCACGTCGCCCCGGAGAAGTGTCTCGCGGCTCACCTGCTCGAAGACGACGAACCCATCCACCTCGAGGTCTGCAACACCGGCTTCGAGAACAACGTCACCCAGCGGCTCAAGGGCGCCCGTGCGCGCGACGACTACACCCAACTGCTCGACCCGCGGGCGGCCTGCCTGTGGGTGGATGATGAAGACGGTGGGCAGGTCAGCGAGGAAGCCTTCCGCAAGTTGGCAGAAGGCGAGTTCGTCTTCCCGACGCTGTCGGCCGCCCTGGAGATGCTCGGGATGGACGAAGCCGAGGCAACGGAGGCGGCCGACGAACTGCGGGCCTATCAGGACCAACAGGACGGCGTGACGGTTCGCGGCGACGTCGTTTAAAGGCGAGCCACGGTTTCGGAGGCCGGCGGCGGCAACAGCACCTCGCCGTCGGGATGGTCGCGGCGCCACTCGCCCCACGTCGCGACCGTCGACGGCAGGATAGTAAGCCGCTCGCCGGTTCGGGGGCCGCAGACGGCTTTCGCGAGTAACTGACTCCAGTAGCTCTCGGTGGCTTCGTCGTAGAGTACGAGATTGCCGGAGTTGCGGACGAGGGCGTCGGGGTCCCCGTCGGTCGCGCCGAAGACGGTGTCGTCGTCGATCCGTGCGGCGGTGTGCTCGCCGGGCGGCCGCCACAGCAGTCCGGAGGCGGCGAATCGGGTCGCCTCGCCGTCGACGCGCCGCTCGGCGACCATGCCGCTCCGGCAGATGGAGCAGTAGGTGACGAGGGTCGGGCCGTCCAGTTCGTCGTTGACCGCCTCGTGGAACCGAACGAGCCGAATCGGATAGGCGCGCGCCCGGTCGCCGGCCGTCAGACCGATGACCGTGGTCGCGTCGGTCAACTCGCCGTAGCGGTCCTCCGCGTCGACGCCCGACCAGTCCTGGCCGAAAGCCGGCCCGACGATAGGACGGAGGCCGCCGGGGCTAATCGCCTCCTCGCAGAGGGTTACGGGCAGGCCGGTCGAGACGATATCGGCCTCGCCTTCGGGGCTTGGGGCCGGCGTTCCTGGAGCAGCGTCGTCGGGCCCCTCGCCGCGGTAACCGGTCGTACAGCCCGCGAGCGCGGCGGCCGCACTCGCGAGGTAGGCTCGGCGGCGCATGCACGGCTCTTGGCGCGACGCCTCAAAACCGTCTCGCGGCTGTGCGACCGGATGACACGCGCCGCTGGCGGGCTGGAAAGACGGAAAACGAGACCGATTACCGAAGGTCCGGAACGAGCGCGGCTTCTACTTCGTCGCGGTCGTAGCGTTTGAGCTGGCCGCCGTCGGCGCGGATGGTGGTGGTTTCGTCCTGCGGCATGACCGGGACCATAGGTTCGATCTCGTCGGGGGTCATCTACTACCACCCACAATGTGCATGGTCTTAAACCTTCATGATTGTTAGTCAAAGATGCGGCAAGTATTGTCGGACCGGCATCCGAAGCCTTATATCCGAATACGCGGCAGACGAAAGCAAATGGTGGAGGCGTTCGCCGTCGCCTCGGGCAAGGGCGGCACGGGCAAGACTACGAGCACGCTCGCCCTGGGGATGGCGCTGGCCGAGGAGTACGACGTCACGGTCGTCGACGCCGACACCGGGATGGCGAACCTGCTGTTTCACACGGGCCTCGCGGAAGCCGACACGACGCTGCACGACGTGCTGGTCGAGGGCGGCGCCCCTGTCGAAGAGGCGACCTACGAGCGGTTCGGCATGCGTGTCGTCCCCTGCGGCACCTCGCTTGCGGCCTTCGAGGCCGCCGACCCCGAACGCCTGCGCGATGTCGTCGCCGAACTCGCCGCCGATACCGATATTCTCCTGCTCGATTCGCCGGCCACCCTCTCCTCGAAGAGCGCGGTCCTGCCCATCGTGCTGGCCGACCGCGTGGTCGTCGTCCTCCAGCCGACGATTCCGGCCATCTCGGACGGTCTGAAGGTACAGGAGTACGCCCTCTCGTATGGCTCGGAGATCGCCGGCACGCTGTTCAACAAGGTCAAAGGCGACATCGACGACGCCGCACAGAAGGCCGACCGCTACTTCGAGGGGCCACTTCTCGCGCGCATCCCGGAAAGCGACGCCGTCCGGGAGGCCCGTGCGGCCGGTCAACCGCTGCTCGCCTACGACCCGGCGGCGCCCGCGGCCGCGGCCTACCGCGAGGCTGCCGACGCCCTCGACGTCCGCGACGGTGACAGCGACGCCGTCGCCGAGCGGTTCCGCACCGCGGTCATCCCCGATCCACCATGACTCTGCTCCCCGAGGGCGACCTCCTGCGCTCGCGGGTCGTCACCGACCTCGCGCCCGCCCTCGAAGACGCCCTGGACCGACGACTGGACGGCTACGCGGTCCTCGCGCCACGGGACGCCCTGCTCGGGAGTGGCGGCACCGATGCCGACGACCGGGGTGTCCTCACCTTCGAGGCCGGCGTCCCGACGCTGGCCTACCACGCCGGCACCGACCGCGGCGGTCCGGCGGCGCTGGCGGATATCGGCCCCGGACCGTATCGACTGGAACTCTACGCGCTCGATGCGGCGCATCTGGAGGTCCCCCACGAAACCGAGAGCCTCCGGATTCCGCCGGGCACGGCTGCCGAACGGCTGGCCGGCGACGGCGCGCTGGCCGAGCGCGTTCGGAAGACGGCCGACGGGTCCGACGATGGTGCCGCTGGCGCGCTCGAAGCCTTCCTCGAAAACGAGGCCGCGATCGAGGACATCCGCGAGTCGGCGCGCTCGGAGGCGGCGGCCCGCGCGGCCGACTGGGGCTTCGAGGATGCTATCGAGGAGTAACGGGTCCGGCGGCGGGTGGTTCCGCCACTCGGCCGAAGGTTCAAAACCGATGGCCTCCGCACACGACGTATGGCACCCTCCAAGGATATCGACATCAGCGGTCTCGACCTCTCCGGGGACCGCTACACCGTCGAGCAGAGCCTGATTCGGAACAAGTACGCCGCCTCCGATGGCGACGGGAACACCGTCCTCCGGGGCAAACAGAAGATGTTCAAACTCAAGGAGGAGTTTCCCTTCGTCGACGCCGATGGCGAGGAGGTCTTCACCGTCAAGGCCGGCAGCGTCATCGACGTCGCCGGCAACTACGTCCTCTCGGATGCCCGGACCGGCGAGAACCTCGTCATCCTCGACAACGATTTCTCGCTGTTCCAGGACACGTGGACGATTCGGGATGCCGACACGGAGGCCACCATCGCGAGCATCGACTCCCGCGGCGCTCTGGTAACGCTCGCACGCAACAACCTCCCGTTCGGCGAACTGATCCCGCACAAGTACGAGATTACCGACGCCGACGGCGCCCACGTCGGCAACATCGACGGCAAACTGTCGATTCGGGACCGCTACGAGATCACCATCGACGACGCGAGCAGGGTTCCGAAGGAAGCCGTCATCGCGGCCGCGATGGTCATCGACGCCATCCAGAACAACTGACGGCCTCCCCAGTCGGCGACTGCCTGCCTTCCATCCCGCCCATACGCTTTACCCCTTGTCGCCCGACTATGGGGCTATGACCGCCGAGAACTTCCTCTTCTGTTCGCTGGATGCCGCCCTCATCGGCGACATCGCCTGGCAGGTCCACAAGGAGGGCCACGACGTCAAATACTACATCGAGGCCGACAGCGACCAGGAGATCGCCGACGGCTTCGTCCCGAAAACGGATGACTGGCGGGCCGAAGTCGAATGGGCCGACGTGATAATCTTCGACGACATCTGGGTCGGTTCCGACGTCGGCACTGGCGAAATCGCCCAAGAACTCCGTGCGGAGGGCAAGGCCGTCGTCGGTGGGACGCCGAACACCGACCGCCTCGAAGAGGACCGCGGCTACGCGATGGAGGTACTGGAGGAAAACGGCGTCAATACCCTCGACCACCGGGAGTTCTCCGATTTCGACGAGGCCATCGATTTCGTGCAGGAGAACCCCGCCCCCTACGTCATCAAGCCCCTCGGCGAGGTCCAGAACGTCAAGCGCCTGCTCTACGTCGGCCGCGACGACGACGGCGGCGACGTGGTCGACGTCCTTCGCGCCTACAAGAAGGCGTGGGGCCACCGGATGAAGGGTTTCCAACTCCAGCGCAAGGTCGAGGGCGTCGAGGCCGCGATATGTGGCTTCTTCAACGGCGACGAGTTCGTCGAACCCATCAACTTCAACTTCGAGCACAAGAAGCTCTTCCCCGGCAACATCGGCCCGCAGACCGGCGAGATGGGCACCTCGATGTTCTGGTCGGGCTGTAACGACCTCTTCTCGCGGACGCTCGGGAAACTCGAAGACTGGCTGGCCGAGGAGGGCTACGTCGGCAGTATCGACGTCAACTGCATCGTCAATGCCGACGGCGTCTACCCGCTGGAGTTCACCCCGCGGTTCGGCTATCCGACCATCACGCTGCAGGAGGAGTCCTTCGAGTCACCGACCGGCCAGTTCTTCGCCGACCTCGCCAACGGCGACGACCCCGGCCTGGAGGTCCACAGCGGCTATCAGGTCGGCATCCGGGTCGTCCTGCCGCCGTTCCCGTTCGACGACGAGCAGACCTACGACGAGAACTCGCGGAATGCGGCGGTCGTGTTCGAAACCGAGAGCCGCGAGGGTATCCACATCGAGGACGCGAAGAAGGTCGACGGCCAGTGGCGCGTCGCCGGCGAGAGCGGCATGCCGCTGGTCGTCACCGGCAAAGGCGAGACGATGGCCGAGGCCCGCGAGCAGGCCTACGGCCGCATCGACGATATCGTCATCCCGAACCTCTACTACCGCGACGATATCGGCGAACGCTGGACGGACGGCGACGGCGACCGCCTACAGGCGTGGGGCTATCTCGGCCCGGCCCCAGCGGACCGCGACCGGACGCACGCGTCCCGTTCCGACTCGGCGTCAACGACGGGCGTTCGTGCCCACCGCGAGTCGTCGCTGGATACACCGACCTACGAAACGGTTGTCGTCCCGACCGACGGTAGCGAACCGGCCCAGCGAGGTATCGACCACGGTCTCGAGATCGCGGCGGACAACGATGCGACGGTGCATTTCGTCCACGTCATGGACGAATCCTACACCGAGCGTCCCGGAATCAAGGAGTACGAGGTCTCGATCGAGGAGATGCGCAACGAGGCGCTCGGCGAACTGGAGCGACTCAAGCGGGCCGCCGAGGACCACGGCCTCGACGCTGTCGTCTACTGTACGACCGGGACGCCACACGAAGAGATCACGGCCTATGCTGACAGGGTTGGTGCCGACCTCATCGTGATGGGCAAGCGCGGTAAGGGAAGCGCGGACACGCCACACGTCGGTCGAATCGCCGACCGGGTGCTGCGAACCGCCGACATCCCCGTCTTCACGGTCTGAGTCCTCCTCCTATCGCCGCTGATCGGTCCGAACCGGCTGGAATCGCGGTTCCGGTCTCTCGCTCGTTCCCACGTTCTGGGAGGGACCCACCGTCTTTTGTGGTCGGCGACCGTGTGGTAGACCATGACACCGTCGCTACCTGAAGCGGCCGAATCGGAACTGGTCAGCGCGGCCCGGACCGCCGTCGGCGACGAGATACGAAGTATCACCCACTTCACCGAAGATTCCGTCGACCAGCTGTACCTTCGCGAGGGGCTCGAATCCGACGCCGACCTGGTCGGTTTCGCGGACATCGAGCGGCTCGGGTTCCGCTCTCGACAGGGATACCGGAAATCCGAACTCGGCGACTATCGGTTCACGCTCCGCGCCTTCGAGCATGGGTATCTCACCCGCGTCATCGAGGGCGACCACGGCGTGTTCGTCACGACCGACCCGATGGCCCGGGACCGGTTCGAGGAACTGGCGAGCGCCGTCCGCGGGGTGCTGGCGGACAGCGACGGGTGACCGCGGAACCGCCCGTTTGTGGCCAACCGTCAGGAACACGTCGTGAACGAGCGTCTCAGTAGTCTCCGCCGTCCCTCCGTTGGGTGTAGTGTTCGATAACCGTCGCCTCGGCTTTCCGGACCAGTTCGCCGGCGGTGCTCGGCGCACAGTCGAGCGCCGACGCGATATCGGCGACCGTTCCCTCTCTGGGCACCTCGTAGTAGCCGACCGAAACCGCCGCGTCGAGGGCCGCCCGCTGTCGGTCGGTAAGCCGCGACGGCGAGTGTACCCGCTCGAACTCGCGGACCCTCTCGATGGCGAGGTCGCCGAACTCGGAGAGGTCCTCGTGGAACGTGCTGAGTGCCGCCGACTCACCGACGGCCTCGAACAGTACTTCGCCCGTCTCGCGGAAGACGACCGGCGGCAGGAAGATGACTCGCGATTCCGAAATCGTCTCCAGCAACGGCGTCGGGAACTCGTAGTCAGCCTGCTGGAGGAAGGTGTAGGTCCCGTCGGTGTCCTCGACGACGTTGCTGACCAGAAGCGAGTCGATATCGGCGATGGCTGCCTCGGTCGCCTCCCGGTCGCCGTCACACCAGAACAGCGTCGTCGCCTCGGCCGTCGGACTCCACATCAGTAACTCGGCCCGCGTAATCGGCGTCCCGTCCATGATCCGTCGCTGGAACGGATGGACGAACCGGTCAGGATAGGTGACCGAGAACTGGATGCGTTTCATGCCGCCATCGCCGGCCGTTCGCCCACGCCATACATCAATCATCGTGGTTACACCCCAGTCACCGGTGTTTGTCCAGTACGTCCGGGATACTTCGAAGAAGGGCCTGCAGGTGGTCCGCATCGTCGAGGGCGCGCAGCCCGGCGTTCGGTACTCGCTTTTCGAGGCGCCGAACGTCGGCTATCGGGACGTTCGTATCCGCCTCGCCGTGCCAAAAGCAGACCTCGGCCTCGATGTCCTCGAAGCGAACGCCCCAGTCTCTCCCCGTGTGTCGGAACTCGGCCACGGCGCCGCGACGTGAGTCGGCGAACGCCTCGACGAAATCCGCCCTGACGGTTTCGGCGGCGTCGTCCGGAATCGCGTCGGCGTCGTCGGTGTACTGTGCGAGGACGAACGACGGGTCGAGGCGACTCGCCAGCCACGCCTGCCCGCGAAACAGCCCCCGGAGGAGCGGGGGCGTCGCCGTCGCCAGTCCCGCGAGCAGTCGCTGTAACGCGGGCGTTTCCTCGCTGACGTCGGGCGGCGTCGCCCCGGAGACGATATCGACCCGGCCGATGCGGTCCGGCCGCGTCGCCGCCGTGGCGAGAGCGTAGGGAGCGCCGCCGGAGAAGGCGACGATGCCGGCCGTCTCCACGCCGGCATCATCGAGGACGGGTGTAACGAAGGCCTTGGCGTCGCGCACCGACCGGTCCGACCACGCCGGTGACTGGCCGTATCCCGGTCGGTCGGGGGCGAGTACGCGAACCCCGCGGGCCGCGGCGGCCGAATCCAGCAGTCGTCCCAGCCGTCGCGAACCCGGCGTCCCGTGGAGGAACACGACCGGCACACCGTTCGAATCCCCGTATTCGTCGTACGCGAGCGACCGCTCGTCGTCGACGTGGACCATCATCGTTCGAGTCTCATCCCGCGGTGTGTCGAACCGACCGGAGGTCCGTGTTGCCATCGATCGTGACTACGCGGCCGGTATGCGAGTGGATGATGCCGGACAGATGCGGTGGTTTATAATGGGCCGTCGTCCGCTCCGCGTCTCATCTTTATGCACGTCGGGAGTGCAGGAACGTCCATGACTCCGGAGCGATGGTCGTCGCGGCTCGGGTTCCTGCTCGCGACGGTCGGGGCTGCCGTCGGCCTCGGCAACGTCTGGCGGTTCTCGGCCGTGGTCGGCCAGAACGGCGGCGGCGCCTATCTCGTCCCCTACCTGCTCGCGGCGTTCGTCTGTGCGGTCCCGCTTCTGGTCCTCGAACTCTCGGTCGGCCGGACGCTCCGGACGGACGTGGTCTCGGCGTTCCGGTCGGTCGGCCCGGTCTACACGGCCTTCGGCTGGCTCGTCGTCGGGGGCGTCCTGCTCATCCTGAGTTACTATCTGGTTTTGACCGGCTGGGTGCTCGGCTTCCTCGTCTCGTGGCTCGGCGGCGCCCAGACCACGTTCGTGGCCTTCACCGACGGCTGGGCACCGGTCGGTGCGTTCGTCGTGACGACGGTGCTGACGGGGGCGGTCGTCTCGCTGGGCGTTCGCGGCGGCATCGAGCGCCTCGCCACGGTCGTCATGCCGACCGTGTTCGGCCTGCTGGTCGTTCTCGCGCTGTACGCGACGACGCTTCCCTCGTGGGGGCGGGCGGTCGCCTTCCTCTTTACGCCCGATTTCTCGGTCCTCTCGGAGTTCGGCCTCTGGAGTGCCGCCTTCGGACAGGTGTTCTTCTCGATGTCCGTCGGGCAGGGCATCATGCTCACCTACGGGAGCTACGTCGAGGCGGACGCCGACCTGCTTCGGTCGTCGGTCGTCATAACCGGCGTCGACATCGCCGCGGCGATCACCGCCGGCCTCGTCATCTTCCCCATCGTGTTCAGTTTCGGCCTCCAGCCGACCCTCGGGACGGAACTGGCCTTTACGACCCTGCCGACGGCCTTTGCGGCGATGCCGTTCGGCCGGGTCGTCGCCGTCGCCTTCTTCGGCCTGCTCTTCTTCGCCGCGCTGAGTTCCTCGGTCGCCCTGCTGGAGGTCGGCGTCGCCACGGCGACGAACGCGACCCGGCTCTCGCGGGCGCAGGCGACGGTGGGAATCACCGGCGGCGTGTTCCTCCTCGGCGTCCCTTCCGCGCTGAGCTACAGCCCGCTCGGACTGGAGGCGGTCGGCCGGCCGGTCCTCGACCTCGTCGACGAGTCGGTCGGGACGTTCGCGCTCCCCATCTCGGCGATACTCGTCACGCTCGTGTTCGTCTGGGTCGCCGACCTCGATACCGTCCACAAGGACCTCGGCCGGCTCTATCCCGTCGTCCGCTACGTCGTGCCGTTCGTCCTCGTGGCGGTGACGGCCGCGAAAGTCCTCGGCGTCGCCCGGCCGGCGTGGCGCCTCCTCGTCGACCACGTTCGCAGCGGCGGCGTCGGGTTTCCGACCGCTATCGCCGTGTTCGCCGTCCTGCTCGGCCTCGGATGGCTGTTCCGCGACCACGTGGCCGACGTCGGCCGGTCCCGGTGACCGACGGGTCGCCGTCGGACTCCGACCCGCTCAGTGGTGGTGCTCGTGGCCCGACTGGTCGCCGTGGATTCGCGGCGACGTGTCCGCGAAGGACTCGGGCGAATCCTCGAAGGCCCGTCTGCAGGTGTCCGCACAGAAGTAGTAGGTCTCGCCGTCGTGGGTTGCGCTCGGGCCGTCGTCGTCGGTCCGCATCCCACAGACGGGGTCCCGATACTCACCGGGCGCGCCGAGGCCGCGGCGGTAGACGTAGGCGAGGAAGCCCACGAAGGCGAAGGCGATGAGGTTGAGATAGAAGGTGTAATCGAGTTTGAAGTAGGTCTGTTCTGTGGCGGTCAGTCCGCCCGCGAGGTTCGGCACGATACCGAGGGCATCGAAGAGCAGTTCCATGAGGAAGCCGGCGAAGGCCATCGTCACGAAGAAGACGCCGAGCAGGTACAGCATGACCGCCCAGCCGTAGTACTTCCGGTAGATGTTCAACACCGGAACCGTGACGAGGTCGGCGTAGACGAACGCGATGATGCCCGCGAAGCTCACGCCGCCGCTCCACAGCGCGACGGCGAAGGGGACGTTGCCCATGCTCCCGACGAAGCTGATGACCGCGATGGCGACGCCCATGACCGCGTTCTCGGCGGTCACCAGCACGCCGTCGCCCTGCAGGAACAGGGCGTTCCAGACCCACTGGGGGACGAAGACGATGACGAACCCGGAGATGAGGAAGCCGGCGACGATGTCCTTGTAGATCATCGACCACTCCTTGCGGAACTGGTTCGCCACCTTGTACCAGCCGCCCCACGAGCGGAGGTCCTCGCGCCAGCCACCCCCACTTGCGGTCTGCTGGAGGTACGTCTCCATACACCCCTCCGAACAGAACTTCAGGGTCTCCCCGTCGTCGGTTGTGACCGTGTACTCGTCTTTGCCCTCCATGCCGCAGGTCGGGTCCTCCGTGATTCCAGCCTCGCTGTCGCGCTCGTTGAGTGTCCTTCGGACCTCCTCGAAGCGGTTCTCGGGCAGCGTCAGGTGGACGATTCCGGCCATCACGACGATGAGGACGAGGCCGCCGAGGAGTTCGGCCAGCAGGAACTCCCAACCCAGCAGGATGAGGATCATCAATCCGAGTTCGACGACGAGGTTCGTCGAGGCGAACATGAACGCCATGAAGTTCACCGCGTGTGCGCCCTTCTTGAAGAGGCCCTTCCCGATGGCGACGGCGCCGAAGCTACAGCCGCTGCTGGCCGCACCGAAGGCCGTCGCCCGGACCAGTCCGGTCACATCGCCTTCACCGAGGAGGCCCGCCATTCGCTCCTTGGAGACGTAGACCTGCACGAGGCTCGTCACGGTGAGACCCACGAGGATGGCCCATGCCGCGGTCCACAGGAAGCCGACACCGATCCGGAGCGCCTCGACGACGCTGGCGACGGTCACGACCATACGGAAACCTACGCAGGACCCGACTAATGCAGTTGTGCTTGGAATACCGGATCCGGACGGGCAGCGAACTTCGGTTTTCGAACTCCGTTCGGGTGGTCGAGTCGGATATTCGTTCCCCAGCTCGCCCGACGGGCCGTTTCGAGTCGTTCCCAGCCGACGGGAATCTCGACCCGTAATTATAAGCGTCAGGACGGAAGTAGCACCTGACCATGACTGATAGTTTCAGTCGACGCCGACGGGACCGCCCCTCCGAGTCCCAGCCTCGCGTCCTCGAAGTTCTCGGTGACGATGCCTCCGGAACGCCGGAGACCTACACCTTCGTTCCCCGCGATGCGGACGCAGCCGAGCGACAGACGACGTGGCTCACCGCCGACCGGGACAGCGTCGTCGACCTCGAAGAATGGCAGTAACCGCCCCCATAGCTCGCCAGCCGTGTCTCGTTGACCGGGATTCCGCCGGCCGCTTTTGAGTCTCGACGCCCTGTTTCTAGACACAGGTAGATGGTCGACCGATACACTCGCGTGCTCATAGTCATCCCCGTCGTGCTCGTGCTCGGTGCGGCTACGAGCACCCACCCGCAGGTCGCCCTTTACGAGGGCCTCGCGGGCGGGAGCCTGCTGTCGACGGTTCTGCTGTACGATGCGCTCTTCCGGAACCCGCCCGTCGAACCGACGGTCCAGGACGCCGCCGTGACGGCCCTCGTTGGGGTCGGGTGGCTCCTGACACTCGTGGTGATGCTGTGATGGGGCGACGGGCGTTCAGCGCGCGTAGCCACGCGGGTCGGCCAGCCGAACCGTGTGATACAGTACCCCCCGCTTCGATGACCGACTGTGGGATTCCTCGCTAACCTCACGCTGGTGTTCGTCGCCGGGTTCATCACCGCCCTCGCGACCGGTCTCGGTGCGATACCGTTCTTCTTCTTCGACGAGATCAGCGACCGGTGGAACGTCATCCTGTGGGGCTTTGCCTCGGGCATCATGCTCTCCGCCTCGCTGTTCGGCCTCATCGAGGAGGGACTGGCCGTGGGGACGCCGCTGGAGATCCTCGCGGGGATGGCCGTCGGCGTCGTGCTCGTCGTCGTCGCCCACGAGGTGCTGATGGACGCCGACCTCGACGCCCGCGACTACGAGGAGGCGGACTTCAAGAAGCTCGTCCTCATCCTCGGCATCCTGACGGTCCACAGTTTCCCCGAGGGCGTCGCCGTCGGCGTCGCCTTCGCGGACCTGAACCTCGGGACCGGCCCCGCACTCCTCGGCTTTACCGTGCCGGTGCTGGCCATCTTCATGACGATAGCCATCTCGATACACAACGTCCCCGAGGGGACGGCCATCGCGATACCGCTGCGCGCGATGTCAGTTCCGGAATGGAAGATGGTCTGGTGGGCCGTCTTCTCGAGTCTGCCACAGCCGGTCGGCGCCGTCCTCGCGTTCGGGTTCGTCCGCATCGCACGCCAGTTCCTCCCGTTCGGCTTCGGCTTCGCGGCCGGCGCGATGATATACCTCGTCCTCTCGGAGTTCGTCCCCGAGGCGCTGGATACCGGCGCCGACCTGCCGGGAGGCGGCCGCCCCGAACTCGTCGGCGGGGTCATCGCCGGCGTCCTGCTCATGCTCCCGCTGCTGTTCGTGTGAGGCGTCGGGCGCTCTCGTACGGACCGTCGTAGTCAACCACCCGTCTCAGTCGATGCGGGCCTCGTGTGTCAGGTACTCGACCGTCACCGAATCGTGGATACGAATCCTGATCTCGTCGACGGTTCGACGGTACTTCACGGCCGGGCTGGTCGTATACTCCGTCTGCCCGACCGGCACGATCAGCCCGCTCGATTCGAGTTCGTCCATCTTCCGGTAGGCGGTCGATTTCGGAATCTCACACTCCTCGACGAGTTTCGAGACCGTCTTCGGTCGCCACAGCTGCTGGAACAGCGCCAGCACGTCCTCGTCGGTGACCGACTCCAGCACCTGTCTGGCCTCCATCGCCTGCAGTCTCGGCGTTTCTGCCTCGCTTTCGTGTGCTCGGCTCATGGTTGTCGATTCGAGTCCCGGCCGGTTCGATATGTACCACCAATATGAAGCAGTATAAGCCCGGTCGAGACTCGGACGGCGGTCGCGCCGTCGTCACTCCTCGTCGAGGGCCTCCAATTCGGCGTCCGGCCCGCGCCATCCACGAACGTCAGCGACCTCCAGCACGTATCCTTCGACGCCGCTGGATTTCGCCGTGTCGTCGAGGATGTTCGGCCGCCACGCGTTGTCCCGCATCGCCGCTTCGAGTCGCTCCCACTCCTGCCGGGAGTCGACCAGCCGGATCGCTCCCTGTGCGATGACGCTCCACCAATCGTCAGGACCAGCGACCTCGTAGACGAGGAAACTCCCGCTTTCGGTGTGCTGTACCCGTTCCAGCTTCCGACTCGGCGCCGTGCCGAACCCGAAGAAGACGAAGTAGAGCCGGCCGTCGTCGTAGCCGGCAGAGACGGGTATCCCGTAGGCCATCCCGTCGCGAGCGAGCGATAGCACGCCGAACCCCGTCTCACGGAGGAGGGTCTCCATCGTCGAATCGTCTATCGGTTCACCCCGGAAGCGGCTGTCGTCGTCCATGTGTGGTATTCACACTCTATGTATATGGTTGGTCGGATTGACCGTCTCCGGTCGACGGTCCCGGCGCGGCGACCGGAAACGACACATATACTCTTCGATGACTCCCTCCTCGTAGGACCCTGTACATCCCTATTTGCTCGTCTGCCGCCCTTCTTTCAGTATGTACGAGCGCATACTGGTTCCGACCGACGGGAGTACAGGGACGGCACACGTGGCGATGCAGGCGTTCGACCTCGCGAGCCAATACGGTGCGACGGTCGACCTGCTCCACGTCGCCGAAACGAACGACGACGACGAGTTGCGGGAATCCGGCCGACAGGCCGTCTCCACGCTCGAGGAACTGGCCGAGGTCTACGACCTGAACACCACGCGAGAGATACGGGAGGGTGACCCGACCGAAGAGATACTCGCCGCCGCCGACGACGTGGACGCCGACCTCATCGTGATGGGGACACACGGCCGGTCGGGCCTCCAGTGGCGACTCATCGGCAGCGTCGCCGAACGCGTCGTCCGCCACGCCGACCCCTCGGTGTTGACCGTCCGACTGCCGGAAACCGACCGGACCGTCACCGACAGCGCACAGGCCGAAGCCATCGTCACCGAGGCCCTCGACGCCGACGGCTACGACGAGGTCTCGGTCCTCGGGACGGACCAGCAACGGAACGTCTGGGTGGTCGAAGCCGAGGCCGACGGCGTCGAGCAACTCGTCTACGTCGACCCGGTCACCCAGCGGACCAGCGTCATCCAGCGGTCGAACGCCTGACGACGCCTTTTTTAAACGAGACGTGACTGTCTCGCTAATCGAGGTACGGTATCACGTCTTATAGAAGTTACAAGGCTAAAACCCCGCCCTTCAGGGCGGGGAGGATGTCAATCCGGCTGTATGTGGAGGCTCTAGTGTGGTGGGTGCATAATACATGACAACGGACCCGACGATAGTCGTCGGTATCAAGCAGGTACCCGACGACGAAGTTCGCATCGACCCGGATACGGGGCGACTCGACCGGTCGAGCGCGCCCGCCGTATTGAACGGGCCGGACAGAAACGCGCTGGAGGCCGCCCTCCAGCTCCGCGACGAGGTGGGCGGTTGCGTCGTCGCCATGACGATGGGGCCGCCGCCGGCCGCCGAGGTCCTCGAAGTGGCAGTCGTGATGGGCTCTACGAGAACTGCCTCGAATGCGGGAGCTGTCGGTGGGCCTGCCCGCACGGGAACGTCGAATGGAGCTATCCCGGAACCGGAAGCGGCGTGACCTACAAGAAAGGGTAATCCCACCCTGTCTTCCGGTCGAACGGCTCTCATCTGCGAGCTCCGACCGTTCTCCAGACGCGTGAGATCTTGCGAAACCTATTAAATCAGTGTCTACTGTATCGCCCGGTATGGAAACCGACTGCTCCGATGCGCCCGAGATCACGTCCACCCACTGTGGGGAGGACGTGCTCCAGTGCCATCTCGAACGAGCACTCGAAACGGCCGACGACGACACGACGCGGTATCACCTCCGGCAGTCGCTGCAACTGCTGAACCTGTCGGAACCTATCGTCGCCGATTGAAACCCGGCGCGAGCGCCGGCTTCGTTTACCGGGTTCTGCTTGACCGTGCCTCGCGGACCTCCGCACCGTCCCGGATGAGGTCCGGGCAGTTCGGACAGACGCGGGGTTGGTTCACGTCGTTCGGAGTGAACACGCGGACGTACGCGGTGGTGACGAAACTACCGCAGTGCTTGCATTTTGGCATGGGTATGTCAGGTGTGTCGTCGCTGTCGTTCGGCCGGTTCCGCCGTCGTCGGGCACCGGTCGCCCGACGTCGTATCCTTAGCGCTCCCGGCCGATGGGTCTCCCCGTTTATTTTTAAGCACTTTTTATACCGTGGTCGCGCGGGCGGCCTCGCCAGCGCGGGCCTCAGTTCCCGCGTTTCGGGACGGCATCCCGTGCGGATATATAAAGGACTGTAAAATGGTGCGTAGCCGTCTCCGGTGTCCGGCGCCACGTCTTACACGTAAGGTGAGATAAGTATGTCATACCAAGCGGCGAACCCTCTATCGGAGGCGTTCGAGCTCGAACTGTCGGGGGCGCTCACAGCCTACTGGCTGGCGTTCCTGCGCGTCGTCACCGGGTGGTGGTTCTTCCACGCGGGGGTGACGAAACTCCTCGAGGACGGCCTCTCCTACGGGTACGGGCCGATGTACCTGCAGGGTATGGAGGGCACCGCCCTCGGTCCCATCCCGGTCTGGATGGGGAACAACCTCGGATGGCTCATCGAGGCGATGGTCCCGCTGGGTGAGGCCCTCATCGGGCTCGGCCTGATGGTCGGGGCGCTGGTCCGACTCGCGTCGCTGTTCGGCGCCATGTTCATGGTGTTCTTCTGGGTCGGCAACGCCGGCTTCGGCCACGGACTCGTGAACGGCGACCTCATGGGACTGCTGCTGTTCGGGACCATGATGGTCCTCGCGACGGGCCGCTACTACGGGCTCGACGCCATCATCGAACGGATGGACTTCGTGACGAACCGCCCGAAACTCCGGTACCTGCTCGGCTAAGGAGGGACAAGACATGAACACTACACACGACGTCGACGTCATCGATAAGGCAGCGATGGGGCTCAGTGCGGCCCTCATGCTGCTGGGCATCGTCGTCCTCGGACTCGTCGAAACGCTCGCTGGTAAACCGTACGGTGCTGCGCCGCTGACCAACGAGGCCGGCGAAGTGGTCGCCTCGCCGGCCATCGACCCGAACATCCGGACGGGGCTCGTCCTCGCCGGGCTCGTGGTCCTCCTGCTGTGGGGGGTCTACCGGCTCGCGACGCCGAGGATCGAACCCGAGGACACACCGACAGCCGAGATGCCGTCCGACTGATCGGGCGCGCACCTTCGACTCCACGACCGGTGTACTATCGGCTTTTTCCAAAACCATCCGCGAGACGGCTTGAGTCGGCCAGTTCCCATTTCCGGGGACACGTGGTGTCATCACTTGTATACGGTTCGTCAATATCTACACGTAATGAGACAACGCTCCGCTGGACTCGACGGCTTTACCGGGGAGGTCGGACCACTCGATGTCCGATTGGCAGTCGAGATGGATGCGGATGGGGGCTGTCCGCTCGCCGAGCGGACCGGCGAGGAGATCAGGCAGTCGGTGACGCGGTCCGACACCGACGACACGACCTGTCTGGTCGCCATCGAGGACGCCGATACCTGCAGGTATCGGCACACGCCGGTGGCCGACGCCTGCCCGTGTCTCGTCTTCGAGCGACACGACT
>NZ_JAZKTR010000236.1:0-2686 GCF_036625485.1 Natronomonas sp. | reverse complement strand
CGAGAGCCAGAACCTGCCGGTCCTCATCTTCGCGAACAAGATCGACCTCGAGGACGCCAACGTTCAGCGCATCAGCAACGCGTTCCCGCAGCACGAAACCGTTCCGCTGTCGGCGCTCGAAGGAGACAACATGGACGAAGTCTACGACAAAATCGCGGAGTACTTCGGGTGATATCATGCCTGAAGTGACCACAAACGGCGACGACGGCGACGACGGACTCGCCGACGGCATCCAGATCGACATGATCAGCGCCGACCGGATGGAGGGGATGCGGACGATGGAGAAGATCCGCCTCATCCTCGACGGCGTCCACGACGGCAACATCGTCATCCTCGAATCGGGTCTCGACCCCGAAGAGGAGTCCAAACTCATCGAGGTGACGATGTCCGAGATCAACCCCGACGGCTTCACGGGCATCGAGATCGAGACCTACCCCGGCGGGGAAAGCACCGATAACAGCTTCCTCGGCCGAATCATGGGGAAGGACGACACCTCGAACAAACTGACGGTCATCGGCCCGGCCAACCGTATCGAGACGCTCCACAAGGACGAGACGCTCATCAGCACGCTCATCAAGCGCAGATAATCCCGGGCCTACGCCCGCTCACAACCACCATGCCACATCAGTGTACTGGCTGCGGTCACACGTTCGCGGACGGCTCCAAGGAGATGCTCTCGGGCTGTCCGGAGTGTGGCGGCAACAAGTTCCAGTTCCGCCCCTCGGAGGAAGACCTGCCCGACGAGCCTGCCGAACCGGCGGGTGCCGACGCACCGTCGCGGCCGGACCCAGAAACATCGTCGGTCGCCGAAACGGTCGGACGGGCCACGACGAAGATGCGTGACCTGGTCGCTTCGGGGCCGGACGACCCGTCCGAGGACGCTGCCGAGCAATCCACGGACTCGACGACCGAGACCGATTCGGGAACGGAATCGACCTCCGTTGCGAAAGCGGAATCGACGACCACGGACCCCGAGTCGCCGACCGCCGAACCGGAACCGACGACCACGAGCACGGAGTTGGATACCGACCCGAACCCGGAGGCTGCGTGGCCGAGCGAATCCGGCGACGCCGAACCCGATGAACCCGAAACAGGGGAACTCGACGATGACGGTGAGATAATCGACGCCGATGCCCGGCGTTCGTCGACCGACGACTCCGAGGAGGACCTCGCGCAGGCGAGCGCGCGTAGTGAGGTCGTCCCGGAGGAGGAACTCCCCGAAACCGACGAGGCGGCCACCGAGACGGTTGCCGGCTCGTCCGGGTTGGAATCGGCGGAGGCCAAAGCCAGCAGTCCCGAACCCGACGTCGACGGTCGCGTCGTCAGCGAACCCGACGACGACGAGCAACCGGATATCGCGGAACTCCGCGAACAGCTCAACGACCAGTTCGAGTCCATCAAGATCGTCGAACCCGGCCAGTACGAGCTCAACCTGATGGAGCTGTACGACCGCGAGGAGTACATCATCGCACTGCAGGAGAACGGTCGGTACGTGATCCAGGTGCCCGAACAGTGGATGGGCGAAGACCCGGGCGAGCGATAGTCACGGCACCTCCCTTCGAATTCCTCCCCCTTCGTTTTCGAGTCGACCCAGCTACCCGTCGAGCCGGTCCAGCACGGCGTCGGCGTCGTAGGACAGCGACAGGGTGCGTGAACGCCCGCGCCCCTCGACGCTGCTGTATTCGGCGTCGATGAGGCCCAACTGTTCGAGTTTGTTGATGATCTCCGAATAGCGGGTGTAGCCGAGGTCGGTCTCCTCGCTGAAGACCTCGAAGACGTCGCCGGCGCGCTTGCCGTCGTGGTCGGCCAGGACGCGAACGAGTGCGGCCTCCGACTCCGACAGGCCGCGGAGGTGCCGGGAGAGGTGGACGTATTTGGCCTTCTCGTAGGCCTTGTCGACGTCGTCGGTGTTCACCTCCGTCGACCCGCGCATCTCGGCGTTGAGGCCGGCCCGCCGGAGCAGGTCGATACCGACTCGGAGGTCCCCACCGCTGTCGGCGGTGTGTTCGGCCACGCGGTCCAGAACGTGGGGGCCGACGGCCTCCTCGCGGAACCCGCGTTTGACGCGTTCCTGGAGGATGTCGACGATTTCGCGTTCACCGTAGGCGTCGAAGTAGACCTCTTCGGGTCGGAAGACGGACTGGACGCGGCTGTCGAGTTCGTCGATGACGTTCAGATCGAGGTCCGAAGAGACGACGATGACGCCGATCTTCGCGCCCGAATGGGCCTCGTGGGCCCGAAGCAGGGAGTAGAGGGTATCCGAGGCCTCGTCCTCGTAGAAGAGGTAGTTCACGTCGTCCAACGCGACGATGAGGACCTCGTCTTCCTCGACGAGGCGGTCGGTGATCTGACCGAAGAGCTTCTTGAACGAGATGCCGGAGGTCGGCGGCTCGTATTCGAAGAGGCCCTCGAAAAGCCGCGAGAAGACGGCATACCGGGTCGAATCGACCTGACAATTGACACGAACTACGTCGACGTCGCTGACGCTGGCCAACTCGTCGAAGAGCTTCTGGACGGCGGTCGTCTTCCCGGTGCCGGGCGGTCCCCGTGCCATCACGTTCAGCGGGCGGGAGCCGCGGACCGCCGGTCGGAGGGCGTATTTGAGCGTCTCCATCTGCTCGTCACGATGGAGGAAGGCCTCCGGCAGGTAATCGAGTTCGAGGACGTGCTCGTCGCGGAACACGGA
>NZ_JAZKTR010000235.1:0-2761 GCF_036625485.1 Natronomonas sp. | reverse complement strand
TCGGACTCGTCGGCAAGCCCTCTGTCGGCAAGTCCACCTTCTTCAATGCGGCGACGATGAACGACGTGCCGGAGGGCGCCTATCCGTTCACGACCATCGACCCCTCGGTCGGCGAGGCCTACGTTCGCGTTCCCTGTGCGGCCCCCGACTTCGATGAGACCTGCACGCCGGATACCGGCTTCTGCCGCGACGACGAGCGGTTCGTGCCCATCAAACTCGTCGACGTGGCCGGCCTGATTCCCGGCGCCCACGAGGGCGCCGGCCTCGGCAACCAGTTCCTCACCGACCTCAACGAGGCCGACGTCCTCGTCCACGTCGTCGACTTCTCCGGGAAGACCGACGCCGAGGGCGAACCCACCGAGGACCACGACCCCCGCGAGGACATCGACTTCCTCGAACACGAACTCGACATGTGGTACCTCGACATCCTCGAACGCGGTATCGAGCGCTACGAGGGCGCCTACGACAAGGCCGAAACCGACATCGAGACGGAACTCGCCGAGCAGATGACCGCCTTCCGGACCAACGAGGACGAGATCAAACGGCTCATCCGCCGCGTCGGTCTCGGCTTCGAACCCGAGGCGTGGGACGAGGTCCACCGCGAGGAACTCGCCCGCGAGATCCGCAAGGAGACCAAACCCATCGTCATCGCGGCCAACAAGATGGACACTCCGGAGGCACAGGAGAACTACGCCCAGATCGTCGACGACCCCGACTACGAGCACCTCACCATCGTCCCCGCCAGCGCCCACGCCGAGAAGGCGCTCAAAAGCGCCGACGAGAACGGCGTCGTCGAGTACACGCCGGGCGACGATAGCTTCGAGATCGTCGGCGACGTTTCCGAGGACCAGGAATCTGGCCTCGACCAGATTGCGGAATTCATCGGCGAATACGGCGGGACCGGCGTGCAGGGCGCCCTCGAAGACGCCTTCTTCGACGTCCTCGGCATGGTCGCCGTCTTCCCCGGCTCGTCGGGCGGTCTCGGAACCGCCGACGGCAAGGTCCTCCCCGACTGCTTCCTCCTGCCGGAGGGCTCGACCACCTCGGATTTCGCCTACCACATCCACTCGGACCTCGGCGACGGCCTCCTGCACGGCGTCGACTGCCGCGCGAACCGCCAGATCGGCAGCGACCACGAACTCTCCCACCGGGACGTCGTCGAACTCGTCACGACGAACTGATACGGATCGTTGTAAGGAATTTCCGGCGAGTGCCCCGGTACGGCTCGGCACTTGTCGGTAAACGACTACACCGATCCGTATGAGCGGGGACTTTTGAGGCAAGCGTCCGTATCGAACCTATGCCCGAGGATCGGAATCTCCGACGGCCGAACCGAGCGATACCGCCCCAGTCGGCCGCGATTCGTGCGGAACTCGATGCCAGCGCCCGCGAGTTGCTGCACTGTCTGAACTGCGGCCGACAGCTCGCGGCGCTGGCCCACGGCGGGTCGTGTCTCTACTGTAGCTCGGAGGCCGTCGTCGTCGAGGAATGGGAGTGAACGTCAGCGATACAGCGAGATGTAGATCATCGCGAAGCCGACGATGAACGGCACCGTCTCCGCGATCTGAAGATAGAGCAGTTCGCGACCCAGATTGCCGGTAACCCCGATCTGCGTCGTCAGGTTCGTCACCGCAACGCCCATGCTTATGAACGCAAAGCCGATGAAGGCGTACTGGAGCCGGTCGCTTCCGCGTTTCGTGTACGCTTGAAAACTGATGAGCGTCAGCCCGAGCGAGAGGCCGAAGAGAATCAGCCGCATCAGGATGAGGACGCCCTGTAGAATATCGACCATGTGCGGGGGAATCCGCGCGCACTATTAAAAGTACCCGACCCCTCACTCCCCGCCAAGGTCGTCCCACAGCTGGGTAAAGCGGTCCGGGAGGTTCTCCTTCCGGTAGATGCGAACGTCGTACTCGTCGTCTTCGAGGCGAATGACCGTGCTGTCGAAGTTGCACTCGTAGATCTTGTAGTGGTTGCCGTCCTCGGCGACGGCGGTCTGCTCGGTTACGAGGTTGTGGTCCTGTAGGAGTTCCAGCCGCCGGTAGATGGTCGGTAGCGACAGGTCACACGATTCAGCGAGCTCCTTGGCCGACCGAGGCTCACGGCTGATCGCGGCGAGTACGGTCCGCGCATGCTGGTCGCCGATCGTATCGAGAACGTCTTCGATACTACGTTCGTCGCCCACACTCGGAAGCGGGTTCGATGTCATAAAAGCGTTACTGCCGAAGGTGGGCTTTCGGTGACGGCGGCGTCCCGGCCCGGTCGTGTTCCGGCGATACTTCCGGGTCTCCTCGCGTTACAAGTGGGTGGGCCACCGAGAGGAACGTATGTACGATTCAGTACTGCTGCCGACCGATGGCAGCGACAACGCTTCCGAGGCGCTCGAACACGCCATCGGCGCCGCCGAGGCCTACGACGCCGACCTGCACATCGTCTCCGTTATCGACCGCCGCGTCGTGTTGGCGGCCGATACCGAGGACAAAGACGACGTGGAGGCCGAACTGATGGCCGATGCCGAAGACGCGGTTGCCGAACTCGCCGAGCGGGCCGAATCGGCCGGCATCGAGGTCATGACTGCGACACCCGACGGCGTCCCCCATCGCAAAATCCTTTCCTACGCCGAAGAGGCAGACATCGACCTGATCGTGCTCGGTACCCACGGCCGGACCGGCCGCGAGAAACGTCTCAACCTCGGCAGTACGACCGAACGCGTCGTCAAGGCCACCGACCGGCCGCTGCTGGTCGTCGATATCGGTTAAAA
>NZ_JAZKTR010000043.1:0-17173 GCF_036625485.1 Natronomonas sp. | reverse complement strand
CGCCTGAAGAACCCCGAACGCGTACTGGAGACGAACCTCTCCGTCGAGATGGACGACGACTCCCTCGGCGTGTTTCGGGCCTTCCGCTCGCAGTTCAACGGCGACCGCGGGCCCTACAAGGGCGGTATCCGCTATCACCCCGGCGTTTCCCGTGACGAGGTAAAGGCGCTGTCGGGCTGGATGGTTTACAAATGCGCCGTCGTCGATATCCCCTACGGCGGCGGGAAGGGCGGTATCGTCATCGACCCCCACGAGTACTCCGAGAGCGAACTCGAACGCATCACGCGCGCCTTCGCCAAGGAACTGCGGCCGCTCATCGGTGTGGACCGCGACATCCCCGCGCCGGACGTCAACACCGGCCAGCGGGAGATGAACTGGATCAAGGATACCTACGAGACCCTCGAGAACACGACCGAACCCGGCGTCGTCACCGGGAAAGCCATCGAGTCGGGCGGCTCCCGCGGCCGCGTGGAGGCGACCGGCCGTTCGACGATGCTCACCGCCCGCGAGGCCTTCGACCTCCTCGGAAAGAACATGGCCGGCGCCTCGGTCGCCGTACAGGGCTACGGCAACGCGGGTAGCGTCGCGGCGAAACTCCTCCAAGACGAACTGGGCGCCAATGTGGTTGCGGTGTCGGACTCCTCCGGAGCCATCCACGATCGCGCCGGTCTTGACGCCCACGAGGTCAAGGAACACAAAAACGAGACGGGGTCGGTCACTGGCTTCGGCAGCGACTCGGCTCAAGAGTTGACCAACGAGGAACTGCTGACGCTGGACGTCGACCTGCTGGTGCCGGCGGCACTGGAGAACGCCATCGACGCCGACCTCGCCGCGGACGTCAAGGCCGACGTCATCGTCGAGGCCGCCAACGGGCCGTTGACGCCCGACGCCGACGACGTGCTCGTCGACCGGGACGTCTACGTCTTCCCCGACATCCTCGCCAACGCCGGTGGCGTCACCGTCTCCTACTTCGAGTGGGTCCAGAACCGCCAGCGGTTCTACTGGACCGAGGAGAAGGTCAACGACGAACTCGAACGGCACATCGTCGAGGCCTTCGAGGGCCTCGTCGATGCCTACGAGGAACACGACCTGCCGAACTTCCGAACGGCCGCCTACGTCGTCGCCATCGAGCGGGTCCTCTCGGCCTACGAGGAAGCCGGCTCGTGGCCGTAACGCGATAGCTACGTTCTCTCCGATCGACCATTATTGGCGGTCGACCTGTCGATTTGACCGGAAAGGCGGCCAATGCGTTGAAATGTGTGCAATGCTAACATACAACTATGAGCATCCTGAATAGGGGTGGGAACGGCGACGGCACGGGGCCGACGCTGACGGAACTCGTGGAGTTCCTCCCGGCGCTCGTCAACGACGACCCGATCACCGTCGCCGAGATACTCCGGGAGCGGTACGGTGACGTCGTCGCGGTGCCGCCGTTGCATCCCGCGCTGGATTCGGAGGTGTATCTCCTGTCGAACCCCGACGATATCCAGTACGTCCTCCAGTCTCACCCCTCGTCGTTTCGGGCCCTCGACGTGCCGGGGTCGCGGGATTTCAGCCGCGTGGTCAGAAACAGCATCGTCAGTCTGCATTCCGACAGCGAGGAGGGGTCGTGGACCCAGCGACTCCGTCTCGTCTCTCCGGAATTCGCGGAGGACGCCGCACAGGACCACGTTCCCGAACTGGCGGAGACGACGCTTGCGACCCTCGGTGAGTTCGCCGACGGGATGCCCGGGCAGGTGAGCGCGGGCGACCCCTCGACGGTTCCCGACGGCGCCCGAGTGTGGACGCCCGAAAGCGAAGGCGTTCGTCTGCTGCCCGCCATGCGACGGCTGACCCTCCGGTTGCTCGGCGTCTCGCTTTTCGGCCAGGACATGCGCGCCCACGAGGTCGAGGTGATTCAGGCGGTGCATACCCTCCGGTCGCTGTTCAAGCGGCGCCAACTCCACCTCGTCACCAGTTACATGACGCGGCAGTTGCCGGACCAGGTGCCGCTGCCGGGGTGGGTCCATCGGCCGCTCGGGGTCGACCCACACATCCGGCTGACCGGTCGCCACGAGCGCCGGACGACCGAGGCCGTCGAAACCCTCGCCGCCGCCGCGGACGACGTCGTCGCCAGACGGGAACGAACGCCGCTGGTCTTCGACGACGCCCTCGGCGCGTGGCTCCGCCGCCGGGACCCCGTCACCGGCGAGCACGTCCCGCCGGAGGCGCTCCGACAGGAGGTGATGGGCCTGCTCATCGCCGGTCACGCGACGATGAGTGCCGGCCTGACGTGGGCCTGTTACCTGCTTGCGAGCCGTCCCGACGTACAGGAGCGAATCCACGAGGAGGCCCGCGAGACGACGCTTCTGGCCGGGACGGACACGCTGGGTGATGGCCGGTTCGAAAGCCAAAGCGTCGGCGCCTGCCACCCCGTCGAGGGGGCGGCGTTTCTCGAGTCGGTCCCTTACACCGAGCGGGTCTGGAAGGAGACGCTTCGGCTCTATCCCGCCCTGCCGATCTTCGGCCGGACCGTCGCCGACCCCGTCGAGTTCGACGGCACCGAACTCGAAGCCGGCAGTCACGTCCTGACGAGTCCCTACGTCGTCCACCGCGACGAGCGCTGGTTCGAGGACCCCGAGACGTTCGACCCCTCGCGGTTCGAGGGCGAGCGCGACAGACCGCCCTTTGCCTACTTCCCCTTTTCGGGGGGCCGTCACGCCTGTCTCGGAGAGGCCATCGCCACGACGGAGGCGACGACGGTGCTGGCGACGATGCTGGCGACCCACCGCATCGAGTTCGCCGGCCCCGACGTCGAGGACCCACACGAGGGGCCCGACGTCGGCATCGATTCGGCCATCAACCTCCAGCCCGACCGTGATATCATCGTGCGGTTCGTACCGCGAGAGACGTGAGCAGACGGCGGGTCGGAGAAATCAGTCCGCAGTCGTGGACTCGGGGGTATCCGCCCCGAGCATCGACCGGACATAGCCCTGTCCGTAAGCGCCGATGAACATTCCGGCGATGCCCCACAGCATCGGGTAGTTGCCGATACCGAGGCTGGCGTAGCCGGCGCCGGGACAGATGCCCGAGATGCCCCAGCCGACGCCGAAGACGGCGCCACCGACGAGGACGTTGCGGTCCAACGTCTTCAGCCGCCGGACGTAGCGGGCGCCGGTCAGGGGTGCGGACCGCCCCGACCGGGTCGCGAGGAAGAAGACAGGGCTGGCGACGGCGACAGCCCCGCCCATCACGAACAGCAGGCCGAGGTCCGTCAGTTCGAGAAAGGAGAGGACGACCTCGGGGCGGGCCATCCCGCTGTAGGCGAGTCCGAACCCGAACAGGAGCCCCCCGAGGACGATGACCGGCATGAAAAGCGGATGGCGGTCGCCGCTCATACCGAGCCCACTCCCATCCCTGCGGCGGCGAAGAGAAGCGCCGTGGCGATGGCGACCGCCATGAACGTCGCCACGTTGACGATGGAGGTCGGCGACGCGGACCCGACGCCACAGACGCCGTGACCCGAGGTACACCCCTTGCCGAGACGGGTACCGACGCCGACGAGGATACCGCCGGCAAAGAGGCGCCACGCCGGGACCTCGGTGACGAAGGCGCCGTCCTGAAACAGGAGGGCGTAGACGCCGGCACCGGCGACGATGCTCAGCGTGAAAACCACACGCCAGTCCCGAGAGCCGACGAAACGCGCTTGCTGGAAACGCCCCTGCCTGGAGAGATACGAGAGGGTCGATTCGAGGAACGTGCTCGCGCCGGCGATGATGCCGGTCCCGAGGTAGATGACCACCGTGCCGAGGGCGACGAAGAGGCCGCCGACGAGGTAGTGTGTGATGCCCCGCGGGAAGTAGTGGGCTATCGCCTCGGGAAGCGCCACGAAGAGGGGTGCTACCGCCAGCGAGACCGCGTCGGGAGTCATGACTACCGGAACCGAGGTGGCCGGCACGTTTGAAAAGTTCGTCTCCGGCAGCCACGGCGCCTCGCGGCCGTCAGTGCCGAATCATACGGATCGCTGTAACGATCCGTATCAGAGGGTGAACTCGTCGCCTTCGTCGTCCTGTCGAGCGGCGGGGTCCTGCTGGTCGTCGGTCATCTGGGTGAAGAGTTGCTCCTCGTTGTCTTCCTCGTCGGTCGGTGCGTACGCCGAGACACCCATCGTGAGGAGTTCTTCGACCGCCTGCTCGCGGTTGAGGAACTCGCCCTGGCTGACGAGACGGTCGATCTCGCTGTCGATGCGGTCAGGCAGCGACACTTCTACGTCTGGCATACCTATCGGTTCGAGACTCACGGGCCTAAACCCTTGGTTCCTCCACCTGTTCCTGCCGGGTCGACGTGGGAAACGTACTTACCCGCCGCTTCCATGTGCTAATATAGCATGGCCCACACAGAACCGGACAGGGAGCCTCGCGCTTCCGTGGTCCGGGCTGTGACCGAGTCGGTGACCGCCCAGCGGCGGGTGATCGCTGCCATCGCGGTTGCTTTCGGGGTCGTTGCCTTCGTGTGCCTGCAGACGTCCATCGGCTCCACGGTCGCCGTCTGCCTCGCGTCGGTCGGCACCGCCGGCGCCGTGTTCACGAGCGGAATCCTGCTGGTCTGTCACGTGTACGGTCACGTCGTCGAGTGTGCCTCCGGTCCCTCCTGTGAGTGTGAACGCTGTGGCCGGCCCATGGACGATTGGGACTGACGGCGCTCTCAGACACACCGACCGGAACCGTGGGTGGTGTTTACGGGCCCTCCCGTCGAACCCCCGTCTCGATGTATACGGGCAATTTTCCACGACCGGTGTCCCCCCGGTTCGAACGGGAACCACCGGTCGACTTCGAGGACGACCATGGACGGGAGATATCGCTGCAGGCCTTCGGTGATGGCCCCGTCGACGACGAACGGGAAGCCCTCGTCGACCTGTACCTGGAGTTCGACCCCAGCCAGCGGTCCCTCGGCATTCCGCCGGTGCGGGAATCCAAGATCCGAGAGTGGCAGAACGTGTTGCTCGACGGCTACTGCGTCGTCGCATGGCACGGCGAGCGAGCGGTCGGGCAGGCGGTCCTCGTCGAGGACAAGCACGGCAACCACGAACTCGCGATCTTCATCCACCAGGACTACCACCACGCGGGCATCGGCACACAGCTCATGAAGGCGTTGCTCGCCTACGGCAAACAGCAGGGCGTCGACGACGTCTGGCTACTCGTCGAACAGGAGAACCGCCCCGCCAAACAACTGTACGACGACCTCGGATTCACCGTCACCGAGGAACAGGGCCACGCCGTCATGATGGCGACGTCGTTGTGAAGGGTGCTAAATTTCGACGATTGTCGTATAAAGGTTTAGTAATAGTCGATTCATCGCCCGGAATATGACCCTCGACGAACTCCCGACGGAACGGAAGAAACTGGTGTATCTCTACCTGCGAGAATACGGCGAGGCGACGGCCGACGAACTGCGGGAGGCCCTCGGGCTTCGACTACTGACGCTGCTGCCGATCCTCTCGGACCTCGAATCGAAGGCCGTCGTCGAGCGGCGCGAGGACGCCTACACCGTGGCGTAGCCCCCCTTTTCAGGTATCCGCTTCGAGTTCGCCTGTGGCCACGACCCACCCGAGTAGGGAGCGACCGGTTCGGTGTGGGCCACTCGCGGTACTCGTGTACCGCGACGTACGAATCCCCGAAACGGGGGTTCAGGCTCCGGGTATATATTCTCGCTTGCCCTACCGGGTACATGAAATACCGGATTCTACCCTTCATCTCCGGACTCGTCCTCGGCGTAGTCGTCGGCGCCCTGTTGATGCAGGCCATGACGCCGCCGCTTTCCGGCACGAGCGTTCCATCCCACGGCCTGACGACTGCGACGGGATGTGCGGACGCGGAGGACCCACGCGCTTGGGTCGGACAGGTGCCCAACGCCGACTACCGGGCCGTCTATCTGACGAACTATACCTTCGTCCACGACGAGCCGGACATCGAGGTTCGCGCCGAACTCACCGAATCCGACCCGGGCGAGTGGGTCCTCGCGGTGACGACGACGGCCGACGGCGACAAGGATATCCCCGAGGACTGCCAGCCCCGGACGCGACTGGATGCGTCGGTCGCCCTGCCGACGGACGCCGAGTCGCTGCGAATCACGCTCGATGGCGAACCCGTCACCGAGGTGGAGACGACCGCGAACTCCACACGCTTCCGCTATCTCGACGAGTAGTCGGAAACGCCCTCGCGGTTACGTCGAACGCCGTCGTCTGATGAACGCTCTGGCCGCCATGAAGACGTAGAAGGCGCCGATGAGACGGATACCGGTCGTGAACCGGTCGTGCCACTCGACTTGCTCCGGCTGCTCGTAGAGGAAGGTGGCAGCCAACCGAGGATACAGGTCGGGAAATATCAGTACGACGCCCCCAAAGACACCGGTCAGGTTCATCATCCAGGCGTAGGCTTTTCCGCCGGCCAAACTGGCGACGGCGATGCCGACTCCCTCCGCTCGCATCGCCGGCCCGACCCAGGGTTTGATCGTCGACTCGTCGGGGTTCTCGACGGCCAGCCGTTCGAAAACGCCGAGAATTCGGTCCGGAACCAGAACCGTGAGGACGCCGAGGAGCCCGACTAGCAGCCGTATCATACGCCTCCAGTACGGCTCGTCTCCGCTTAATTATACGCCGGTTTCACATACCGAATCTCGGTACAGTCTAGCTTCGGCGACCCGAACCGCGATGCTACGCTCCCGAGAACGACCCACGCACGGCGATTTGTCGACCGCCGCCCACCTAGCCGGCCGTCAGCACACGGATGCCGTCGATCACGAGCCTGTCGAGCGCGTGGGCCGCGATGCTGTAGGCGAGGAAGAACACGACCATCAGGGAGAACGCGAGCACGTCGAAGGCCCCGGCATCGATCGTGGCGACGACGGGAATCAACGACAGCAGGGCCTCGACAGCGGCTTCGAAGGTCGCCGCCGCGACGGCGGTGCCGGCGACGAACGCCAGCAGATAGCCCGCCGTTCGAAGCGACCACGGAGAGACCCTCGACCACACGCGCAGTTGGAGGTCCTCGTACGTGAGGAAACCGAGCGCTGCGAGTTGGCGCCGCGCCTGATCGATGACGGTCACCGCGAGTACGAACCACAGCGCTGCCGCGAGCCCGAGTCGGATGACCGACGGCGACAGGTCGAGGACCGTCTCGCTGAACACCGTGACGACGGCCGGCGTCACGCGGCCCACGATGACGTAGAACAGGAGGTAGCCGAGGACCGCCTCTATCGGTCCATACGCCGGGAACTGGCGGTCCTCCTCGACGTGCCGCGACGCACGCACCCCAGACCGGCTCATACGTGACCGGGGAACGGCCAGCGTCTTCAAGCCCGAGGGCGCTTCCGGGGCGAACAGTAGTTCGCGGACAGCCCCGAGACCCGGGAACGACGGCTCGCACTTATATCGAATCAGGGCATACATCGAGTCCAATGAACGGCGCTCATCAGGGGACGCACGATGGAGTCACGGAATCGTGGATTCTCCGCGTGGTCGGCCATCTAGCCGCGGGGCTCCGGGGCCGTTCGGGGTGCCACGGTCCGCGAAGAGAGACGTCATGAACCGACACGAATTCATCGACGTTGCGACGATTACAGCCAGTTCGCTGTTCCTTCGAGGCGGCGGGTTCTTTTCACGGTCGCTGGAAAGCGACCCGATCGACGACGTCGTGACCGACACCGTGAGTACCGTCGGGGATATTCGACCGACGACCCCGCGGGAGGTGACAGCTACGGGTCCTGCCGGCGAGTTCCACGCGGGATATCTGGTCCACCGGTGGGTCGGAAGTGACGCCCCCACGCTGCTGTATCACCACGGAAGCGGCGAGGACCCGTTCGATTTCGGCAGGTTCAGTTCGAATACCTTCGAGCGGCTATTCACCGCTGACTCGGGCTTCGACCTCAACCTGATCGCGATTCGTGCGCCGTTCCACGGCGGTTCGAGCAGCGACTACGTTGAGGCGATGGGCGAACTGGAGAACTTCGTGGGGATGCTCGCTGCCTCGACGGCACTCATGCAGGCGCTTACCGAGCGGCTTCGTGAGCTCGGCTGTCCGGCGGTTCTCGCATCGGGTATCAGTCTCGGTGGGTGGGTCGTCAATCTGCATCGCGCGTACTACGGGAGTCTCGACCGGTATGTTCCGATCTTCGCAGGCGCGAGACTCGACGAGGTGTTCGGTTCCTCCGTCTACCGAAAGCTCGTCGCCGACTCGGCGCGCGGCCGGCCCGAGATACTGGCCGAGGCGCTCGACTTCGAGCAGGATTTCGTCGCCGTCGAGGCCGACGACTGTGACCCGATATTGGCCCGCTACGACCGGATCGTCGAGTTCGAAACCCAGCGGCCCTGTTACGGTGGCCTCGAGGTCGACGTACTGGAGAAAGGCCACATCACCGGGTCGCTCGCGACCGACGCGCTTCGGTCCCACATTCGACGGTCGGTGTCCGCCGTCCAACACGGACCGTGATTCGACGCGACAACGATTATGCGACTGGCGGGGCAACGGGTCGGTCGTTATCGAGGTCACCGACTGCATGAAGCTATTCGAACTCGCTCGCGAGCGCCGATGGATTCCGATCACCGGGTACGTGGTCTACATCTCGGCGCTGACCGCGGGCTATTATTACAATCTCACCTTCGTACAGTTGGGGTTGATCGACCTCGGGACGCGCCTCGTGGGACTCAGTCCGGCGGCCGTCTCGATGGCGATGGGCGTGCTCGCACTCCTGACGCTGTTCGTCGCCGTGGCCAGCGGCGTCCTGCTGGACCGTCGTGGCTGGAGTACCGACCTCTACGTGAAGTTCCGATTGCTCTTCGGTATCATCCTCGTGCAACTGGTCTTGACCGCCGTCGCACCGTACGTGACCTCGCCCGAAGCGTTCGGCCTCTGGGTCGTCGTCTGCTCGGTGACTCTCGGGGTCGGCATTCCCGTTACGTTCAGCTTCATGATCGATTTCATCCCCGTCCGGGACCGCGGGTACGTCGCGGCCGTCGTCGCCGGCCTCTCGTTTTTCGTCGCCGCGCTCTATCCGATGGAGTGGCGGATCGAGGAGTTCAGCACCGTCATGGCCGCCGCGATGGTGCCGGCCGTCATCGTCTTGGGTGGAGTCGCCTTCAGACGAACCGACATCGTCGACGAACTGGCTCGGCAACACGAGACCTACGGCACGGGGCGATTCTGCCGCTCGCAACCGATCGGAACGACGAGCGTCACCTTCTGGGTGCTCGTGGTCCTGATGTTCGGCGTATTCTTCATCGACAGTCTCGGCTTCCTCCGCATCATCGAGACGCCGACCTACATCTACACGTCGTGGCAATCGCCCGACTTGAGCGTCAGGCTGTTCATCGCTGTAACGCATCTCGTTGGGGCACTTTTCGCTGGCGTGTTGTACACGAACTTCGACCGGAAGTGGCTGTTCCTGTGGGTCTTCGGGCTGTTCGCGTTCACGCACCTCCAGTACGTCTTCCACCTTCGATTCGGTTCGGACGGAACCCCACCACTACTCATGCCGATGTTCTACGTCCTTGCGGTCAGTTTCTACACGACGCTCAACTTCGCGCTCTGGCCGGACCTCTCGACGACGGAGACCATCGGGACGCACACGGCTCTCGGCGTCGGCATCGCCGGTTGGCTGGCGACGTTTCTCAGCACTGCGCTGGCGCTGTACTCCGAGGGGGTCGAACTCTCGTTTCTGGACCACTTGACGTACGTGAACGCTCTCGCGTTGCTGTTCGCGGTTTCATTACCTGTCCTGCTCTACGTCCACCGGATGGTCGAACTAGTTCGCGAGGGGGCGACGTCATGAACCTGGAGCTTATCCCCCTGCTGATTCTCGCGCTCCTTTTGATTTCGGCGGGTGGTGCCGAAGTCGAGACGGCCGAGTTCGTGATGGAAGGCGACCACGAGATCACGGACCACCGGGGAGCGTTGATCGTGGGCGATGCGACCGTCACTGTACCAGCCGATGCCGAAGTGTCCGGCCCCGTCTACGTTATCGGAGGCGAACTCCGTGTCCAGGGACGCGTCACCGGCGACGTCACCCAACTCTCCGGGACGCTTGTCGTCGATGACGGCGCGGCTATCGACGGGCAACTACTGCACGTCGCTGGCACCGAGCGTCTGGCTGGTGGAGCGCGAATCGGCGAGCGAACGACCGCCGACGTCACACCCAGCGAGCGCGGTCCGGTTGCCACCTACGTTCCATCGGTCCTGCTGACCTTGCTGTTGGCACTCGTGGGGGGGTGGATGGGCCGAAAGCGGCCGGCGCTTTTAAACAACGTCGGAACCGCCGCACGGGAATATACGGTGGTGAGCCTCACCGTCGGAGCACTGCTTTTCGTGACGTTTCTGGCGGTGTTCGTCTTCATGGCGTTCACGCTGGTTCTCATCCCGGTGAGCCTCCTCGGCCTCTTGGTGGGGGCGCTTGCCATCGCGTATGGCGTTCTCGCGTGGGGGTACCTCATCGGCAAGCACCTGGAGGCTGCCAGAGCCGATCTCGCCACGGCCGTCGGCGTCGTCGCGGTGATGATCTTACTGCAGGTCCTCGGCTTCGTGCCCCTGATCGGTGAACTGGTCGCGATCGGGGTTCTCCTGACGGGACTGGGTGCGGTCGTGGTGACGTACTTCGGACTCAGCCGGTTCGAACCCGCGATACTTCCCGAATGAAGAGGGCACACGGCGTATGTATTCGTACCTCCGAAGCCGACTTTCAAGCAGTAGTACCGTCACGCTCCGCAGCGTTCCACCGTGTTGTAATCCACACACTGAAGGCGACTGCTCCGCCGGTCAGGCCACCGATAGTCATCGCGTCGATTCGGTTTCCGTCCCTATCGAACGGACCAAAGGCTATCGTAGCAGCGACGAACGCGAGAAAGCCGCTCAGTAAGGCTTTCATTCCATGTTCCATAGCGGAACGTTTGCCCCATATGTCAAAGACTGGTTTGGGAAACTACCCGAAGTTCGTCACGATTTGAGAGGCCTCACGGAGATTAGCTGCAGCAAGTATCCCGAGTGCGGCCAGCGACACGAGCAGTTCTCGCCGAGAGACGGTCCACTCACGGGGCGAACGCACTCGTTCGAACTCCTCGCGCCACCGTGGTGGTGAGGCCTGATGCCAGAGCATCACCCCGCGGGTCGCGACCGCGACGAGTACGTACGCGGAGAGTTCGAAGACGCCGCTGCGAGTCAGGACCGTCGTGAGCGATGGCGTGATGCGTCCCGACCCGAGTGCCAGCGATCCCGTTCCCCATATCAGGGCCCCCTGTAACGTCGTCACGATGACGACGAGATACCCCATCGGCGTGTTCACCGAGCGAAACGTGTTCGCCGCGGCGATGAACGCGGAAAAGCCGAAGTTCCACGCGAGGATACGCACGAACGTCGACGAGGTACGCTCCGTCTCGACTGGGGGCGAAGTACGCGAGCGAGGTCCCCCGAAGCAGTCCCTCGGGCAGTAGCAGGTAACTCCCCACCCACGTCCCAGCGAAGAGAACCGCACACAACGTCCAGAATGCCACCGCTCGGACGAAGACGCTCTCGTGGTTGACGTAGCGACTCACGAGGAGTACACCACGTCTTACAACCGCGCCTTGGTGACCGGATGCCACTGAGCGTTCTGGTACCGTATCGATCGGTCAGTGAATAAACGTTCGGTGAGTGCCAGTGGGTACATGAGGACGAGCGAACGCCGCCCCAAGTACGAGAGCTACCGACTTGTTCGAATGGTTCTGCCCATCGCAATACGATTAAAAATTCCAACATATGCCTCATAGACAGAACGTCCACCATACGTTTATCCATTTAGTATGAAATATTCATATTATGTCGGACACGCGGATACCATTCGTCGACGAGCATCCGGTCGCGGCGTTCTTCGTGGGCGCGTATCTGTACACGTGGGTCATCTCGGCGCCGACCGTGTTCATGGACCCCAGTTGGACCGCGGCGATACTCATGTACGTCGGCAGTTTCGGTGCGCCGGTGAGCGCAGCGGCGGTGACGTGGCTTCGGGGCGACGACGTCAGGGCGTGGGCCCGACAGATCACCAGATGGCGCGTCGACTGGTACTGGTGGGTCGCCGCCTTCGGGCTTCCACTCGCCATCGTCGGCGTCGTCACGGCTATCCTCCTCGGCGTCGGCGGCCCGGTCGATATCGACCAGTTCGGTGCATCGCCCGTCCTAGTCCTCGTCATCTTCGTGTTCGGCATGACGGTCAGTGGCGGCCTCAATGAAGAACCCGGCTGGCGAGGGTTCGCCCAGCCTCGGCTGAACGACCGGTACAGCGCCCTGACGGGGAGTCTCATCATCGGCGTCGTCTGGGCCGGCTGGCACCTCCCGTACTTCTTCATTCCCGTCGCCCCTCATTCCGGGTTCACGGTCGTCAATCAGGTCGGGTGGTTCTTCGGCATCCTTCTGTTGTCGGTCATTCTCGCGTGGGGCTACAACGGGACCGGAAGCGTGCTGATCGTGATGGTGCTCCACGCCATGGCGAACACCGCCGACGTCCTCCTGCCGCTGGCGCCGGACCTGATCCTCGTCGACGGCATCATCGACGAGACTGCCGTCGGGACGGTCGTGCTGGTACAGATCGGTGTCCAACTGCTCGTCGTTGTCGCCATCGTTGCGTACTACGGCCGCGAGAAACTGGCTCGCGGCGAGATTCCGGGCGCGGCCGACGCTGGAGGCCGCGACAATCCGACCGAATGAGCCACCGCGTCGCCGGCCTGACGGGCCGCGACTGGGATTCCCGGCGACGATGTCTGGCCGTCCGCCCGGGACGCCATCGGGTGTAGCGGAACACGGGGGCGGGGACTACGCCGTGGTCGAATCCCCATCGCCCGAGTGACACGTAACGTGATGTGTGACGTGGCCGTCACCCGCGATGTGGGTTCGCGTCCGATAGGCCTCACAGAGGTCGGTGTTCCAGTAGCTTCGCGACTCGCTGCGGTCGGGGAGTTCGACGGCGATGGTGTACTCCCCTGCCGGGAAATCATTGCTGAAGCCCCGTCCTTCACCCGGACCGAGCGTGAAGGATTGCTCGAAGACGATGGCGTCACTACCGTCGGTTACGACGACTCGTACCTCGTATGCCCGGTCGTGATCGTTCTGGACGGTCACTTCGAGACCGTACCGAGGCTGATCCTCGGGGAGAACGTCGTCGATACACCCAGCGAGACCCGCTGCTGCCGACGCCGTCAGGCCGGACAGAAGCGTTCGGCGATGCATACACACTACTCGCCTGCAGGAGTGATGAGTCTTCAGTCGTCTCGACCCCGAAGTCACACGTAGTTCGGCCCCGATGACGGTTTCCATGTCTACAGGCCCAGCGGTGTCTCGATAACAGGGACCGATACGGCCGTTATATCATCTCTCCGGCCGTTTCTCTAGTATGGCTTCGACAACTACTCGCCGGATTCCGACCAGTCAGTTCCTGCTCGGTGCGCTCGTCGTACTGGTCGGCGTTCTGCTCTTGCTCGCCACGACGGGGGCCTTGCCGACCCGGAACGCGTTGTTATACGTCCCATCGCTGTTCGTCGTCGTTGGCCTGTGGGCGCTCGTTCAGAGCCGGCTTCGGAACATCGTCGGTCCGCTCGTCCTGATCGGCGTGGCTGGCGCGGCCCAACTGGTCGTCCTCGGCTACGCCACGGCCGACCAGGTCGTCGTCTACTGGCCGCTCCTCGTAATCGCGGTCGGCCTGTCGATTCTGCTGGGCCAGTTCCGGTCGCGGGTGGGGCACACCGAAAACGCATTCACGTCGGCGTTCGCCGCCTTCGGTGGCGTCGAGAAACGTAATTCCTCCAAGGAGTTCACCGGTGCTGACCTGACTGCGCTGTTCGGCGGAACCGAACTCGACCTCCGGGACGCCAAGGTCACTGACCGCCCGGCACAGATCAACGCCGTCGCCATGTTCGGTGGCGTCGAGATCGTCGTTCCCCGCGAGTGGAACGTTCGTCTAGACGTCCTGCCCGTCCTCGGTGGGGCATCCGACGACCGGCCGCGTCGAGACGGCGAACACGACGAGGTCGACCTCGTGGTGACCGGCTTCGCAGCGTTCGGAGGTGTCTCGATTACGGACTGATTACCCGACTAGACGGTCCCTATTCTTGAGAACGATGGCTCTGCTATATTTATGCTGGCTCGTTTTATAAGATATGGTAGCCAGAACCTCCATTTTCGAAGCGGCCGTCTCCAGACCGTCCCTCCGTCCCCCGCAGCGACAAGCGGCCCGGCCGCAAACGGGAGGACGGGCGGAATGACCTCGGGGACACGCCGGCGGGTAGGCGTCCTGCTTCTGGCGGTCGTCCTCGTTGTCAGTCTGGTTCCCGGACTCGCCGCGGCACAGAGCAACCTCGGCGGGAACATCGTCGTCGAAGAGGGCGAAACGGTCTCGGAGGTAAACGCGGTCGGCGGCGCCGTGATCATCCGCGGGACCGTGACCGGCGACGTAAGCGGCGCGGCCGGCTCCGTACTCGTAACTGGCACCGTGGAGGGAGACGTCAACGTCGCGACGGGCGACCTGCGGATCGCCGGCAACGTAGGGGGTGACGTCTCGGCCGCCGCCGGGCGCGTCTACCTCGAAGAGGGCGCGACCGTCGACGGGAACTTCGACGTCGGGACCGGTGACGCTCGTATCGACGGGACTATCGGTGGCGATGCGAGGATCGGGGCCGAAACGATTCGACTGGGAGACACAGCCTCGATCGGCGGGTCGCTGACCTACGATGGCAGACTCCAAGGCAACCGCGACGCCGTCGCGGGCGACATCACACGCGACAGGACGCTCGGACCGACGACCGTCACCGAACTCCGGCCGCTGGCGTCGTGGGTGACCGCGGTCTACGCGTTCGTCGCCAACCTACTGCTCGGGGGTATTCTGCTCGCCCTGTTCCCCCGGTTCTCGGAGGGCGTCGCCGACCGAGTTCGGACCGACTCCGTCAGGACTGGTCTCGTCGGCCTCGGCGTCCTCGTCGGCGTCCCGTTGGGGCTCGTGGCGATCACGCTCACCATCGTCGGGATACCGCTGGCGTTCGTCGGCGCCCTCCTGTTCCTGTTCGTCATCTGGATCGGGCTGGTCTACGGCCGATTCGCACTCGGCGTGTGGCTTCTCTCGGTCGTGGCTCCCGAACGGGAGGGCACGGAAACCGATAACGAAGACCGATTCGGTGGAGTCGACCCCAAGTGGGTCGCGCTGGTCGTCGGCCTGCTCGCTGGCGGGCTGCTCGCGTTACTCCCCGTCGTCGGAGAGCTTATCAACCTCCTGCTCGGCCTGCTCGGTCTGGGAGCGGTGGCGCTCGGCGTCTACGGACGCCGCCGCCAGCGAGGGCCACTCCCGACCGACGCGCCCGCCGAGGGGGCAATGTGACGGTCGACTATATCGACGTTTCGAGCGTCCGAGTGTGAGTCACCGGACGACCCGTGGAATCCACCCCCGGTTTTACCCCTAAGGAAGTGTATTGTAAACACCCCTCATGCTCGACAACGAAGTCGCGATAGTCACCGGTGGCTCGACGGGAATCGGCAAAGCAACCGCCGCCAAGTACCGGGAGTACGGTGCCGAGGTGGTTATTGCAAACCGCTCTGCCGATGCGGGCCAAGAGGCAGCGGCGGAACTCGACTGTGACTTCACGCAGTGTGACGTCGCAGAGTACGAACAGGTCGAAGCGCTCGTCGAAGCCACCGTCGAGAAGTACGGACGACTAGACGTGATGGTGAACAACGCTGGAATCGGCCGGGTCGGGACGGTCGAGGACATGTCGCTCGACGATTGGCATGACGTAATGCGAATCAATTTGAACGGCGTCATGCACGGAACGCGGGCAGCATTACCACACCTGAAGGAATCCGAAGGAAGCATCATCAACATCGCGTCGATTTACGGCCTCGTCGCTGCCCCGCAAGCGACCGCCTACGCGACGGCCAAAGGCGGCATCGTCAACTTCACGCGGTCGGTCGCGGTCGATTACGCTAAGCAGAACGTTCGGGTCAATAGCATCTGCCCAGGGTTCGTCGAGACACCGATGACCGAGCCGAGCCTCGGAGACGAAGAGTTCTACGAGTACGTCCACGGGCGGACCCCGATGGGACGGGTCGCCCAACCGGAAGAGATCGCCGGCCTCGCGATGTTCCTCGCCTCTGACGAGGCTTCGTACATCACGGGAACGAACATCCCCGTCGATGGGGGGTGGACAGCACAGTGAGCCACCGACCGTTCGCCGACGCCGATTACGCACGGGTGGAGGATCTTGTTTATAAAGAGACCGTCTCTCCATCTTCGGGGACGTGGACGTTCTCCGTTTTCGACCGTAACTCCTCGCGTGTGAGCAGGCAGTGATTGATGGCTTCCATATGAACGACGACCACCGTGGCGTCGGTGGCGTCCCGGACGGCCGAGACGTCCTCGACTCCCATCGTGATCGGCTTGCCGTGGGTGAACTGCGCCTCACCGCCGTTGAGAACGACCGTATCGGGCTCGAAGCGGTCGAGCGTCCGTTCGACACCCTCGTACCAGACCGTATCACCGGCGAGGTACAACGTCTCGTCGGCTTCGAAAACGAATCCCGAGACGGGACCCATCGCCTCGGCCAACTCTCCGTGCCCGTGGCGGGCGGGCGTCCGATGGATAGTGACCCCGCCGAACGATTCTGTCTCCTCGACGGGCCGCACGTCGGTAAAGCCCTCCTCGACGAACGCATCCGTCTCGGCAGGCTGACAGAACAACGGGACGTCCGCATCCAGTTCCTCTTTCGCCGCGTCGTCGAAGTGGTCGGGATGTCGGTGCGTGACGACTACGGCATCGTACGCCAGTTCGACGTCAGGCATGGGAACGAGCGGATTCGACCGATCGTTCGGCGTGTTCTCTATCGGCGGCAGCGCACCCGGAGACGCAAACAGGGGATCGATGAGAAACGTCGTCTCACCGATGGTCACGAAGAGCGTAGCGTTACGTACGAGGGTTACACTGTTGCCGGCGCCCGTGGACATACAAGTGCATCGGCGAGCGTCAGGTTATGACTTCCGCTGAGGGACGCCGAACGTGCCGTATTCAGTAGACGCCCGAATAATTGTGATTTGACGCCTCTACCGTGGCTATAAGATTAGCGTCGAAACGTGAGGTAAGAGAATGGGCGCTGCAGGATTTGAACCCGCGGCATCTTGGTCCGAAGCCAAGTGCTCTG
>NZ_JAZKTR010000042.1:0-17191 GCF_036625485.1 Natronomonas sp. | reverse complement strand
GGGCGAAAGCGGCGGGAGAATCAGGCCTGGGCCAGCGATTCGAACTCGTCGGCGGAGGTGCGGGTCCCCTTGGCGATGAGCACGTCGCCGGCCTGCAGGGTCAGGTCGGCGTCCGAAGCGATGATCCAGCCTTCCTCGGGACGACGCACCGCGATGACGCTCATGCTGAGTTCCGTCTCGGGAACGCCCGCCTCGATCTCGGTGCCTTCGAGGGCGCTTCCGGCCTCGATCTCGCTTCGAGTGATGATCTCGTCGGACTCCTGGACGGCGAGTTCGACGACCGGATGGATATCCAGCCCTCGGAGGACCCCCTCGCTGATCTCGAGGGCGGCATCGCTTATCATCTCGGTGCTGACACCGAGGTAGATGAGGCCGCGCAGGGAGACGGGGTCGTCGGCGTCGGCGGCGGCGCCGAGAAGCCACGCCTCGAACCGCGAACGAAGCGCGTCGACCTCGACTTCGAGGTTCCGGACCTCCTCGGCGAGTTCGGCGTTCTCGAAGAGGATGCTCCCGTAGGCCAGATCGACCGCCAGCTCCGAGAGGTTCTTCATCAGGATGATGGAGTCGACCGCGCGTTCGAGGTCGTCGACCTCCGAATCCGGCGGTTCCGGCGACTCGTAGGCCTCGTCGGCCGCCGTCTCGTAGACGTCGGCCAGCGCCTCCTCGGGACCGCGCATCAACATCACGTCGTCGGCCTCGATGGTCGTCTCGGGGCCGGGATTGAGGATCCACTCCTCGCCGCGACGGATACCGATGACGCGAACGCCCGTCTCGCTTTCGAGGTTGATATCGAGGAGGGTTCGGCCGGCGTACGGCGAGTCGGCCGTGACCTCGCCGCGGACCAGCGCCTCGACGGCCTCGGGGAGGGCCGCCCGCATCGCCTCCGGCAGGCCGATGTCTTCGAGGACGATCTTGGCGATATCGGCGGCGGCGTCGCTGATGTGGTCTGCTCCCGCAGCGATACCTAACACGGGCGCCAGCGTCTCCACCTCGCTGGGGTTGCGGGCGGCCATCATGAGGCTCATCCGCGCGCGCATCTGGAGGACGTCCATCTTCTCTTCGAGCGTCAGCACCTCGCGAGCGAGAGCGTCGCTCTGGTGGAGGACCGCCGAGTACGCGAGGTCGATGAGTAACTCGGAGGTGTCCTTCATCTCGATCAGGAGCTCCTTGACGCTGATCGGCTCGTAATCAACCGACCGCGAGACGGAACTCCCTTCGAACCCGACCATGTGCTCTCCTTCCGAAGGAGGCGATAAAAAGCCTTGTTCCGCCAGCCACCGCCGATCTCGGTCCGAATCGGCGCGCGTCTTTTACGTTCCCGGCCCGAACCTACAGGCCAATGAGACGGCCGAGTACCCTCGAGGTGGATCTCCACGTCCACAGCGAGGCGTCGTACGACGGGCACGAACCCGTCGATCTGATCCTCGAACACGCTGCCGACATCGATCTCGACGCCGTAGTCATCACCGACCACGACACCATCGGGGCCTCCGTCGAGGCCGCCGACAAAGCCGCCGACTACGGCCTCGTCGGCGTTCCCGGCGTCGAGATATCGACCGCGGAGGGCCACCTCCTCGGCATCGGCATCGAGGACATGCCCGCGCCGGGCCGGCCGATGGCCGAAACCGTCGAGGCGGTCCGTGAACTGGGTGGTGCCGCCGTCGTTCCCCATCCCTTCCAGCGCACCCGCCACGGCGTTCGCAAGCGTCGCCTCAAGCGCGTCGACCCCGACGCCATCGAGACGTACAACGCGTGGCTCTTCACCGGCTATCGCAACCGCCGCGCCCGGCGCTACGCCAGCAAATACGGCTACCCCGCCGTCGGCGGCAGCGACGCCCACTCGCTTCTGACGGTCGGCCGCGCCTACACCGAACTCACCGTCGATAAACCCATCTCCGAGATCGATAGCGACGACATCGTCAGCGCGATTACCAACGGCGATACCGGCGTCCGAGGCCAGCGTGCACCCATCAAGCGCGCGGCCGGCCACTACGCCAAAGCCGCCGCCCGCAAGACCGCGTGGGGCGTTCGGACCGCCCTCGAAAAGAGCGTCTGGGGAGCCAAACGTACCGGCTCGGTCGTCATGTCCCGATAAGGTGCCGCCAGAAGCGTCGGGGCCGTCCTACCGGACCCGCGTGTCGACGAGGTCGAAGGCCGTACCGTTGTTCTGTTCGTTCGCGCGCTCGTAGACGACGTGAGCGGTCGCCACGTCCTGGATCGCGAGGCCGGTCGAATCGAAGACGGTGACGCCGTCGTCGGGGGTCCGCCCCGCTTTCCCGCCGGCGACGATCTCGCCCAACTCGCCGTAGAGGTCCTCGTCGTCGAGGAGGCCACGACTCCACGGGATGTTGATCTCTCCGGAGTGGGTACACTGCTCGTAGTCGTCGATGACGAGTTTGGCGTTGGTAACGATCTCCTCGTCGAGTTCGTTCTTGCCGGGGGCGTCGGCGCCCATCGCGTTGATGTGGGTGTGCTCGCCCACGTCGGCGGCGTCGACGATGGGGGATTCGACGGGCGTGACCGTCGAGAGGACGTCACACTGTGCGGCCTCGGCGATGGAGCCGCCGCGGACGTCGAACTCGTCGTCGAAGCGGTCGATGAACCGCTGGACGGCCTCCTCCCGTTTGTCGGCGACGACGACCGTCTCGATGTCCCGCACCACACTGATGGCCTCCAGTTGCGTGTAGGACTGGACGCCGGCGCCGACGATGCCGAGCGAATCGGCGTCGGCGACCGCGAGGTGGTCGGTCGCGACCGCTGCCGCAGCGCCCGTCCGTTTGCGCGTCAGCGTCGTCCCGTCCATGATCGACAGCGGGAAGGCGTTTCTCGGGTCCGAGTAGATCATCGTCCCCAGCACCGTCGGCAGGTCGTACTCGCCGGGGTTGTCCGTGTGGACGTTGACCCACTTGATGCCCGCGGCGTCCCAGTCGCCGGCGTCCATGTAGGCCGGCATCGACCGGAAGTCACCGTTGTACTCCGGCAGGTCGATGTACGATTTGGCCGGCATCTGCACGTTGCCGTGCTCGTAGGCCTCGAACGCCTCCTCGACCGCGACGATTACCTCCTCCATCCGGGCGTTGTCGCCCACGTCTTCTCGATTTAATAACAGGGTCTCCATGTGGCAAATTTTGCGCGGGCCCCTACTTAGGTTCATCTACTTTCGTGGTCGGTACGTCCGGAAACCGACGGTCAGTGAAACGGCTGTTTGACTCTACACAAAGCCGACTACATTGCCAGTCCTTGGTTCGTATATGCCACGAACGCTCGACAGACGCACCCTGCTTGCCGGGCTCGGGGCCGTCGTCATCGGCGGCTGTACCGAATCGAGCCTGCCGGACGGCCTCGGTGGGAACGACACCGAGACGGAGCCCGACCTCCCCGAGGAATGTCCGGTGACACAGGACCTCGACGTCGAGTGGCCCGAGTCGTTCGACGCCGAAACCGCCGAGTCGTTCGTCGAAGCCTACGAGAACGTCTACTACCGGGAGGTCGTCGTCGAGTACGAACCGGAGACGCGGCTGGATTCCTACGACCTGGGGGTCCACTCGGAGGGTGTCCAGAGCGCGGGCGACGGCTACGAGGTCAAGGTCTCGGGCAACGGCGGCATCTATCGGCCGGACCTGCTGTTCGACGCCCACCGCGAGGACGACCCTGCGGACGCCGAGCGTGTGGCCGCAAGCGAGATCGGCGACGAGTGGCTCCGGAACCTGCTGGAGACGGCTGCTACCGAGGGCGAGGCCGCTGCCCAGGTTCGTCACGGCCCCGACGTCGACCGGTACATCGACCTGCTCGACTCCCACTTCGAGAGCTACGACCCCCACGAGAGCCGCGGGGATTCGAGAACGCTCTACTTCAGTGTCGACGGCACGCCTGTCGAAGTCGATGTGACGGCGTCGACGTTGCACGGCGACTACTGGTGGTCCGCGACCTACTACGTCGACGAACACGTCGTCTACCGGGCCGAGGAGGAGCGGCCGCCGAAGGACGGCGAACTGCTGGAGTGCCGCGAATCGACCTGACGCCCAGGGCGCGCCGTTTAAAAGGCTCCATCGGCTACCCTTCGGCAATGAGTTCCGGTTCGCGCTCCGAGGAGTTCTGTCCGCGCTGCGGTGACGCCATCGAACGGCCCCCAGAGGTCGACCTCCCGACGGGACCGCGCGACCCGGACGCCGTGTTGTGCGACGACTGTTACTTCGAGGATTTCGACCTCGTCGATGCCCCCGAACGCATCGAGGTTCGGGTCTGTAGCCAGTGCGGTGCGCTCCACCGCGGCAACCGCTGGATCGACGTGGGCGCCCGCGACTACACCGACATCGCAATCGAGGAGACCGCCGAACGGCTCGCGGTACACGTCGACGCCCACGACGTCGACTGGGGCGTCGAGCCCGAACAGATCGACCAGAACACCATCCGGATGCACGCCGTTTTCACCGGCATCATCCGCGACACGCCGCTCCAGGAGGAGGTCACGGTTCCCGTCTACATCGCCAGAGAGACCTGTGACCGCTGTGGCCGTATCGCGGGCGACTACTACGCCTCCACTGTGCAGGTCCGCGGGACCGAGCGCACGCCGAGTAGCGAAGAACAGGACCGCGCCATCGAGATCGCCGAGGAGTTCGTCGCCAACCGCGAGGAAGACGGCGACCGCGAGGCGTTCATCACCGAGACCACGGAGATGAAAGACGGCGTGAACATGAAGGTCTCGACGAACAAACTCGGTCAGACCATCGCCGAGCGCATCGTTCGCGAGTTGGGCGGCACCGTCTCCGAGGCCCCCACGCTCGTCACCGAGGACAGCGACGGAAACGAGGTCTATCGCGTCACCTTCACCGCCCGTCTGCCGCCCTACACGCCCGGCGACGTCATCGACCTCGAGGACGGCGACGGCCCCGTCCTCGTCACGAGCGCCCACGGGAACCTCAAGGGCACGCGCCTCGAAAGCGGCGACCGCTACGAGGCCGACTTCGAGGAGGGCATCGCCCCCGACGCCCGGAAGATCGGCACCCGCGAGGACGCCGAAGAGACGACCGTCGTCGCCATCGAGGACGCTCACGCCGTACAGGTACTCGACCCAGAGACCTACGAGTCCAAGACGATCCCGCGCCCCGACTACATGGACGCAGACGCCGACGAGGTACCGGTGCTCAAACACCGCAAGGGCCTCCATATCCTTCCCGAATAGCGTGTCCGATCTCGCCGCACTCGTTTCGAAACCCCGCACGCAGGAGGCCATCGACGCCCTTCGCGCGGAGGGCGTCTACGACCCGACCAGAAGCGTCGACGCCTACGACGACGAACGGGTGGCGATTCCCGTCATCGAAGCGCCCACGGAGACCGCGGTCGACGAGACGAGCGAGATCGACCTACCGACCCGCGAGCGCGGCCTCGAAGACGTCCTTGCGGCACGTGGCGCCAGCGAGCGAACCATCGCAGCTGCGCCCTCCTCGTGGGCCGTCGTCGGGAGCATCGTGCTGGCGGATTTCGGCGACGTCTCCGCGGAGGCGACGCTCGATGCCGACCAGCGCGAAACCGTCGGCGAGGCCCTCCTTGAACTCCACGGCAACGCCGATACCGTCCTCGCCCGTGGCGGCGTCTCGGGGACGCGACGCGAACCCTCCCCGGAGGTGGTCGCGGGCACGGGCGAAACGGAGACGATCCACGTCGAACACGGGACGAAGTACGCGGTCGATTTCTCGCGAGTGATGTTCTCGCCGGGTAACAAGGCCGAACGCGCACGCATGGGCGAGGCCGTCGTCGAGGGCGAGCGGGTCTTCGACATGTTCGCCGGCATCGGCTACTTCACGCTCCCGATGGCGCGGGCCGGCGCCGAGGTGACCGCGGCCGAGATCAACCCCGAGTCCTACCGTCTCCTCGTCGAGAACGCGCGGTTGAACGACGTCACCGACCGTATCGAGGCAATTCTCGGCGATTGCCGTGACGTCGAAACGACCGCCGACCGGGTCGTGATGGGCTTTTACGACGCACACGAATACCTATATTCGGCGCTGGACGCGCTCGTGTCGGGCGGCACGCTCCATCTGCACGAAGCGACGCCGGAACCGCTGTTTCCGGAGCGGCCTATCGACCGACTGAAGGCAGCCGCCAGCGAGGCGGGCCGGTCCGTCGACGTGATGGGAACGCGCGTTGTGAAAAGCCACAGCGAAGGTGTCGTTCATGGCGTCATCGACGCCTGCCTCGACTAAGCCCGGAGTCGACCGCCCGGCGACCGACAGGTCAGGTTGGTCCTTTTCGTTCGTCTCGCAGTGCGGTGATGACGGGCAGGTCGTCGTCCATGCCGGCGGTTCCTTCGTCGACGACGTCGTATCCCAGCCGGTCGAGTTCCGCCTTTACCTCGTCGCCGGGACAGCCGATATGCGGGTGGCCCTCGACGATGATGACGCGCGGACGGAAATCGAGTACTCGCAGGACGGCCAGTTCCGCACCCTCACAATCGAGTTCGAGTACGTCACACGCCGGAACCGCCTCCGGCGGCAGGCGGTCGCCGTCGGCCGGGCCGAAATACTTCGCGTTGGCCTCACGGACCGGACCGATCGCGGCGTGTTCGACCGACGCCACGTCGGTGACGCCGTTGACCGTGAGGGCGTGGCGAATCGTGTCGACCATCTCGGAACTCGGTTCGAAGGCCGTGACCTCGCCCTCGAAGTGCGTCATCCGGGCGGCAACGACGGTCGAGGCGCCCCAGCCGCCGCCGACCACGACCACGCTGTCGCCGCGTCGGACGTGGCGCCGAAGCGACCGTATCGACGCCCGTTCGTGGTTCGGATAGTAATCCTGCTCTTCTTCCGGTGGTACGCTCGGGACGGCAACGCCGTTCAGCACGCGCGTTCGAACGGTCGGTTCCTTGGTCGCATCGACCATATCGCGTGGATGTCGACCAACGCAATAACGTTGCTGTCCGTGTGGGAGACCATCACTCGGAACGGCCCGCCGACAAGTGCTTTGTGTGGTGCACCCGCATGGCGTGGTATGTACGTCGACTGCGGCACGCTCGTGGACGGCACCGGCCGGGCGATAGAGGACGCTCGTTTCACCGTCGAGAACGGACGCGTAGACGAGGTCGGCCCTCGGGAGGACGTCCCCGAGGCCGGCGAGCACGTCGACCTGAGCGACCGGGTCGTCACCCCCGGATTCATCGACGCCCACGTCCACCTGCAGGGCCTGCGGACGATGGCGCCCGAGACGTGGCTCCACGAGTCCGACACCGCGTGTGCGGCCCGGGCGACGACCGACTGCCGACGGCTGCTTTCGGCCGGCTTCACCTCGGTCCGTGACCTCGGGAGTTCGGTCGCGCTCGGCGTTCGGGAGGCCGTCGACGAGGGCGAGGTACTTGGCCCGCGGATCTACACCAGCGGCCGCTCTATCTCCCAGACCGGCGGCCACGGCGACGCCCATTTCCTGCCCTACGACATCGCCCGAGAACACGGTCTCGGTGTCTCGGAGTTGGCCGACGGCCCGGACGAATGTCGCAAGACCGCCCGCAAGCGCCTCCGCGACGGCGCCGACTGTATCAAGATCATGACGACCGGCGGCGTCCTCTCGGAGAAGGACGCCCCGGACCAACAGCAGTACACCGACGCCGAGATCCGCGCCTTCACCGAGGAAGCCGAACGGGTCGGGATTCCCGTCGCCAGCCACGCCCAGGGTACCGAGGGCGTCATCGCCGCGCTCGAAAACGGCGTCGACACAATCGAACACGGCTTCTACCTCGACGAGGAGGCCATCGACCTCTTGTTGGAGACCGACGCGACCTTCGTCCCGACGCTCGCCATCGCCTACCGCCTCGTCGAGGAAGGTGCGGACCACGGCGTGCCCGAATACGGCCTGCGAAAGGCCCGCGAGGCCTTCGAGGCCCACGTCGAGTCCGTCGAGCGCGCCCACGAAGCGGGGGTGCCCATCGCCGCCGGCACCGACTTCCTCGGCCCCGAACTCATCCCCCACGGCGACAACGCCCTCGAGATGGAACTGCTGGTCGAGGAGATCGGCCTCTCGCCGCTGGAGGCCATCGAAGCCGCGACCGGCGGCTCGGGACGAACGGTCCCCGAGGACGTGGGGACGATCACGCCGGGCGCACACGCCGACTTCCTCGCGCTGGGCAGCGACCCCCGAAACGGTATCGGGGCGGTACGCGACGTCGAGGCGGTCTACAAGGGTGGAAAACGGGTCGACGAGGCCGTTTCGGGCGCCGACGGCGCCTGACACGACGAGAGACTTATACGACGGCGGGAGTAACCGCTCTGTATGCAAATCGGTGATGTGGAACTCGACCGGCAGAAAATCATGGCCCTGCTGTTCGCCTTCCTGATGATCATGTGGATGGTCGCGGCCGCGGCCACCGTCCTCTGATCACTCGTCTCCCCAGACGTCGGATAGCGGGTGGTCGTCCAGAGAGCCGGAGCGACGGCCGCTTTTGGACGCCGACTGCGTCCGCGAGGCCGTCGTTCCGGTCGTCGACCCGTTCGTACTCTTCGCGACGCCCTGTGGGTCGAACGGCGGCAGGTCCGGCTCGGACATCCGGTCGACCTGTGCTTCGAACCAGTCGGGCATGTCATGGCGCGCACGCTCGAAGAGGTCTAAAAGCGAGGAATCGGCCAGATACGTCGCCCCGTAATCGTCCGGCGAGCGAACGACCCGGCCGCAGGCCTGAATGACCGTCCGCAGCGCGGTCCGGTAATACCAGCCCCACTGGCCGTCTTCGAGCCGTTGGGCGACCCGCGAGTCGTTCGTGTTCGGATACGGCGCCTTGCAGAGGACCTGCCACCGACAGAGGTCGTCCTTCAGGTCCAGCGCCTCCTCCATCTTCACCGAGACGAAGACGTCGGGGTCCTCGGAGCGCTTCCACCCCGATAGCGCGGCGTCACGCGTCTCCGTGTCGTGGGCGCGCACCCGCTCGGAGACGCCGAAATCGTCCAGCAACTCGTAGAGGCGGTCGGCGATGTCGTAGGAGTGGGCGTGGATCAGTCCCTTCTCGTCGGGGTGTTCCCGCATCAGGCGGACGATGGTCCGGGCGACCTTCGGCAGGGTGTCGTCGCGATGCTCGTAGGTCATCTTCCCCCGTGTCACGTCGTAGAGCGGCCGGTTCTCGACGGGGAAGGTATGCGGTACGTCGACCAACGCGACGTTGTCCGGATCCAGTCCCGCGCTCCGGCAGAAGGCATCCTTGTTGAGGATTGTCGCCGACAACAGGGCGAACCTGGTGCCGCGGTCCCAGACGGTGTGATGCAGGTATCGCGCGGGGTCCAGCGGCTTGACCGAGATCGCCCGGTTGCGGCCCTGGTCGGCGACCCACGTCGTCGGACTGTCGGGGTCCCGCAGGTCCTCGAGGAACCAGCCCAGGTCCCGGACCAGTTCGGCCAACTGGTCGCGCTCCTCGGCCTCGTCGGGCGTGAGTTCGACCTTGCCGCGCAGTTCCTCCTGTCGGCGCGAACAGACCGTCGTCAGCCGTTCGGCGTACTCCTCGACGTCTCGCAGATCGTCGATCTCCGGCGGTTCGCACGAATCCCACACCGGAATCTCGGCCGGCGAAAGGTCGATGGTCGCGTACATCTCGGCCCACTCGGCGAGGCCGTGGGCCTCGTCGATGACGACCACGTCCCGCGTGCCGAAGACGTCGCTGCCGGCGGTCTGCATGAAGTAGGCCAGCGTCATCGCCGCGATCTCGCGGTTCGAGGCGATAGACCGGTCCGAGAAGTACGGACACCGGTGCTTGACGGGACAGTTGAACCCCCGCTCGCGGGCGCAGGGTGCCTGATTCACCGACGTCGAGGTCTCGCCCGGCAGGATACACGAGTAGTTGGCCTTCCCGCGGATGACGCTCAGGTCTTCGAGCAGTTCGTCGCCCTCGACGTCGTCGAGTTGGGAGACCTGCGGCGTCGTGTAGTAGGCGCCGACAGGCTTGGCGGCCTCGCCTGACCCGGCGTGCCGTGCGCAACCGGCGATAGCGCGGGCAAGGAGGGACTTGCCGCTGCCGGTCGGCGCGCGCACTAACACGACGTCGTTGCCGGCCTCGAAGGCGGCGCGGATGTCGCTGAGAGCCTGCTCCTGTGCGCCCCGAAAGGAGGGTGCCGGGAACTCATCGACGATACGCGACGGGTCCACAGCGAACCGAACGCCGTCGCCGACCTAAAGTCCTCCTCTCGAAGACCGTGATGGCGGCCGGACCGATCGCCGACGCCGTTCGAGACGTGGAGTACATTTTTGACCCTCCCCGTCCCAACTGCAATGTGGGTAGTTAACATGGGAGTCAGAACTGCGTTCCAACAGGCGCGGTGGATAACGATCGCGGCCCTCGCAGTCGCCATCTGGGCGGTCGTCACCTGGTTCGAGGTCCTCGAACTGATCGACTGGGCGTCGATGGACTACATCGGCCGGTCGGCCGTCAGCGGGGTCATCGGACTCATCGTCCTCGGGGCGCTCATCATGCTGTTGGTCGCTATGTTCGGCGAACTGGGTGAAGAAGAGCCCTCGCCCGAGAGTTGGCCACCGGAATGACGTACTTCGAGTGTACCGAATGCGGGCAGATGGGGAACTTCGCGAGGATGGAGCGGTCGGAGCTCCGCCAGCGGTGTCCGTCCTGCGATGAGGAGACCGTCTGGGAAACCGCCTTCGAGGCCGAGGAGGGAACGTTTTGATATCCTTCGAGGTCAGCGACCGCCTCTCGGAGGCCGCCGAGGAGTGGGCCGAAGCCCGGCTCGAGGAGCACGACGAGGCGATCGAAACCAAGGTCGAACAGGCCCTCCTGGAGGTCGAGCACCTCGTCTCCGGCGCCCACGAGGTCGACTTCGAGGTCGACGGCCGGACCGTCGACCTCGAACCGACCGACGCGTTGGCGGAGTTTCTCCAACAGCAGGCGGCGGAGAAGGGTATCGACGAGTCGGAGGTACTCGCCCTCTACGTCGACCTGTTCGCACGCGTGTTCCTCGACGACGAGGAACGGCCGTCCAACGCACCGCCGACCTGATACGGATCGCCGCGATTCGGGGGTCGAGTGTTTGTTTTATAAGTGGGGCGTGGCGACCCGGGCGGTGCCCGTGCCCGATTTATAAGAGGGCGACTACTCGACCCCCCAAACAGCATCCGACGGGTCCACACAAACCTTAATACTACGTCTCCAGTATGTGGCAGTATGTCACACAAGGATAGCGAATGGCGCCCCGAGGGGGCGACCGAGACGTTCAATGGGTTCGAAGTCTGGGACCACGGCGTCTGGCCGAACGAACTCCACACCGGAGAGGTCGACGGCGACGTCTTCTTGGAAGACTAACACTTTCTACGGCGAGAACGCCGGAAACACGCGATTTTCTCGCGGGGGAACGTAGAAATTCGCCCGTGATTCGACGTCGATGAAGTTCAACAGCCCGTTGTTCTTCCTGTCGGTCACCTGATCGTGCTCGTTCCGGAGGAACCACCCATTCATGGCTTTCCGCGTCGCCGCGAAGTCGTCGAGCGACGCCTGTAGCGACAGGAAGTGAACGCCCGCTCTGTCGCCGTCGGTCGTGTTGAAGTCCCGCCTGAGGATGACCGGCTGTCCGTCTTCGCGTGCTCGGGCGACCTTCTCGTGGTGGCCGACCACGCCGAACTCCTCGGCGTGCTCGAAGGCCTGGTCGAGAAACGGCACGTCGTCGGTGAACGATTCGATGTCCTCCGGGGAGAAATCCGGCGAGAACATCCGGTCGACCCGCCCGCTATCGTCCATGTCCCACCAGGCGTCGAGCGATTCGGTGAGATGTGAGAGATGCATCGTCGTTCCGCCGTCGAACCGGCCGTCCTCGAAGCGTTCGCTGTCGATGGTGACGCGGTCCTCACTCGGCTGTGTCCCCTGACGCATCGACATGAATCCGGTGAACATCGGCGCATCGCGGGGGATGTCGTCCGGGACGCCCTCGGCGCCCGCGTGTTCGGCGGGGAGGCCCTCGCCGTGGAACCCGGTTCGACGAGCGGCGATCGAGAACACGTCGTCGAGTCTCGCCTCTAGCTCCCGGCCTTCGAGGGGTTCGGACTCCGAGAACAGCGCCGTCTCGGTGCGGACGAGGTGCGACGGGACGTCGGAGGCGAGTACGAGCGCGGCGTCGTACGACAGGAGGTCCGGGTCGTCCGTCCGTGAGAGGACTTCCGGGTGCCGAATCGGCGAGGCCTCCAACTCCCCGATCCGTTCGAAGTAGCGGGTCCCCCATGCCAGCGTGTGCAGGAGTCCCTCGGCGGACCACTCGTAGGTGGCCTCCAGTTCGCGCATCGCCGTCTCGATGGTGTCGGCGGCGTCGACGGAGGGTTCGACGTCCAGATCGAGCAGAAGGACGCGATGGTGGCGCGGTAAGTGCCGATTGCCGTGGGCGTCGGTGTGGAGGACGGCGTCCCACGCGTGCTGCCGGGCGGGGACCTCGTGGGGGTTCGGCGGCAGCGAGACCGCGTTCCCCTGCTCTCGAGAAAGTAGCGTGGAACACCCCGGTATCGCCGCGAGTCCGACGGCGGCTATCCGCCCGAGCAGCCCGCGTCGCGAGGTCATGTAACGGTGTATGTCTGAACGGCCAAAAACGTTTCTCAGGGTTTTTGGCCGAGGATTTCACCGTCTGCTGTGGCTCGATGTGACGGCGAGGCGTGAGGTTCCACAAGGGTTTAGAACGACGACTCGCAACTAGGGTTGTGACAAGTGGTATCGTACACCTCGGAACTACTCCCGAAACGTCGATGACATCGTTGGCTATCCTCGGTCTCGGATTCGTTGCCCTCGCCGTCGTCACGTACGACGCGTACAGACAACACTGGTCCTGAACTATGGCCGTCGAAACGAAGACAACGACCGATTCCGACCTGACCCGAGCGCTCGGCTACGTCCGTGCCGCGGTCTACGTAGTTGCGAGTCTGATCGCCATCTCGCTTCTCCTCGTCGGCACCGTCGCCGTCATCGCCGGACTGAAAGGAACGTGGCACTGGTCCATCCACCTCGAATCGACGATCCGGTACATGGCGACGCTGGTGCAGTACCTGCTCGCCCTGCTGGTACCGCTTTTCGGGGTGCTCGTCGTCGGCCGGTGGTACGATGGCTGACCGCCTCGGCACCGCGGTGCTGGCCTCGGCCGTCGGGTCGCTGCTCGCGGTGGTCGTCGGTATCGGCCTCGTCTCGCTGTTCGCCGAGTGGCGCGGGGTCTGGAGCAGTTACTTCCTGATGGAGCGGACGATAGACGCCGGCGCGCCCGTGGTGGCCGCACTCGGCGTCCTCGCGTTGCTGTCGGGCTTTTTCGTCGTCTACGGGGCTAACTAGGGACCTGCTGGGCGACGAGTTCGTCCTCGAACTCGACGAGGCCGACGAACACCTCCGAAGCGGCCAGAAAGAGGTTCGCTTCGGCTTCCCTCATGTCGAATTCCTCCTGAACCGTCTCGAGGAACTCCTCGTTCCACCGCCCGAGGTGTTCGTCGAGGAAGACCCGCTCGAATCCGAAGGCGGCCTCCTCTCCGCGCCGCTGGCGGTCGACGAGATCCCGGAGGAACGCGAGTTCGACGGCGAGGTGGTCGTTCTCCTCGGGGTAGTCCTCGTGGGGCTTCCAGCCGGCCGCCGAGTAGTCCGCCTCCAGTTCCGCGAGCCCCTCGCCGATGAACTCGGTGTCCTCCCGATAGTAGGTCTCGTGGGGAAGCGCCGGCGGTCGCGGCCCCACGAACAGCCGGGTGTACTCCGTCCGGAGTTCGTCGGCGATGTCCTCGACCGACCGCGACCGGTTGGCTTCGATGAACGCCTCGAGCCGCTCGAAGCCGCGGTCCATCGGGTCGTTGATCTCTCCGTCCGGGACGGTCACCTCGTCGGAGAACAGCCGTCCGAGGAACTCCTCGCTGGGGGCGTCGTAGAACACCTCGATGAGGAAGTCGATCACTTCCAGCCGTGCCTCGTAGATCTGGGTTTCGTCCATCAGTTTTCACCTCGTTCGAACAGCAGGTGCGTCCGACAGTCGCCACAGTACTCGAAGACCGAATGCGGCGACTCCGGTGCGATACCTTCGACCGCGTTGCCGACCTCCCCGCGGACCTTGTCGACGGTCCCGGCGGAGGCGAAGGGCTTCCCGCAGCGAACGCACTCCTGCATCTCGCCCTCGTAGACGCGGGACCACGCCGCCCCGAGTTCGCCCGGCACGCCGTCTGTCGGCCCCTCGCGGTTCTCCGGAAGGAGCGACAGGTCGAGTCCGTCCTGCATCGTGATGGCCGTCTCCGGACACCCCTCCTCACAGAGGCCGCAGTTGACACAGCGTTCGTGATTGAACAGCAGGTCGCCCTCGTTCGTCCGCTGGATGGCGTCGGTCGGACACAGGTTCGTACAGGTCGGCGTGAGGTTGCAGGCATCCGAGACGTCCATCCAGCCGAAGTCCTTCAGCCCGCGGATGACCTCCCGGTCGGGATCGACGTGTTCGAGGAGCGTTCGAACGGACTCCAGCGTCCACGCGTGGGAGGCGAAGGCCGGGCGGTCGATGTCGCCTTCGATGGTTCCCTCCGCCTCGTGTTCGCCGGCGGGAACCGGCGATTCGTCGAGTCCGTCGACGAACGTCTCCAACTCCGTACAGAACCCCTCCGGGTCGGACCCTGGAGCGAGGAACGTCACGCGTTCACCGACACCGAGGTCGGTACAGGCCCGGTTCAGGCGCTCGACGAGTTCGGCCTTCGGGTCGGGCCCGGAGTGGAGACACGACTCCCCACAGCCGACGACCGCGACGCCGTCGGCGCCGGCGGCCAGCGCGTGCATGACGTGGGCCTCCCCGACCGTGTCGGTGCAGTTGACCTTCACGGGGAGGACCGGCGGATAGGAGACGTCCTCCTCGATGGCCGCCCGGCGGCCGTACTCGCGCAGTCGGTCGGCGGCCTGCTCCGAGCAGACGAAGGCGACGACCGGTTGGTCGATACCGCTCGACCCCCGATTGAACAGCCAGCCGCCATCGTCGTTCTCCGCATTCAGCAGGGCTTCGACTTCGCGAGCGATGCGTCGGTTCGAGGGCTCTCGGAGCTGCGTGGCCCCGGTGGGACACGCCGAGGTGCAGGCGCCGCAGTTCTGACAGGCCACCTCGTCGAACTCGACGGAATCGACCGACGGACGACCCACCGCGTCGTGGGGACAGGCGTCCGTGCAGGCGGTACAGCCCTCTTGGGAGGATTCACCGGCGGCACAGACGTCCATCTCGAGGTCGAGAAATGCGGGTTTCTCGATGCCGCCGAGTTGGGACTCGACGGCCGCTATCGTGGCCGCGTCGACGTGCGTATAGTAGCCCACGCGCCCGCCTCGGGTATCTTGCTCTGCGTCGGGGTAGATGACCTGGTCGGCGGCGATGCGGCGGGTCGTCCCGTCCATGTCGATGGCGTCGGTCGGGCACACCTCGGTCCACTCGCCGTCGGGGGCATCGGCCGGTATCTGGACGGGGCGTGCGGTGACGCTGTCGGGGCCTTCCCGAACGCACTCCATGCAGTCGATGCAGGCTTCGGTGACCCGCGATTCGAGGGTGAGTTCGAACTCGCCGAACCGGCCGTCGACGTCGACGACCTCCCCGCGAGCGATGTCGACGTCATCGAGGTCGGCGTCGACGTTCGCGAACTCGCGGCCGTCGGCGACGAGCGTCACGTCCGCCGACTCGGCGAGGGCGGCCGCCGTCTCGGGGTCGCCAACGACGGCGACCGAGTCGCCGGCCTCGCGGGAGACCGTTCTGGAGACGGCTTCCTCCTCGAGGCCCGCGTATGTCGCGTTGAGCAGGCGGGCGGTCTTGTCGGTCGCGGCCTCCCTATCGTGGACCCACGCTGACCCCTCGCGGTGGTCGACGAACGCCGCCGCATCCGGGTGGAGCCCTTTCCGGTCGACCAACTCGCGGAAGGTCCGCCGACACCGGTCGTCGGATGCCGTCACGATGAGTTGGTCGAGGTCGTACTCGTCGATGACGTGGTCGACGCCGTCGAGGCCGCCCTCGCAGAGCAACTCCGAGGATGCCACGACGTCGACGTCTCGAACGCCCTCCCGAACCTCCTCGAGGTCGAGCCCACAGGTACCGCCACAACCGCAGACGAATGCCCCTACGTTCATCGACTATGCCCAATGCTACCATGAATATAGGCTTTGCGACGGTCAGGCCGACGAGAAAATTTCAATTGATAAACTAGTCAAGCAGGTTCTATCGACACTTTAAAAATCCGTTCACTGACGGCCCCGTATTTAATATGGGATGATTTCTAATGTGCTAGGGAATCGCAGTCAAACAACGACGCAATACGGAAAAAATGGCATGAGCACGGAACCAGTCTCCCTCGACCTCGACCGTCGGTCGTTCATGAAGGCGAGCGCGCTGACAGGTGCGGTCGCACTCGGTGGCGGTACCGCGGGGCAGGTACTCGCCCAAAGCGACGACGAGGTCGATGGACAGGATACGGACGGGGAGTTGACAAAGACTATCTGTAATTACTGTTCTGTCGGGTGTGGGTTCCATGGCGAGCGAAAGGGCGACTCGTTCGTAGGCATGGAACCGTGGGAAGAGCACCCGATAAACAACGGGTCGCTCTGCTCGAAGGGAGCAGGCATCTACGAGACCGAGCACTCCGAAAAACGTCTCAAACACCCGATGATTCGGGAGGATGGGGAGTGGCAGAAGCTCTCGTGGGACACGGCCTACGACCGCCTCGGGACCGACATCCGGGCCCTGTGGCCCGATTCGGACGTGTCGCCGAGCGATGCGGTCGACGTCGACGAAGAACACAGCCGCGAGAGCGTGATGATCCTCGGGAGTGCCCACCACTCCAACGAGGAGTCCTACGCCATCCGAAAGCTCGCGGCGTTCATGGGGACGAACAACGTCGACCACCAGGCACGCATCTGTCACTCGACGACGGTTGCGGGGCTGGCGAACACGTGGGGCTACGGTGCGATGACCAACACCGTCCCCGACTACCGCAACTTCGGGCTGAACATAATCGTCGGGCAGAACCCCGCCGAGGCCCACCCCATCGCGATGCAGCACATCCTCGAAGGGCAGAAACGCGGCGGGGACATACTCGTTCTCGACCCGCGCTTTACCAAGACCGCGGCCCACGCCGACGAGTTCGTCCGATTCCGGCCCGGGACCGACGTGGCGCTGATGATGGGCGTCATCAAGGAACTCCGCGACGAGTACGGGCTGGCGATGGACCCCGACGCCGACGACTCGGGGCAGAACATGCTCAC
>NZ_JAZKTR010000234.1:0-2791 GCF_036625485.1 Natronomonas sp. | reverse complement strand
CCAGCAGCGGGCCGGGCGTTAATCGAGTTCGTATTCGAGGTCCCACTCCCGCGAGCGTTGCGAGCAGGCCACCGTCGGCAGGTCGTCGACCTCGACCGGCGGGACGGAATCGTCGGGCTCGCTGTCGTAACCTCGGGTACGGATTGGGATTGGTCGGCGGAATTGATCGGCGGAGTATTCAGGCGCACGGACACGGGCGCGGGGGCAGTTCGTCCCGTCCGCAATCGAGGAATACGGACCGCAGATCGGGACTGCGGACGGCGTTAACCCAACACTCGAATTGACGGATTATTTTTCACGGTCGCGCGTCGTCGCGACCCGTGCTCGCCGGACTATCGAAACCAGTGCCTCGACAGGGGTGTGTCCGCTTCGTCGAACTCGATGTCGCTGGAGTCTTCGGCGATTCCCTGGTGGTTCGGGCACGCGCCCGTCGACGGCATCGACACGTGGAGGCCCCTCGCGGTGGCCGGTCACGTCCGTCTCGGAAACATGGTCGACCGAAGCTACACTACTGGTGCCGGCATCAGCGAGAGGTACCTGCAGGCCGTGCCGGCACCGAGCCACCGTTTACTGTCCGCCGTGCGAACTGCATCGCTTTCGTTGACGGTTCTGCTGTCCGTTTGGTGTGTTGCCGAGAGAGCGAAATGACGGGAGAGGCCTTACATAGGACTTACATTAGCACAGTCCGGTGGCTCGTACATGGCTATCGATGAGCAAACATGGGGCCTGGAGACCTCGGTCGATTCGCTCGGACACGACCACCCCGACGCGGAGGAGTATCGGGCGCTCGCCGAGGAGCTTCGCAAGGGTGTCGCAGGCGACGTGGCCTTCGACGAGTACGCGCAAGTGTTGTACGCGACCGACGGGAGCATCTATCAGGCGAAACCGGCCGGCGTGGTGTTGCCGAAGAGCGTGAGTGACGTGCGTCACACCGTCGAGACGGCGGCCGAACACGGCGTGCCGATCCTCCCCCGCGGCACCGGTTCGTCGCTCGGCGGCCAGACGGTCGGACCGGGCTGTGTGGTCATCGACTTCACGCGTTACATGGACGACATCGTCGACGTGGACCCGGAGGGGCAGCGAGCGGTCGTCCAGCCCGGAGTGGTACAGGACCACCTCGACGACCATCTCGAAGAGTACGGGCTGAAGTTCGCCCCCGATCCGGCGTCCTCGAACCGGTCGACCGTCGTCGGCGGCATCGGCAACAACTCCACCGGCGCACACTCGGTGCGCTACGGTATCACCGACGCCTACACCGAGGAACTCGACGTGGTGCTGGCCGACGGATCCCTGATCCACACCGAGGAGATCGTCCTCGACAGCGACGAGTGGGCGGCGAAGGTCTCCGGCGACGGGCTGGAAGCGAACATCTACGAGACGGTACGCCGACTGGTCGAGACCCACGAGGCGGAGATCGAGGAGAAGTACCCCGACCTCAAGCGCTCGGTGTCGGGCTACAACCTCCAGAAAGTCATCTACGAGAACGAGGACGGCGAGGAGGTCATCAACCTCTCGAAACTGTTCGTCGGTGCGGAGGGGACCCTCGGCGTCATCGTGGAGGCGGAGGTGTCGCTGGTCTCCCTGCCCGAGGAGACGGCGCTCGTCCTCTACTGCTTCGACGACCTCGTCGAGACGATGGAAGCCGTTCCCGAGGCCCTCCAGTTCGAGGTGAGTGCCGTGGAGTTGATGGACGACGAAGTGTTCGACCTGGCGGCCGGATCGACGGAGTACGCCCAGTACGTCGAGATGATCCCCGAGGGGACGAAGGCGGCCCTCATGCTGGAGTTCGACTCCGAACTCGTCGACGACTTCGAGGCGGCCATCGCCGAGACGAACGACTACTTCGTCGAGAACGGCGACGCCTTCCACGCCATCGAGGCCTACACCGAGGCGGACCAGGCCGACATCTGGAAGCTCCGCAAGGCCGCGATCCCCCTGCTGATGGGGATGGAAGGCGATCCCAAGCCCTACCCCTTCATCGAGGACGCGACGGTACCGCCCGACGAGCTGGCCGAGTACGTCTTCGAGTTCAAGGAAGTACTCGAGGACCACGGCACCTCCGCGGCCTACTTCGCCCACGCCGGGAGCGGGACGCTCCACATCAGGCCGATCCTCAACCTCAAGGACGAGGCGGGCATCGAGAAGATGCACTCGATCGCCGAAGACGTGACCGACCTCGTCCTCGACCACTACGGGGCGTTCTCGGGCGAACACGGCGACGGGATGGCGCGCACCGAGTTCAACCCCAAGATGTACGGCGAGGAACTCTGGACCGCGTTCAAGCAACTGAAGACGGCCTTCGACCCCGAGTGGCAGATGCATCCCGGCAACGTCGTCTACCGCGACGGTCCCGAGGACGTGGGTCCCGACTCCGACCGCGGCGTCGGCGCCGACATGCGCGAGAACCTCCGATACGGCGCCGAGTACCAGTCGGTCGAACCGCAGACGACGCTGGACTTCGAGGACGACGGCGGCTTCTCCCACCTCGTCGAACTGTGTAACGGCTGTGGGACCTGTCGCCAGACCGACTCGGAGGTCATGTGCCCCACCTACCGCGCGTCCGAGGAGGAGATCCAGACCACTCGCGGCCGCGCGAACATGCTCCGGGCGGCGATCAGCGGCGAACTCGACGAGGACGAGATCTACTCCGACCGCTTCCAGGAGGAGGTGATGGACCTCTGTGTCGGCTGTAAGGGCTGCAAGAGCGACTGCCCGACCGGCGTCGACATGGCGAAGCTCAAGACGGAGGTCAAACACCAGTACCATCAGGAGGAGGGCGTCAGCCTCCGCG
>NZ_JAZKTR010000233.1:0-2795 GCF_036625485.1 Natronomonas sp. | reverse complement strand
ATCTCGCCGGTCGGGTGGATCGGCGGGTGGTCGGTCGTCTCCTCGTCGCCCGCGGTCGGTTCGATGTTCTCGGACTCCAGCAGGTCCTCGGCGTCGTCGCCGAAGGGGTGGTGGCCGACGAAGTCCTCCAGCAGTTCCTCGGGGTCGAGGTCGTCGGGATAGACGGTGTTGTCCGTCCGCGGGTAGGTGATGTACCCGGCGGTGTAGAGTTCCTCGGCGACGCTCATGGCCTTCTGGGCCGAGAGGCCGAGCGACCCGGCCGCGCGGATGTACTGGGTGGTGTTGAACGGCTCCGGCGGGTCGTCGGTCCGGGTACGTCGGCGGACCGAATCGACGACGGCCTCGCCCGCACCCTGCAGGCGTTCGAAGGCCTCGTCGGCGGCGGCTTCGTCCCAGACGCGCTCCTGTTCCTTGCCGTCTTCCTTGTAGAAGTACTGGGCCTCGAAGGTCGCCTCGTCCTTCCGGAGGTCGGCGAACAGTTCCCAGTAGTCGTCGGGGTCGAAGGCCTGAATCTCACGTTCGCGCTCGACGATGAGCCGCAGGGTCGGCGACTGCACTCGGCCGACCGAGATGAAGTCGTCGCCGAGCTGTTTCGCGGACAGGGAGAGGAACCGAGTCAGGGCGGCGCCCCACAGCAGGTCGATGACCTGCCGGGCCTCGCCGGCCGCGGCGAGGTCGAAGTCCAGTTCGTCGGGATTGGCGAAGGCGTTCTTGACCTCGTTTTCCGTGATCGAGGAGAAGCGGACACGCTGGATCGGGATGTCCGCGACCTCGTCGATGAGTTCGTAGGCTTCCTTGCCGATGAGTTCACCCTCGCGGTCGTAGTCGGTTGCGATGACGGCCTCGTCGGCGTCCTTCGCCAGTTGTTGGAGGGTCCTGACGATGTTCTCCTGTGTCGGGGTCTTCACGACGTCGGCGTCCACGAGTTCGACCGGCTGGACGTCCCGCCAGTCGGAGTATTCGGACGGGAAGTCCACGCCGACGACGTGGCCGGAGAGGCCGACACACCGTTTGTCGCCCCAGCGATACACGTTGACGCCGTTGCGCCGATCGGCGGACGCGCCGCCGTCGGAGAGGATCTCCGCGATGCGACGAGCGGCGTTGTCCTTCTCGGTGACGATGAGTTCCACGTTGGGGCAGTCTACGCCGACACCGGTTTTCAACCTTTCGTCGTAAACGCCACGAAATCGCCGCAGGGCGCGCCTGCGGGCGTATGAGCGCGTTCGAGCGAGCGCCCGCGCGCACGGTGGTGGCCCTTCCCCGACTGGCCCCCGCTCCCTCCTCCGGCAGGCCACCGCTATCGATTTTCGGCACCCTCTTGGCTGCCCAGTTCCGAGGGCGCGTATGGACGAGCCTACCGCTCGGAAACTCCGCTTTCTGACCCTACAGGTCGTCGGCGCCGTTGCTGTCGTCCACTTCGTCGTCGGCGCCTCGGAGCTCGCCCGCTTCCGGAAGGCGGGCATCCTCCGGCAGTACCTCTTCGGCGGGGAACTCCTCGTCCAGCCGGACCCGGTGCTGTTCGTCGTCTCGTCGGTCGCGATACTCGCCGGTATCGGCGCCGTCGCGGCCGGCTATCTCGGCCTCCGCCGCGCCTACGTCCTCGGGATGGCCGCGATGGCCGTCTACGTCATCGGCTGGTTCGCATGGCACACCGTACTGGACCACGGCGTCGGCGCCACTCCGACCACGTCCGGGACCGCCGATACCACCCACCTCGGCCTCGTCAACGTGGTTCTCTCCCACTACGTCGACCCGCTCGTGGGCGCCGTAAACGGCGCCGACCAGCCCGGTCGCGTCGTGTTGGCCGCGGTCTCGAAGACGCTCGAAGTCGTCGCGTTCGCGCTTCTGGCGACGCTGCTGGCGTTCGACCCACGCGTCGAGGAACCGGAGAACCCGGTCGCCGGGCTGGCGTCCGGGTCCGACGGACGCGCCGACACCGACGAGGAGTCGTCCTGACCGAGGTCAGTCGTCGGCTACCGCGCTGCCCGCGTCGACGCTTCCGGCACGCTCGACGACGCTCTGATTGTCCGCCACCCAACTCAACAGCAGGTAGGCGAAGACGTATTTCGCGAAGACGTCGAGCGCGGAGTAGCCCCACGACGTGAGGCCGACCGACTCGACGAGCGCGAACCCTTCGATGCCGACCGCCCAGACGATGGGATAGCCCAACCAGAGAACGACCGTCAGTGCTCGGAGGGTGCCGAATATCTCGCCGGAACCGGCGGTCTCGGCCTCGGCCGGCCACTCGACGAGCAGGGCGTACAGGACCACCACGAAGAAGGCGCAACTGACGACGTAGAACACCCAGCGGAGCGCATAGGAGGAGGTGGTCAGCGCCGCCGCGAGGCCGGTGAGACACATCCCGATATCGGCTGCGATGACGATCAACAGGTCCGCGATGTCGACGTCGGCCAGCAGCCCCAGCGCCAGCAGGATGAGCGGCGTCGATAGCGTCCACGTCAGATACCGACCCCACTGGCTGAGCACCTCCTGGCCGGCCAGCGCGTGGCCGGACGGCATCTCCACCAGACCCACGGTGAGCCCGGACAGCAGGCCGAGATAGCTCGAAAGCGATACCAGCGGTATCAGCAGGGTTGCCCCCCAGATGAGTTTCGCTCGGGTCCCGCCGACCGCGCGACCCATATACACGAACAGCAGGGCGGACAGCCCCGCCAGCGCCACGTTGACCCAGAGGGAGGTGCTCAACACCGCATCGCCCTGAATCCGGTCGAACAGTTCGCCCTGCGTTGCCTGAAGGGGAAACGACCCGGCGAGTTCGAGGAGTACTGCTTCGT
>NZ_JAZKTR010000232.1:0-2801 GCF_036625485.1 Natronomonas sp. | reverse complement strand
TCTTGACGGCTATAGACGACTATTACCGAAGTTCATTATTGGTCGTGGCGGAGTCACGCACATGGCCTCGACAGAACAAACCGACGAGGAGGCAATCGGGATTCACCGGGAGTACATCATGGACGTTCAAATCTTCGAACTGGATGATGGGCGCTACCGGTTCAAAGCGCCGCGCCACGAGGGGATCGAGTTCGACACCGCCGAGACCGCCGAACTGTATGCCGACATCTACTTCGATGTCAACGGCTTCGAAGAGGCCGGTACCGGCAAGCGTGGCGTCCCGCCAATCATCATCCAGGCCGGCCGGGATACGCTCGCGGCGTATCTCCTCACGCAGCCATACACGGACCGCCAGTGGGTCGGCTCGTTCATGGGCGTCCAGCCCGGAAAGATCGAGCGGTACGCCTCGCGAGTCCAAAAGCGGGCGACAAATATCCGCCGGAAGGTCGACGAGATCGGCGACGCGGAGATCGATACCTGAGACTGACGACGTGATTAGTTCTCGGCGGTGCGTACGGATCCTTTCGGGTAGACGGCCAGCGCCGCGAAGATCTTCACACCGCAGGAGCGAGTCGTTTTACGCCGCGGTGAATAATGGGAAGGTCGACAAGTATAGACTCCTCGGGAGGACTCTATTCCGGATCGTACCAGTTCGGTCGCCTGTATGGTGACCGTGACGGCTCTGGACCGGACTCTTGACCTATTATAAACGGGTTTTACGCGTGAATGTGGTTTCGTACTTGCATGGTTGATCAATCCAAACGCAACCTGATGAAAGCCTCCATCGCCACCCTGGTTGGCGCGGGCGTCGCAGGTGTCGCGAGCGCTGAGAAAGACAGGGATAGCCGCGAAATCAACGACGACGATACGCTGACCGACGGAGCACCGAGCGTCGTCGGCGACCTGAAACGGTTCTCGACGACGGCCTTCGGGGCCGAGATGACCGGGCCGTTCGTCTTCGAGGACGGGTCGCTGCTACACAGCCTCCAGCACCCGAGCCGCGACAACTCCGTGCCATGGAACAAGGCCGGTGTCGGCTACTACAAAGACTTCCAGTTCGAATTCGACGGCGACAACGACGACTTCGAGGAGCCCTCGCCCCCGCAGGGGGAGGAGCAGGACTTCGTACGGTCCGCCGAACCGGAGTTCGAGATGCTGATTCAGGAAGGGGATCCGATCAACGGTGACACCGAACGCTGGGGAATCACCCAGACCCCTGACGGTGTGGACGTCACGACCGACAACTTCGCGGGCACGAGCTACGGTGACTCGGGGTACAACCCTGACGCTAACCACTTCGTCGCCACGAACGACGACGGAACCGAGGGGTACCTCTTCACGAACGACGAAAACAGTCCCGGCAACATCATGCGGACCCCTCTCTCGCAGAACGAAGACGGCGAGTGGGAGGCAGATGCCGAGAACGCGATCAACACGGTCAACACCGAGGCGTTCCGGGACATCGGTGGCACCCGAATCAACTGCTACGGCGACCTCAGCCCGTGGCAGACACCGCTGTCCTCCGAGGAGAACTATGCCCACCCGCGTGCGAACCTCACGGGGACGATCAGCGATATAATCGAGGCCGGCGACGGCGAAGGGCTGCGGGGGGCGGCCTACTTCTGGAACCGGCCGAACCCCTCCGAGATCCAAGGTGCCGTCAACGACTACGACGAGGTCGACGGCTGGTACGTCCAGGGGTACTGGAACATGAGTGGTGTCGAACATCTCGCCTACCACCTCGGCGCCGATCCCGTGGAGGCCGGCGACGGGAACCCTGTTGAACCGATCGGAGACGAGTACCCCAACCCGTACCGCTACGGCTACCACGTCGACATCCGGAACCCGACGGCCGACCCGGAGGCCATCGACCCCGTCAAGTACTACGTGATGGGCCGGACGGCGTGGGAAGCGCCCGACATCCTGCCGGACGAGAAAACTGTCTACGGCTGTTCCGACGGCGACAGCAAGGGTATCTACAAGTTCGTCGCCGACCGGCCGATTTCGAGTTATCAGGATCCGATGGACGTCGCGGGGACGCTCTACGCCCCGAAGATCACCAACGACGAAGCCTCTTCAGGGAAGTCACCGGCCGAAGTTCCCCTCGAAGTCGAGTGGCTGCCGATGGGCCACGCCTCGAACCGAGAGATCGAATCCTGGATCGCCGAGTACGACGACATCACCCAGGTCGACTACCTCGAGAGCCACGCCGACTGGAGCGAGGGCGACGAAGTCACCGAAGGGGTCCTCAAGCAGGCCGATCTCGAAGTCATCGCAAACGGCAATCAGGACTACATCAGCGACGAGGACATCGTCGAATGGGCCGAACAGTACGAGAAACGCGGTCCCGACGGCGTCGACGAGGATCTCCGGCGGATTCCCTTCCTGGAGACCCGCGGCGCGGCCAAGGAGATTGGCGCCTCCATCGAATTCAACAAGGCCGAGGGTGTCGACAGCGTCGACGACGCCAAACCAGGCGACTACATCTACTTCGGTATCTCCGAGTTCAACGACGACCTGGCCGGTCCGACCAACGACGGCGGCGACATCGCGCTCGACCGCGTCGACGGCGGCGTCGTTTACCGCGCTGAGCTCGGGCCACGGTACGACGTCTCGACACTGGAGCCGGTCGTTGTAGGGCCCGACTTTACTGGTGAGGAGGCCATGGAGGATGTCGACGACTCCCTGCGCAACGTCGACAACGTCTACGCGATGCGGGACGGCCGCGTCCTCCTCTGCGAGGACGGCTGGCGTGGCGGGAATCGCAGTTACCCAAACGACGGGCTGTACGTCTACGAGCC
>NZ_JAZKTR010000231.1:0-2815 GCF_036625485.1 Natronomonas sp. | reverse complement strand
GTGGTGCAGTACGATGGTGTACAGCCTACGCGGGGTTGTGATGCTCCTAGCCGGATTCAGGACAAACGCGTGCCGTCGGGGCACGAGAACCGTACCACGGCGGATGTCGTGGCAGGTTCGACGGCGGGGGAGCGCGAGCCCGCGCGTAGGAGGAGTGCTACAAACCAATGTCAGTATACGTAGATTTCGACGTGCCGGCTGACCTCCAAGAGGACGCCATCGAGGCCCTCGAGGTCGCCCGGGACACCGGCTCGGTAAAGAAAGGGACGAACGAGACAACCAAAGCCGTCGAGCGAGGCAACGCTGACCTCGTCTTCATCGCCGAAGACGTCAGCCCGGAAGAGGTCGTCATGCACCTCCCGGAGATCGCCGACGAGAAGGAAGTCCCGTACGTCTTCGTGAGCGAACAGGACGACATCGGCCACGCCGCCGGTCTCGAAGTCGGCAGCGCCGCCGCCGCTATCGTCGACGCTGGCGAGGCGGAAGCCGACGTCGAAGACATCGCCGAGAAACTCGAGGAACTCCGGTAGGTGACCAAGGATGAGTGCTGAAGAAGAAGGGGACGGCGCGACCCCTGCCGAAGTAATCGAGATCGTCGGGAAGACCGGCATGCACGGCGAAGCCATGCAGGTCAAGTGCCGAATCAAGGAGGGCGAAAACCAGGGCCGAATCATCGCCCGGAACGTCCTCGGACCGGTGCGCGTCGGCGACGTGCTCCAGCTTCGCGAGACGGCTCGCGAAGCCGACTCCATCGGAGGCCAGTAACCCATGCCACAGACACGAGATTGTGACTACTGCGGCGCCGACATCGAGCCCGGGACGGGCACGATGTTCGTCGCCAACGATGGCCGAATCACGCACTTCTGTTCCGCCAAGTGCGAGAAGAACTCCGACCTCGGTCGCGAACCGCGCGACCTCGAGTGGACCGGCAGCGCTGGCGAGGCCGCCGAGGCCGAAGCCAAGTCCGCCGCCGAAACGGCCGCCGAGCAGGAAGCGGAAGCAGAAGCCGAGGCCGAAGCAGAGGCCGACGCGGAAGCCGACGCCGAGGAGGACGTCGACGAGACGCCCGACCTCGAAGCCGCCGAAGAAGAAGCCGAGGAAGCCGACGCGGACGAGGAGTCCGAAGCCGCCGACGACGGCGACGAGGAAGACGAAGAGGAGGTCGAGGCGTAGATGTCCGACCGCGAACGAACCTTCGTCATGGTCAAGCCGGACGGCGTTCACCGCGGCCTCATCGGCGAGATCGTCTCCCGATTCGAGGACCGCGGTCTGAAGATGGTCGCCGGCAAGTTCATGCAGTTGGACGACGACCACGCTCGCGAACACTACGCGGACCTCTCCGACGAGCCCTTCTTCGAGGGCCTCGTCGAGTTCATCACTTCGGGTCCCGTCTTCGCGATGGTCTGGGAAGGCAAGGACGCGGTCGCACAGGTGCGGAGCATGATGGGCGAGACCGACCCCGCCGAATCGCCGCCGGGCAGCATCCGCGGCGACCTCGGTATCGACCTCGGTCGCAACGTCATCCACGGTTCCGACACCGAACCCGGCTCCGCCGAGCGCGAGATCGACCTGTTCTTCGACGACGAGGAACTCATCGATTACGAGCGCAACGACGAGAGCTGGCTCTACGAATAGATTCTCCCGGCCTCGACGGCCGGCTTTTTATTCTCGCCCCACGTAGCCTCGGGTATGTTCTGGAACGTACTCGCGGTCGTGTATGGCGCCTTCGTCGCGGCCTTCCCGGAGAAGGCTATCGATTACCTCACTCGCTTCGTCCTCGTTGGCTACGAGAACCCCGAGGACCTCGACCCGAGCGACTGGTTCGTCTCCCTGACGCGCATCGAGGGCGTGCTGTTGGCGGTGACCGGCGTCGTCACGCTACTGGTCGATGCCTTCGTCAGCGACGAGGAAGACGAGGGTGACGCGGTAACGGTCGAAGAATAAAGCGGTCTTTTTAGTTCAGTTCCGGTCGGTCATGCTCGAAACCACGAGCGTCGACGCCGTTACTCGCCAGCGTAGCCGACGTCTATCTCGCCGGCGTCGAGTTCGGCCTCGACCTCGCGGGCGGCCTGGACCATGTTCTCCATCTTCTGGTAGGCGACCTCTCGGGGCAGGAGCTTGACGCCGCAGTCCGGCGAGACGGTCAGTCGCTCCGGCGGGACGATCTCGAAGCCTTTCTTGATGTTCTCCTTGATCTCCTCGACGGATTCGACCTCCGTGGTGTGGACGTCGACGACGCCCAGCGCGAGGTCCTTCGTGAACTCGGTTTCCGTGAAGACGTCGAGCTGTTCGTACCCGTCGTTGGCGAGTTCGAGGTCGTACTCGTGGACCGGCATGTCCAGGATCTCGGGGTAGATACGCGAGTAATCGCCGTAACAGACGTGGAGGCCGAGACGGACGTTCTCCGGGATGCCCTCGGCGATGTTCTCGAGACACTCGTGGACGATGGCGTGGTCGTCCGGGGTAGTCGCGAGCGCTGGCTCGTCGATCTGGATGTAACGGGCGCCGGCCTCGACGAGCTTCTCGATCTCCTCGTTGACGAGGTCGGCGAGTTCGTAGGCGAGTTCCTCCTCGGTCTCGTAGTGCTCGTTGAAGGACCACGATGCCAGCGTGTAGGGGCCCGTAATCGGGACCTTCACGGGGCGGTTGGTGACGCCGGTGGTGAACTCGAACTCGTCGACGAGCCACGGTTCGTCGTATTCGACCTCGTCGGCGACCGACGGCTTGTCGAAGTAGTTGTGGCCCCAGACCTTGACGGGCCCGTTGAACTCGTAGCCGTCGATGCGGTGGGCGAAGTACTCGACCATCTCGTTGC
>NZ_JAZKTR010000041.1:0-17386 GCF_036625485.1 Natronomonas sp. | reverse complement strand
GGCGCACTCGCATCCGCCGTCGCGTTCGCGGGAAGTGTCAGCGCCGCGCCGGTCGCTGCCGATAGCTCCATGAATCGCCGGCGAGAAACCGGCGACCCGTCGAATGGGTCCTTACTCATGCGTGAGACTCACACGCCGAGGTAACCCGAACCCCTACAAAAGGTTCTGACAAGACCGTGCAAAAACTTCGATGAAAAAGACACGGCGGCCCTCCCTATGGTCGGGCCTTGGTCCCGCGCTCCCTCCGGTCGTGCGGTGAACCGCTCGCGCCCTGCGGGCGCTCGCGGACATCACTCTGTATTTGTCGAGAGAGTCAGCGCGCGAACTCGGTTTAGGCAGCCAAAGCAAGAATCAAATTGAGACGGACTGATACAATAACTCGAGCTAGCATCCGCCGAGCGGGGTGCTTGAAAAGCGGCCCCGAGGCGGTTCCCGGCGCCGAACGAAGTGAGGCGCCGTAGCGCGCACGGACTGGAGGCGGCCGGAGGCCGCCGGAAGGAGTACGCGCGCATATTTTCCCCACGTTTTTGCCGCGGAGGCGTGTTCGGCGCGCAGCGCGCCGAACCGCCGGAGCGTGCAAAAAGTGGTTGTCAGTCGTCGCTGGCGACGTGCCCGGCCGCGTCGGTCCGGGCATCGGGCGTCGCGCTTTCGGGGAGGTCGTTGCGGACGTCGGCATCCTCGCGTTCGGCGATAATCTCCGCGTAGGCGTCGGGGAGCACCTTGACGAACCTCTCGACTTCCTCGTCCCAGTTGTCGAGGATGTACTCGGCGCGGTCCGAGTCGGTGTAGGCGACGTGGTTCTCGACCATCCGGCGGAGCATCTCGCGGTCCTTCTGGTCGAGTTCCTGCGAGGTCGAAACCATGCCGTAGTTGACCTTCTGCTCGAAGTCGCCCTCGCGGTCGAGGACGTAGGCGACGCCGCCGGACATGCCCGCGGCGAAGTTCTTGCCGGTCTGGCCGAGGCAGGCGACGACGCCGCCGGTCATGTACTCACAGCCGTGGTCGCCGACCGATTCGACGACGGCCTTGACGCCGGAGTTGCGGACGGCGAAGCGCTCGCCGGCCTTGCCGTTGATGTAGGCCTCACCCTGCGTCGCGCCGTAGAGGGCGACGTTGCCGATGAGGATGTTCTTCTCGGGTTCGTAGGGAGCGTCGTTCGGCGTGTTCACGACGAGTTTGCCGCCTGAGAGGCCTTTGCCGACGTAGTCGTTGGCGGTGCCGGTCAACTGGAGGGTGACGCCGTCCTGCAGGAAGGCGCCGAAACTCTGGCCGGCCGTGCCGCCGAAGTCGACGGTGATGGTGTCGGCGGGAAGGCCCTCGGTGCCGTGAGCCTTCGAGATGCGGTTCGAGAGCGTCGCGCCGACCGCTCGGTTGTTGTTCGAGATGTCGCGGTCCAGATGGACGGGTTCGCCGTGCTCGATGGCGTCTTCGGCCTCGTCGATGAGGTCCCAGTCCAGCGCCTGGTCGATCTCGTGGGTCTGCGGTTCGGTCTTGGTACGCTGGTCGCCGGCGGGTTCGGCGAGAATCGAGGAGAGGTCGAGTTTCCTGGCCTTCTCCTGTTCGATGTCCTCGCGCTGTTTGAGGACGTGGGGGCGACCGACCATCTCCTCGACGTTCGTGTAGCCGAGGTCGGCCATGATCTCGCGGAGTTCCTGGGCGATGAACGTCATGTAGTTGATGACGTGCTGAGGCTCGCCGGGGAAGCGGCTCCGGAGGTCCTCGTCCTGCGTGGCGACGCCGACCGGGCAAGTGTTCTCGTGGCACTGTCGAGCCATCACACACCCGGAGGTGACCAGCGGTGCGGTCCCGAAGACGTACTCCTCGGCGCCGAGCAGGGCGCCGACGGCGACGTCGTAGCCAGTCTTCATGCCGCCGTCGACGGTGACGCGGATACGGGAGCGCAGGTCCGTCGAGCGGAGCATCTGGTTGGCCTCGGCGAGGCCGAGTTCCCACGGCAGGCCGGCGTTCTTGATTGAGGTTTTCGGCGAGGCGCCGGTCCCGCCCGAATGCCCGGAGATGTGTACTACGTCGGCGTTGGCCTTCGCGACACCGGCGGCGATGGTGCCGATGCCGGCCTCCGAGACCAGTTTCACGTTGATGTCCGCATCGGGGTTGGCGGCCTTCAGGTCGTGGATGAGTTGCTTGAGGTCCTCGATGGAGTAGATGTCGTGCAGCGGCGGCGGCGAGATGAGACCGACGCCCGGCGTGGAGTAACGGACGTGGGCGATCATCTCGTTGACCTTCCGGCCCGGCAGGTGACCACCTTCGCCCGGCTTGGAGCCCTGCGCCATCTTGATCTGGATCTCGTCGGCGTTCGTGAGGTAATCGCTCGTAACGCCGAAGCGGCCGGACGCGACCTGCTTGACGCTACACTCCTTTTCGGTGTTGAACCGCTCGGGCGGTTCGCCACCCTCGCCGGTGTTGGATTTGGCGCCGAGGCGGTTCATCGCGATGCAGTTGTTCTCGTGGGCTTCCGGCGAGAGGCTGCCGAGACTCATCGCGGCCGTCGAGAAGCGCTTGACGATGTCCTCGACGGGTTCGACCTCGTCGATGTCGACCGGGTCCCGGTCCGAATCGAACTCCAGCAGGCCCCGCAGGGTCTGGAGGTTCTCCTGCTGGTCGTTCATCATCGAGGCGAACTCCTGATACTGCTCGTAGTCGCCTTGTCGGACGGCCTTCTGGAGAGTGCCGACCGACTGGGGGTTCCACTCGTGGAACATCCCCGAAGAGCGGTGTTCGTACTCGCCCTGCAGTTCGAGGTCCGGTTCGTCGCCGAAGGCGACCTCGTATCGGCGGCGGAGGTCATCCTCGATATCCTCGATGTCGATGCCTTCCGTCCGGGCGGTGGTGCCCTCGAAGTATTCGGCGACGAACTCCGAATCAAGGCCGACCGCCTCGAAGATCTGGGCGCCCTGATAGGATTCGACCGTCGAGATGCCCATCTTGGCCATCGTCTTCAGCAGGCCGTCCTCGACGGCCTTGATGTAGGCCTGGACGGCCGCGTTCTCGTCGGCGCCGTCCGGGCCGGCGACGAGGTCCGTGATGGACTCGTAGGCGAGATAGGGGTTGACCGCGCCGGCACCGTAACCGATGCAGGTGGCGACGTGGTGGACTGCACGCGGGTCGCCCGATTCGAGGACGAGTCCGACGTGGTTCCGGAGGCCGTTGCGGACGAGGTGGTGGTGGACGCCGCCGGTCGCCAGAAGCGCCGGAATGGGGATGGCGTCGGCGCCGGCCGCCCGGTCCGAAAGCACGAGGATATCGTGTTCCTGTGCAGCCTGCGTGGCTTCCTCGCGGACGTTCTCGACGGCGGTCTCGAGGTCCGTCTCGGGGTCGAACGTTATGTCGACGACCGCCGAGGAGAGCCCGCCGTCGCCGTCGAGGTCCTTGATCGATTTCGCCTTCGCGTCCGTCAGGACCGGCGAATCGACGACGAGTTGCCGGGCGTGTTCCGGCGTCTCGTCGAGCAAGTTGCGCTGGAAACCGAGTCGGGATTCCAAGGAGGTTACCAGTTCCTCGCGGATGTAGTCCAGCGGCGGATTGGTGACCTGTGCGAAGAGCTGTTTGAAGTACGTGAAGAGCGGGCGGTTGAACTGCGAGAGGACGGACAGCGGCGTGTCGTCGCCCATCGACCCGACGGGGTCCTTGCCGTCGCGGGCCATCGGCTCGATGAGGTGGTCCATCTCGTCGTGGGTGTACCCGTACAGCGCCTGATGGGAGCGGAGTTTCGAGACGTCTCCCTCCGGCAGGGCGTCCTCGGTGTCGGCGATGTCGTCGATGGAGACCTGCTCTTGGTCGACCCAGTCGGCGTACTTCTCGTCGACGAGTTCGTCGAAGATCTCCTCGTCGGGGATGACGCGGCCCTCGTTGGGGTCGGCGACGAAGAGCTGGCCGGGCTGGAGGCGGTCGCGGCGCTTGATGTCGCCGAAGTCCGGTTCGAGCGCGCCGGCCTCGCTGGCCATGATGAGTTTGTCGTCGGTCGTCACGTCGTACCGGCAGGGCCGCAGGCCGTTGCGGTCCAGTACGGCGCCGACGCGTTCGCCGTCGGTCGCCGCGACGAGGGCGGGGCCGTCCCACGGTTCGACGAGCGAGGCGTGGTAGTCGTACCACTCGCGGCGGTCCTGGGGGACGCGGTTGGCCTCGCCGCGCCACGCCTCGGGGATGAGCATCCGGAGGGCGTGCGGCATGTCGCGGCCACCCTCCATCAGGAGTTCCAGCGCGTTGTCGACGCTCGCGGTGTCGGACTGCTCGGGGTCGTTGATGATCGGCCGGAGGGTGTCGATGTCGTCGCCGAACTCGGGGTGTTCGAGGTCGTCCTCGCGTGCGCGCATCCAGTTGATGTTCCCCTGAATCGTGTTGAACTCGCCGTTGTGGATGATGTTCCGATAGGGGTGGGCGAGATGCCACGCGCCGAGGGTGTTCGTCGAGAAGCGGGCGTGGACCATCGCGAAGGTCGACGTGAAGCGTTCGTCGGAGAGGTCCGGGTAGTAGGCCGGCAGTTGTTCGGCGGTCAGCAGACCCTTATAAACGAGCGTGTCGCGGTCCAGCGAGCAGATGTAGAAGCGAGCGGAGCCGTCGGGACGGCGGTCCTCGACGGTCGTTTCGAGGTCACGCCGGCCGACGTAGAGCGCGCGGTCGAAGGCGTCCGAATCGAGGTCCGAGCGGACGAAACACTGGACGATAGCGGGTTCGGATTCGGCGGCCGTCTCGCCGAGGGGGTCGTTGTTCGTCGGGACTTCACGCCACGCGAAGACCTCGAGGCCGTGGTCGGCCAGTACGTCCTCGACGAGGTCCTGCAGGTGGGCCGCCGCGTCGGAGTTCTGCGGCATGAAGATCGAGCCGACCGCGTACTCGCCGCGGTCAGGGAGGTCGTCGATCTCGTCGGCGAAGAACTCGTGAGGCATCTGAAAGAGGATGCCCGCACCGTCGCCGGTGTTCTCGTCGGCACCGGTGGTGCCGCGGTGTTCGAGGTTTTCGAGTAGTTCGAGGCTGTCCTCGACCGTCTCGTGGGACCGGCCGCCGTCGAGGTCCATGACGACGCCTACCCCACAGTTGGCTCGGTAGTCGTCGGGGTCCGCGAGGCCGGCCGTCCTCGCAGAAGAGTCGGTTCGCTCTGGCATTACCGTTTCATGCCCGATAGCGGGATAAGAGGTTTCCCCTCAAAGACTAATGGTAGATTTACCCCATACAAGGACATATAAGGTTAAATATGTGGTAGTGCCTCCCCCGGACCGGCCTCAGTCGAACAATCTGTTGCGGCGCGTGTACGCCACGTGCACCGCTGAAGCGAGGAGGAACGTCGTCGAAAGCAGGAATCCGACCCCGAGGCCGTCGATATACGGGAGGGCACCCGTCCACGCCGCGACGACGAACGCGAAGGCAACCACCGAGAGCCCGAGCCAGAAGTCACTCCATGGAAGGTCACCTTTCGGAACGACCTCGAGGTACACGTCCAGTTCCGAACCCTCTGTTGTCAGCGTTATCAGCCCCCGGTCCTGATCGTACTCGATGAATCCGTACCTGCTGAGTTTCGGGAGGTGCGACTGATACAGCGACGTGTACACGCGTTTGCGTTGTTTGTACGTCACTCCCTCGATGGTCGTGTCGTTCTCCCAGGCGGCGATCCGTTCGGAGAGGTCTCGAATCGACACCTCGGACCCATCCGGCTGTGCCCGAAGATACCTGATAGCCTGTCTTCGCCGCGGATTCGACAGGATCTCGTGAATACGGTCCGTCGACGACGATTCCGAAGCGCCCACCGACTCCTCTCTCTCCACACGAGTGGCTGTTTGTTCCATGTTCCCCATCCTCTCTCGAGTATCGATACGATTGGCCAACGTATATACATATCTTCAAATTTAAATGAATTACCAATAGGCTGGTATGCTGACTCAACCGACAGTATGGCCGAGCTTTCCGGCGGTGGCGAGGCCCTCACATCCCGAAGAACGGGAAACCTATCAGCGGTAGGAGAGTCGTAACTACCCCAGTCACGGTCGAATGACACGTGTAATGCGTTCGTACACTCTTCTGTCGAGGTGGAAGCGCCCGGAATACACCGGTGTGAATCGCTGCCTTCCGTGTACCGCACTCAATATGGTCCTCGACGGAGCCCTCGCCGTCGCCGTCGCCGCCACCGGGGCCGTCCTCGGCGTCCCGTGGGCCGTCGAGACGGGCATCGCCGTCTTCGTCCTCGGACTTGCGGTCATCTACGTCAACGGCTATCTGGTTCCGGGGACGCCGACGCTGACGAGGCGCTATCTCCCGGCGCGCCTGTTACGGTTGTTCGGAAAGGCCGACGAGGGGGCGACGATATCGGTCGATCCGGAGGCGGAACTCCGTTCGACCGGACTGGTCGTCGACGAAGGCGCCGACCTGTCGCTGGATCCGGCCTTCGAGACGGCATGGAGCGAAGCGGTCGACGCCATCGGTCGTAACGACCGCGTTATCGCCGAAAACATCCGATCGGGACTCGCCGACCTCGGCGGTTTCGACCCCGACCGTCTCGAACTGGTCGACGGACCGCATGCCTTCGTGGCGTGGTACGACGACGAAGTCGTCGCGAACTGGGAGTCACGCGCCGCCAGTCTCGCGGACGTCGCTGCGGCAGACGTCCTCCCACGATTCGATCCCACTTGGGAGCGCCGTCCGCTCGCCGTTCAGGCCGAACTCCTTGGAGCGCTTCGGCTGTTCGTCGAACGGTGTCCGACCTGCGGCGGTGACGTGACGTTAGGACATCGGGTCGTCAGCTCCTGCTGTCACGACCGCGACGTCGTCGCCTCGAGTTGTGCGGGCTGTAACGCTCGCCTCTTCGAGATCGACGTCGACCCCCGGACGCTCGAGACCCTCGCGTAGTCCGGGTGGGCGGGCAGCGAACCGACCGACGAAAACACTCACCTTTCTCCGTTCCCCGCCGATGAACCGCGCTCACCGGACGAGTGCCACAATCGTGAAAAGCTGGCTCGGCCGCCCGAGCAACGACCTCAGGGCAGGTCGGCGGAAAACGCCGTACGCCGACGACCGCCCAAAAACGCGGTCAACCGAACACGCGACGGAGATACCAGCGGATGGACCACAGCTGATAGCTCAACGAGAGCGCGAAGGCGACGAGGAACCCGCTGGCCAGAAGGAGCGGGTCGACGGCACTGACGAGCGGGACGTCCGCAAGCGAGGCCACGACCGCGACGAGGCCGACGACGCCGAGGGTGCTGTAGTACTCGCTCCAGGAGAAGCCGTACATCGTGTCGACGGCCATGTACCGGTCGACCGCGCGGGCGTTCGGCCGCAGACTGACCGCTCGGGCCTCGCGGTCGTAGTCGATAATCCCGAGTTCGTCGAGTTTCGGGAGATGCGTCTGGTGAAGCGAGTTGTAGACGCTCTCGCGGACCGCACGCGGCGGGGGATTTCGGCCGGTCTCGTGGGTCGCTATCGACGCCGAGAGGTCCCGCAACGAGACCGTCCGCCCGGCCGCGGCGTCGGTCAGATATCGGAGCGTCTCCCGCCTGCGCGGGTTGGCGAGAATCTCGTGTATCACCGCCTCGGGAAGGGCCTGGGCTCGAAACACCATTGAACGTACACACGCGAAACGGGGGCGTGAGTACTCGCCGCATACCGGAGACGGATTGACGTCCCATCCATATCGGCTTGCTGTCACAAACGGGCTTAATCCTGCGTTAGGAGTCACCGTTCTCGGCGGTAGGCACTACGGATACGACCGGCTGTGAGTGCCTACAACCCTCGAACGTCGCGTTTGACGGCCTCGGAAATCCCCTATGCCGACGTTCGAATGGCGGGTGGTAGTTCGTAACTACACCGGTAGCTGTCGTGGCATCGAGCAACCGAACCGGGATACCGTCCCAGCCGGCGTCGTCCGGTGCGTTCGGGAGCAAGACCATGACAGACAAAACGAACGACATCGAACTCTCGCGGCGCAAGATCCTCGGCGGCCTCGGCGCCGTCGGGCTGGCCTCCGCGGGCGCCGGCCTCGGCACGACCGCGTACTTCAACGACGAGGAGAACTTCGTCGGGAACAATCTGACCGCAGGCGAACTCGACCTCAAGCTCGACTACAGGGCGACCTACGCGGGCGGGCCCGGTCGACTCGAGGAGATCGACGGATGGTACAGCGAGGACGGCCCCGGTGAACCCTTCGACGTCGTCGAGGAGGAGGACGGCGTCTACCTCATCGGCGAAGTTCCGAATGTCGGCGAACTCGACTGGGTAGACGAGGTCCAATCGCGGGACTTCTGTGCGCCGGAGGTCGGTCTGGTAAACGGCGACGAGATTCCGGTGTTCGTACTGGACGACGTCAAACCGGGCGATTGCGGTGAAGTGACCATCAGCCTCCACATCTGCGACAATCCCTCGTGGGTGTGGATGAACGGCGAGCTCACCGAGAACGCCCAGAACGGCTACGCGGACCCGGAGATGGAAGCCCTCGGCGATGAGTTCGACTTCGACGGCAACGACACCGAGATGGGCGGCCAGTTGGCCGACGCCGTCGAGGTGACGATGTGGTACGACGAGAACTGCAACAACGTTCTGGATGGCGACGCCGGTCAGGAGGGGGACGCGGTGTGTGTCCAACTGGTCATCGACACGTCCGGTTCGATGAGCGGTACCCGACTCGCCAACACCAAGAGCGGTGCGAAACAGCTCGCACAGACCATCCTCGGCGCGAACCCCGACAACCGCGTCGGCGTCACGCGGTTCAGTACCAGCGCTACCACGCCACAGCCGCTGACCGACGACCTTGCGGCCGTCGAGGCCGCGATCGACGGGCTGGTCGCTACCGGCGGGACGAACGCACAGTCCGGCGTGGACGCAGGTCAGGCCGAACTCGAGAACTGTCCCCCCGACGAGAGCGTGATGGTCGTCTTCGGCGACGGCGATATCAACACCGACGGTAGCGCCGCGAAGGGGGCCGGGACCGAGATATACGCCATCGGCGTCGGTGGCGCGAGCTTCTCCGATCTGGAAGACCTCGCCAGCGAGCCGCCGGAGGATTACGTGTTCTTCGGCACGGACGACGCTGCCATCGAACAGATCTTCGGGCAGGTCGCCGAGACGATCACTCAGGGCGAGACGATCATCTTCGAAGGCAGCCTCGCCGATGCAATGGCGACACTCGAGGAGGGCATCGCCCTCGACGGCAACCGCGCCACCGAGGAGCGTGCCCCGTTCGCCGGCGGGCTGACCCAGTGTATCGGCTTCGAGTGGTGTCTCCCGACCGACGTCGGCAACGAGGTCCAGACGGACTCCGTGATGTTCGATGTCGGGTTCTACGCCGAACAGTCGCGGCACAACGACGAGCCGGAGAACCCCTTCGCGACGCCGACGCCGACCCCGACGGACGACTAGCTGACAGACCACGAGCGGCGACGCCGCTCTCCCCCACCCGAACCCTGAAAAGGGCGGCCGACGAGGCGGTTCGACTCCGCCGGTGGGACTCCCCTCTGGGGATATACAACCATGACTGACGACAACAACCAAATCGGACTCTCGCGGCGCAAGATGCTCGGCGGCCTCGGGGCCATCGGACTCGCCTCCGCAGGCGCCGGCCTCGGCACGACCGCGTACTTCAACGACGAGGAGAACTTCGTCGGGAACACCCTCACTGCGGGTGAGCTGGACCTGTTCGTCCACGTCGACTACTCCGAGGACCAGGGCGACTACGCGCAGTATCAGACGCCCCCGGGAACGTTCGTCGATGGGAATGTCGTCGGCGGAGGAGAGGGCGAACCCCTCAGCATCGAGGTCGATGACCTCAAGCCCGGTGACTCCGGGTTCGGCAAGCTGTGTTTCTCCATCGTCGACAACCCCGCCTACATGTGGATGTGCGGCGAGCTGACCGCGAACGACGAGAACGGTCAGACCGAACCCGAGGCGGCCGTCGACGCCACCGGCGGCGACCCCGGTGAAGGCGCGGGCGAACTCGCCGACGCGATGGTGGCCGGCCTCGCGTACTGCTACGAAGAAGACGTGGACGGAGAAACCGACCTCGTCGTCAGCGACGACATCGTCTCCGGCTCCCTGCGGGATGTTCTGCTGGCGCTCCGGAACGGCGTCCCGCTGGACGGCAGCGGCGACCCCGATGCCGGCATCGAGCGCGATCCCTTCGAGGGCGTCGACCAGCCGTTCGTCGACGACGATATCAACGCCGCTGAGACCTGCCTCTGCATCCACTGGGAGGTCCCGACCGAGGTCGGCAACGAGATCCAGACCGACTCCGTGGCGTTCGACCTGTCCTTCTACGCCGAACAGGCCCGTCACAACGACGGCCTGACCAACCCCTGCGTCACGAGCCGCGAGGGCGAGAGCTTCGCGAAGGGCGAAGCGGAACTGGCCGAACCCAGCTGGCACGCCCGCGGCATCTACGGCGACGGCGGCGGCGCGGCCAACCGCGAGTTGGACATCCGGCTGCCCGACGACACGCCCGTCCACAGCGGTACCGAGAACTACGCGTGGCCCAACGGGCAAGCGGTCCCCTTCTCGCTTACCATCGACGGCGGTGACGCGAAGTGGAACGTGGATGGCTCCGAGGTCACCGTCGCGAACGCGCCGATTCCCGTCGCCAACGGCATCGGCGTGACGGCCAAGTCCCGGACCGCCGACGCCAGCATCGCCGTCGAGGACGTCCGCGTCAACGGCTCGGTGCCGTCGGGCCCTGACTCGGTGACGGCCGCCGGCAGCTCCGAGACCAACTACATCATGCTCGAAGGGGCGACGCTGCAGGAAGGCGACGTCGTCTCCGGGATGGTCACGATGGCCTGGACGAGTACGCCCGCACGCGAGGGGCTGGGCTTCCGCATCGACGTCTGACACACCCGAACCACGACGAGCGGCGACGCCGCTCTTTCCCACACGGACCTTCGACGGTGGCCGATGGCGGTTCGACTCCGCCGGTGGGATTCCCCAATCGGGGACACACAATCATGACAGACGACAACAACCCGATGGCACTCTCGCGCCGTCGCGTCCTCGCTGGCCTCGGCGCCGTCGGCGTCGCGAGCGCGGGTGCTGGCCTCGGCACGACCGCGTACTTCAGCGACCGCGAAACGTTCGAGAGCAATACGCTCACCGCCGGCCAGCTCGACCTGCTCGTCGACTGGCAACAGACCTACGACTTCGGCGAGGGCCACACCTTCGTCAGTGCCCACCCCGACCACGACGGCGACGGTGAGCAATCGATCGCCGCCGACAACGACGCCGGCCAACTCCGGTACAGCGACTTCCCGGACGAGGAAGACGAGGATAGCAACGGCGCGAACATCCCGGTGCTGGACTGCGAGAACATCCCGCCGCTGTCGGAGGCGGACTTCGGCACCGATCCCGTGACGGGCGAAGAGATGGAGACGCTGGTGCAACTCACCGACGTGAAACCCGGCGACTCCGGCGAGATCACCTTCTCGCTGCACCTCTGTGACAACCCCGGCTACATCTGGATGCAGGCCGACAACGTCACCGACGCGGGCGGCGCCGCCACCGAGCCCGAACTGGTCGTCGACCCCGACAACCTCGGTGACCTCGGCGACGCCATCCAGGCCACCCTGTGGTACGACGAGGACTGCGACAACGTCTACGACCCCGCGGAGCCGGTCGATATCATGCTGACGCTGGACTTCTCCGGCTCTATGCTGTACGACCAGTACGGCGGCGTCGTCAGCGATGACGACATCAGTATCGGCGGCACCACCTACGACGAGACGACGAAGATAGACCTCGTGGAACTCGGCACCCGTCAGTTCGTCGACTACCTGCAGTCACAGAACTCGGACGCCAAGGTCGGCGTCGCCTATTTCGACGGCGAGGGCAGCGACGACACCGAACCCCGGACCGGCATCCTACAGTCGATGACGACCGACCTCTCGGTCGTCGATGCGGCGCTTTCGGACCTGCGTCAGAAGCTCGCCAACGTCGTGAGCGGCGGCCCGGGCTCGACCCCGTTCGACGGCGACGGCGACCCGGACCCGTTCTCGAACGCGAGCGGCATCGCCACGGGCACCTACATCGGCGAGGGCGTCGACGACGCCCAGGCCGAACTCGACGCGAACGGCCGCAGCGGCGCGGACAAACGGAACATCGTCCTCTCGGACGGCGAGTCGTTCAACGGCACCGGCAGCACGCAGTTCTCGTCGCCGACCGACGCCGCGGACGACGCGCGGGCGGCCTCGCCGTCCCCCGCGACCGACGTCTACACGATCAACGTCGACGGCAGCGCCAGCGTGCTGCAGGCGATGGCCGGCCCGGCGGGCGGTTCTGGCGGGGACGCGACGTTCTTCAACGACGTCGACGACCCGCTCGACATCCCGAGTGTGTTCGGTAGCCTCGCGGCGCAGACCGTCGGGGAGAAGGTCATCATGCAGGACTCGCTCGGCAACGTCCTCGCAGAGCTGGCCGACGGCAACGGTATCCCGCTCGACGGCAACCGTGCCACGATCTACGACGAACTCGAAGATCCGGCCGACGACCCCGACCGCGAGGCGTTCCGCGGGAACGGCGTGATGCACTGTGTCGCGCTCTCGTGGGAAGTTCCGTTCGAGGTCGGCAACGAGATCCAGGGCGACACGCTCAGCTTCGATCTCGGCTTCTACACCGAGCAGGAGCGGCACAACGACGGTTCCGGACCGGAGCAGACAGCAGCCTGACCGTAACCCGGTCTCCGGTGACGGCCGGTTACCTTCGTCCCATACCGGTGTATCGCCGGTCGGCATCTTCGCCGGCCGGACGCGGCGGTTCGACTCCGCCGGTGGGAGTTCCCTACGGGGATACATAAACAGATGACCGACAAAACCAACGACATCGAACTCTCGCGGCGGAAGATCCTCGCCGGCATCGGCGCCGTCGGGGTCGCCTCCGCGGGGGCAGGACTCGGCACGACCGCCTACTTCAGCGACCGCGAAACGTTCGAGGGCAACACCCTCACGGCCGGCCAACTCGACCTCAGCGTCACGTGGCAGCAGCTCTACCACGGCGGCCCGCAGTCGTCCCGACCCGGCGACTACGGCGACGCCGAGCGCCCGTTCGTGAACGCGTATCCGGACCACGACGGCGACGGCCTCCAGTCGTTCGAACGCGAAGACGGCGTCCACGCGTACGTCGACCCGGACGCCTACGACGACCCCGAGGCGGCCGCCGAAGCGGGGCGGAACCTCGCGTTCACCTGCGCCGAGATAGCCACCTTCGATGAGCCGTCGTTCGACCCGAACGACGAGAGCCTCATCGAACTCGACGACGTGAAACCGGGCGACTGCGGCGAACTCACCTTCGGCATCAAGCTCTGTGACAACCCCGGCTACATCTGGCTCCACGGCGAGCTGACCGACGAGGGAGACGGCGACCATCCTGAGAGCAGTGGTGCGGAACTCGCCGACCTGATACAGGCACGCGCCTGGTACGACGACGGCGACAACGTCTTCCAGGTGGGAGAGACGCCCATCATCGGCGGCACGCTCAGGGAAGTCCTCGGCGCGTTACAGGAGGGCGTACTGCTCGCCTACGACCCCGACGATGACCTGGGCGTTCCCGAACCGGGTGACTCGCCCGAACTCGACGGCATCACGCTCACGCACGACGACTGTGAGGTCGTCCCGGGGAATCCGACCTGTTTCGACTACGGACTGTTCCGTGCCATCAAGATCGAATCCGAGGACCTCCCGACGACCGTCGGCGACTCGGAGACGTACGCGACGCCCGTCGGTGACGTGACCATCACGGTGACCGAGGTCGATGGCGGCGACGTCCGCGAGTTCGACTTCGAGCTCGAGGGGTTCGAGGCCACCGCCGTCATCGTGAAAGGCGGCTCGGCGGCGAACGTCTGCCGGCGGCCTGACGGCGGGGACGGCTACCTCACCGCGGACGCCGGCGAGGGACTGGGCGCACCGCTCAGAACCGACGAGGACCGATACGGCGTCAGCCACGTCAGTTTCTGCTACGACGTCGTCCCGCCGGAGGAACCCCCGGAGGACGTCCCGGTCTGCTTCCAGCCGTCGAACACCCAGTTCATCGGCTTCGAGTGGTGCCTGCCGACCGATGTCGGCAACGAGGTTCAGGGCGACAGCGTCAGTTTCGACCTGTCGTTCTACGCCGAGCAGTGCCGCCACAACCCCGACCCACAGAACCCCTTCAGCGACGACGAATCGCAGTCCGACTGAACACGTTTCACCCGTAGTCGGTAACACGATTTTTCGGCGGATGGATGTATAAATATGGAACGCTCGGTTCGGCAAGTAGAGCTGTTTAGTGTTCAATTTCTTGAGTTCCGGCCGAGATTCGTCTCCGGTACCGGGGGTCGTGAGTTACAATTATTATCATGTATAGTGTTACCAATCCACTATGGACATTGTACACCTGCCGGAGACACGGAGCGATACCTCGACGAACGCGGGGGCCACAGAGAGACCCGACGTCAGAGAGGTCGATCAGTCGAGGGCATCGAAAGGAGGTGATGCAACGGACATCCTCCCGGATGAGATACTCAAAACTCGGATTCAGTCGCACAAGGGATTCGGTCAGGACGACGCGTCCCCGATGGTCACGGTCCGCGGGGAATTCGCCCAGTTACAGCGCGAGTTAGAGGCCAGAGTCGACCGATTTGACCGCACCTGTGAGATCCGATACGAGGACTCGGAGGTGATCGTCTATCGGCTCGACAAGCAGAAAGACTACGAGTACATCCTCGATTACTGCGAGGTCGAGAACAAACGACTACGTGAGATTCTGATCGACGTGATACGGGCCATCGCGGCCGACCGCACCGACGAAGCGGGCCAGTACCCTCTCGTCGTTCGCAAGCCATCCATGTTCCGAAGCGGAGAACGTCACGTCCTCCGCCTGTTACGCTCTCGGAGCCATCCGACGGACCTTTCAAGTTGGGTTCAGCAGTGGCTGAACCGGAAGACGAGTGACGTCCGCTCGAAGGGAAGCCCCCCTGGTGGATAACTACTACCGACATATCTGTTCGCTCGCTGTACTAACGGTGAGTCTCAGGGCAGTTCCGGATGGTGAAATCCTGCTACGGTCCGTTGTAGAGTGCCGTTCGAGGAGGAGTCCGTCGTTCTGCGGGCAACGGTAGCCGCTACTTACCTATACCCGTTCCCGTCCAACGACCCTTTGCGATGATACACACCCTACCGCTACAGTTCGGCCTCCCGGGAGGCCCCGAACTGTTGATTATCCTCTTTATCGCCGTACTCCTGTTCGGCGCGAACAAGCTCCCCGACCTCGCACGTTCGAGCGGGCAGGCGATGGGAGAGTTCAAGCGCGGCCGACAGGAACTGGAAGACGAGATCAAACGCGGCATCGACAGCGACGACCCGACGGCTGAAGAGGAACGCCACGAGGAGGCCGAGATCGACGCGGCCTGAGGCCGCATCGAGCCGAACGACCGCGAATCGTAGTACGGGGCACATCGGATGCCTCACAGACTCGTTCTATCGTCCGGGAATCGTCGATGAGCCGTCGCCACGACGCCACCGGCTGCTAACGGCCGATTCGAGGACGGCAGACACCGCCTACCGTCGCCGGAAGCGACCATCCGGCCCCTCCTACTGGTCCGGTAGGCGGTGCATGGATAACCCCCCTGGCGTCGTCCCGAGAAACAGCAACCGAGCAGCGGAGGATACACCGTTTCGGCACCTCGTCTTCCGTCCGCTCCGGGGTAGCCACCATCATGACACAGAAGAAGTACCCGGACCCGACCCGCCGACGCGTCCTCGCGAGCGTCGGCGCTGTCGGAGCCGGGACCTATGGATTCCTGCGGTTCGGCGACGTGTTGCCTGCCGGCTCGGAGCGCAGGTACACCCACTACACGTACGCGCAGACGGACGAACCGTCGGGACCGAATATCCGCATCGCGTGGTACAGCACCTACAACGGCGAACTGTTGTCCGGGACCCCGACGAACGACGACGACGAGTGGCGCCACGGCGACGAGGAGGACTACGCCGACGGCATCGAGGCCGTTCTCAGCGACCGACCCGCTATCGACGCCTCGAACGTGCTGCCGGGGGACAGCGGGACCCTCAGTGTCGGCCTGTTCGCGGAGTCGAGCGATGCTCGCGTCTGGATGCGGTTGCGGACCGCCGAGGGGACCTCGACACCGCTTGCGGATGCGGTTCAGCTGACGGCGTGGTACGACACCGGCATCTTCGGCATCCACGGCTGTCGGGGCGCCGAAGGCGGTAGCGGCTTCGACCGCATCGTCGACGGCACGCTCGGCTCTCCCGGCGTTCTCGCTCGGGGCCACCAGATCGACCCGGGACTGCTCGACAACAGCGTCCTCCCGGCTGGTGAACGGCTCTGTCTCGCGTTCTCGTGGGCACTCCCGACGGATGCGGGCAACGAATTACAAGGGACGGCTGCCGGTTTCGACCTGGAGTTCCGTGCTGTCGAGCCCTCGTTCCCGGAGAACCCGTTCGCGATGGAGAGTCAGGATGACTGACCCCGAACTATCCCGGCGGGAACTTCTCGCCGGCCTCGGCGGCATCGGCGTCGCCGGGGCAGCAAGCGGCGCCGGGACCTACGCGCTGTTCAGCGACCGGAGCGACTTCGACGGCCGCACGCGAGCCAGCGGGCTCGCCCTCGACATCGAGTGTGACGGCTCCGAATCGTGTGCGAACACCGCCGACGGCGTCTCCTTCCGTTTCGACGGGCTCGACCGCGGAGACGAACGGAGCATCTCCTTCCGGGTGACCGTCCGGCAGAACCCGGCACGGGTGTGGATGGCCACGGACTGTCCCGAGGGGACGGCACTCGAGGACGCACTCGAAATCGAACTGCGCGGGAGCGACGGAACAGAGGTTTCCGGACGCCTCTCCGAAGTCCGTCGCCGGCTCCACACCGGAACGCGCGTCGACGGCGGGAGCGGGTGTACGGCCGTCGATTCGCCCGTGCGGTTCGAACTGCGGGCGAGCCTCCCGGCGGAGGTCGATACGTCGGTCGCCGGCTCGGAGGCGTCGTTGACGCTTGCGTTCTTCGCCGAACAGTGCAGACACGCGGGCGACGGCGGAGACCGGAACCCATTCCGGACCCGACGACCCTGCCGGAAACCCTCCAGCGATCCCGACCGCGGTCGAGGAAACGACGACGACCGTGAGAACGACAGCGACGACGACAGCCCCGACAGTAACGACGACGACAGCCCCGAGTCTGACGGGGAAAGCGAAGGTACCGGTGAACCCGAGGAGGAATCCAACCCGCCGGAGACCCCCGATACCGACGGGGAGGTGTCGACGGCCGATGCGCCCGAGGACGAACCGGAACCCGAGAAGCCCGCTTCGACGCCGGACGGCGAAGCCTCAAGCGACGAGGACCCGAACAGCGGGGAGTCCAGCGATGAGGCCCCGAGCGACGAGAATACCGACGTCGACGAATCGACCGACCAAAA
>NZ_JAZKTR010000040.1:0-17461 GCF_036625485.1 Natronomonas sp. | reverse complement strand
GATTCGACGCGCGGACCAAAACCCCCATTCTCCTCGACGCCCTACGACCGGCTAATGACACGTCGGTACACGCCGACTCGCCGCCGGTTCCTGAAGGCCGCCGTCGCCGTCGGCGGCACCGCAGGGTTGTCGGCCTGCCTCGATATGACCGACGAACCGGTCCCCGAGGGCGTCGACGACCCCTCGACCCTTCCCAACCGCCAGCACGCGTGGCGGGAGGTGATGGACACCGACGAGCACGGCAATCCCGTCCTGCCGCGTCACCACGCATTCCTCTACGTCGACCTCGACGAATCGGGCGAACCGAGCGACGAGACCCGACAGCGAGTCGAGGACGCGCTATCGCTTCTGGACCGCGCCTACGAGCGCTCGTCGGCCGGCCTGCTGTACTCCATCGGCTATACACCGGCCTACTTCGAACGCTACGGGACCGGGCCCGAAGGCGTCGACCTCCCGGCACCGCGCCCACTCTCGGATTTCGAGGATCCAGAGTTCTACACGCAGGACGCGCTGCTGCATCTCGCCTCGGACCGCGCCGACGTGGTACTCGAAGCCGAAGAGGCGCTCTTCGGCGACGGCGAGACCGCGAACGGCATCGAGGCCGTCGACTTCCCCGGCACCGTCGACGAGCGCCGGACCGGCTTCATCGGCGCAGGGATGCCCGCCGAGCGCGCCGACGAGGTCGACGGCATCCCCGAGGACGCCGACGTGCCCGAGGCGGCCAAACTGTTCATGGGATTCAACGCCGGTTTCCGAGGCAATCAGGCCACCGAGGCGTACGTCACCATCGACGACGGCCCCTTCGCCGGCGGGACCACGAAACACGTCGTCACGCTCCAGCAGCGCCTCGACCGCTGGTACGGCGACAACGACCACGACAGTATGGTCAAGAAGCTGTTCAGCACCCGCAAGGTCGGCGACATCGAGGGCGTCGGCGACAACGTCGGCGACGACAGCGGTGTCGTTCCCGAGGACTTCGAGAGCCTCGTCGAGCAGGCCAACGAGAACGGCGCCATCGGCCATGCCCAGAAGATGGCCGCTGCTAACCGCGACGAGGAGGGCAACATCCGCACGGTCCGTCGCCACGTCGAATCCACCGACTCCGGCGTCGCCAGCCTCCATTTCCCGAGCCTCCAGCAGGAGATCTCGACCTTCGAGGAGATTCGCGAGGCGATGAACGCCGCCGACATCGTCAGCGAGACGCCCGCCATCCGCCAGCGGGTCAACAACGGCATCCTCCGGTACATCTTTGTCAAGAACCGCGGCAACTTCCTCGTCCCCTCGCGCGAACAGCGTGCGCTCCCGCGCCCGGACGGCAGCGTTTAGTCGGCCTGTTCGGCCGGAAGCGCCGTCTCCCGGCCCACAGCACCTCGAATCCGAACGCCCAGCGGCGCCGTCATCGCGCCCAACACCGCCTGTACCGGCACCAGAAGTAACGCGATGAGGAGCGTCCGGAATCCGAGCAGGAGCACGCCGAGATCGCCGCTGACGACCGACTGCACGACGCCGACGATGAGGAAGGCGAGAAAGCCCGCCGCGGCGCCGTAGCCTCCGGCCCGCACGCCCGCGCCGACGTGGCCCGGGGTCTTCGACAGCAGGCCAGCGACCAATCCCCCAACGAGGCCGGCCAGCAGGACGACGGATGCGAACTCGCGGGGAAGGAAGAAGTCGGCGACTGCGGCGGCGACGAAGACGGAACACGTCGCCGCCGCGCCCGCGAGCACGCGTCGTTGCATACCGTTCGATGGACCGCACTGCCGAAAACCTTAGCGAACCCGACCGGAGAGCAGGCCGACGAAGCCGAGCGCGAACGTCTCGTAGCGTCGCTCGACGGTCCGGTCGGCGAGGACGCGCCGCGAGGCGGCCACCCGCTCGGAGAGCACGCTGTCGACGCCGCCGAACGGCGCCCGAACGACGTCCCACGAGGTCGTTCCGGGCGCCCCGATAGCAGTGAATACTCTGAAAAACGGGTTCAGCGGCCGCCCAAGCGGTGCGTCGGTCGCGGTCGCATCGAGAAGCGCGATACGGCCGCCACTGCCGACGATGTCACACCACTCGTCGACGACCGACGCCGGATCCTCGAACATCCCGCAGACGAACGTCCCGACGATAGCGTCGATGTCGGTCCCGGCGCCGGTGGTAGCACCGCCGAGCGGCGGCCGCGTGGCATCGGCCCGTAGCACCTCGACGTTGTCGTATTCCACAGCGCGTTGCCGCGCCCGGTCGAGCAGTTCTCCCGTCAGATCGAGGCCGACGACTCGACCTTCGGGGCCGACCTGTCCGCGGAGATACGGCAGGTTCGCGCCGGTTCCACAGCCCATCTCGACGACCGTATCGCCAGGCGAGGCGACGGCCTCGGCGGTCGCGCGACGCCAGCGGGCGACGCCGGGAGCCGTCGCGATGCGATCGTAGAGGTCGGCCCAGCGGCCGTAGAACTCGGTGACGCTCATCAGACGATATCGCGGACGGTGCCGACGACCGCCGAGGCGTCGGCACCGAGGATATAACAGACCGGTTCGATGCCGAACCCGCCGGTCTGATAGAGAACGTCCGCGTCGGTGTCGGCGGCGAGTGCGTCGGCGACCGCTGTCTCGACGTCCGCCTCGGCGTCGAACTCGACGGCCTCGTAGCCCGCCGCCTCCAGTTTCTCGACGAGGTCCTCGTCGTAGCGGACGTTCAGCGCCGCTCGGGCGTCATGGCCGGCGTCTCGGGCCGCCAGCAGGACCGAGGCGACGTGTTCCGAGACGCCGAACTCTGGGTCGCCCGGCACCGTCGCCTGCCCCTTGATGTCCAGAATACGCCCCGGAACGGCGGCGACGTCGTCGATGGTTTCGGCCTCGGGAAGCGCTTCGACGAGGTTCGACCCGACCGCCGGAATGAGCGCCGCGAAGCCGCTGATGTTCTCGAGGGTGCGAACGCCGCGGCGGACCGACGACCGGACGCGTTCGGCGGTCCGCAACTCGCTTTCTGGGTCGTGGATGTCGAGAGCGCCCTCGTGGTCGGCAAGCGGCGGGAACGATTCCTCGTGGAGTCGCGCCAGCAGGTCGCCACGCTCCAGTTTCCGGATGAGGACCTCCGTCTCGACGAGCGCCTGCACGCGCGTCATATCCCCCGAAACGAGGCCGTCGGCCAGTCGGTCGACCAACTCGACCACGCGGTCGTCGGTGGCGATGGCGTCGTTCGTCTCGACCTCCCCGTGGGCGTACTTCGAGACGGCACTCTGGCTGATACCGAGCAGTTCGGCGACCTCGCTTTGGGTGCGGTCCCGGTCGCGCAACTCGCCGGCCATCATCGCCCGGAACGTCGGGAGGAACTCCTCGACGACGACTTCCTCGATGAACTTCATCGGTCCAGTTGCTCGCCGCCGAACTCCTCGTCCGACTGGATGCGGGAGGCTTGCGGCCCGGCCTGGCCCTGGTATTTCGACCCGCGCTCGGCACCGTATGGCCGTTCGGCGGGATTTTTCAGTTCGGTGAAGGTCAACTGCGAGATGCGCATCTCCGGCGTCAGCGCGACCGGGGCGGTGCCGAGGTTCGACAGTTCGAGAGTGATCTGGCCCTCGTAACCGGGATCACAGAGCCCCGCAGTCGCGTGGACGACGACCGCCAATCGGCCGAGCGAGGACCGACCCTCGACGTGGGCGATGAGGTCGTCCGGGATTTCGACCCGTTCCTTGGTCGTTCCCAGCACGAAGTCGCCGGGATGGAGGATGAAGTCCTCACCTTCCTCGACGTAGGTCTCGTCGACGTACTCGTCGACCTCCTGTTCGCTGTTGGGGTGGATACAGGGGATGTTGGTGCGCTGGAACTCGAGGAACTCCCGGCCGAGTCGGAGGTCGATGCTCGCGGGTTGAATCTGTAACTCGGGGTCGTCGAGTGGCTCGACGACGAGATCGCCGTCGGTCAGTCGACGGCGGATGTCCGCATCGGAGAGTATCATGCCCGGAGAGGGGAGCCTCAGGGGCTTAAAGGTCAACGATGCGGGCTAACCGAAGAGGACCATGAGAATCGAGATACCGACGGCGACCGCCGCTGCGAGCGTCGCGCGGTCGGTCGGGAGGTCGTAGGCGCCGACCAGTCCCTCCCGCCAGACGTATCCCTTCCAGAGCGTCACGCCGATCCAGACGAGCAATACGAGCGGGTCCTCGCCGCTCGCCGCTGCATCGAGTTGCCGCTGGGCGGTCTCGGGATCCGAAAACGACACCGACGCGAACAGCATGTAGGCCCGCGCGAAGCCGATGATCGTCGCGGGAATCTCCAGAAGCGCGGCAATGCCAACGATGCCGAAGGTCCGGCCGTAGGTCGCCTCTGTGGCATCCCCACGGATCAGAAGGTGGACGACGCCGGCGAGAATCGCCCAACTGATGAGCATGATGATCGGGAGGACGACCGCAACCGTGCCGAACACGCGCCGGAACGCGTGGCGCCCCTCGGGCGGGAGTTCGACGAGCGCGAGTTGCATCACCGCCCACAGGCCGACGGCGGTGACGACCGCCACCAGCAGGATAGCACCGACGGCGGGCAACGCGAGCGATTCCGGGCGACGCGATTCGAAGAAGTCTCTTGGGGAAACGAGCAGGTCCCGGAGGGCGTGGAGGGCCATCGGATGCGGTTTGCTCGTCGGTATATAAAATTCCACGGCCGCGCGCCCGCCAACCGGCCTGTTTTTGTCCCTCACTACCCCAGACGGGGATATGAAACAGGCCATCGTCGCCCGCACCGACATCGGGATGGGGAAGGGCAAACTCGCCGCACAGGTCGCACACGCCTCGCTGCAGGCCTACGAGGACGCCGATTCGAGCACCCGCTCGAAGTGGAAATCCGGCGGCCAGAAGAAGATCGTACTCAAAGGAAAAAGCGAGAGCCAACTACAGGAACTGGCTGATAAAGCACGCCGGGAGGGCCTCCCCTATGCCCTGGTCCGTGACGCCGGCCACACGCAACTGGAACCCGGCACCGTCACGGCGCTGGCCGTCGGCCCCGGCCCGGAAAACGTCGTCGACAAGGTGACGGGCGACCTGTCGCTTTTTTAAGTCCCACGTTTTTGCCGGCCCGCCGAGCGAATCGAGGGGGGCCGGCAAAAACGTGGGTTCAGAACCCACGAGTGTACTGCCTCGGCACCGGCGCTTCGTGTCCGAGTTCCTTGGCCGCCCGAATCGCGAAGTAGGGGTCCCGGAGGTGTTCGCGACCGATGACGGCGAGGTCGGCACGGTCGTTCCGGATGATGGCGTCAGCGCCCTCCGGCGTGGTGATCTTGCCGACCGCGCCGACCGGCATGCCGCTTTCGCCGACCCGTTCGGCGTAAGGAACCTGGAAGTGTGGGCCCGTGTCGGGAATCTGCTGGTCCGGGTGAATCGCCCCGGCACTGACGTCGATAAGGTCCACGCCGAGCGGTTCGAGGTCCCGCGCGAGTCGCGCCGAGTCGCCGACACTCCACGAGTCGCGGTCCGGGAGCCAGTCGGTCGCCGAGATGCGGACGAAAAGCGGCGTCCCCTCCGGAATCTCGTTGCGGACGCCCGCGACGACCTCCCGGAGCAGGCGCGTCCGGTTCTCGAAACTGCCGCCGTATTGGTCCTCGCGGGTGTTCGTCACGGGCGAGAGGAACTCGTGGAGGAGGTAGCCGTGGGCGGCGTGGATTTCGAGGATTTCGAAACCGGCCTCGAGGGAGCGAAGCGCGGCGTCGACGAAGGCGTCGACGATTCGGGCGATGCCGTCGGTATCGAGCCGTTCGGTATCGAGGGCTTCGTCGTGTGGCCACGGCGTTTCGGTCGGTCCGACGGGCGTCCAGCCGCGGTCGTCGTGGATCGGGCCGCCGCCGTCGCCGGGACGTTCCGTCGAGGCCTTCCGGCCGGCGTGAGCCAACTGGATAGCCGGCGTCGCGCCCTGTGATTTGATGAACTCGGTGGTCGATTCGAGGGCTTCGGCGTGTTCGTCGCTCCAGATGCCGAGGTCGTGGGGTGTGATGCGGCCCCGGGGCGTGACCGCCGTCGCTTCGGCCATGACGATACCCGCGCCACCCGACGCCCGACTCCCGAGGTGGACCTGATGCCAGTCGGTGGCGAGGCCGTCCGCCGCACAGGAGTACTGACACATCGGCGAGACCATCACGCGGTTCCGCGCGGTCACGTCACGGACCTCGAACGGCGTAAAGAGATGCATTACACGAGGGTTCGATTCCCGCTCAAAAGACGCTTTGCTTCCCGGAATTTCGGCGACAAGGAGGCGGGGAGAGGCTAGATAGGGCAGCCCGGACTCCCTCGGCTACAGCAGCAGCGCCGCCAGCGCGAGCGTCAACGCGGTCACGATGAGCAGGACGCTCGTCCCCATCGAGATCTGCAGGTCGAACGTTTCGGGGCGGTCGGCGCTCGGTCGCCCCTCGGCTTCGACGCCGGGGAGGCGCTCGGCGGTCGTGTAGGCGTAGTGCTGGGGGTCCGAACGGACGCGCATCGCCGTCGTGGCGACCGCGACGACGGCGCGGTCGACCGCCGCCCACGTCTCGGTGACCGCAAGAACGAGCGCCCGGCCGCCGTAGAAGAAGGCCGGGTTGATGACTCGGTCGACGTCCGGAATCCACGTCGCCTTCGATAGCGGCGTCTTGAGGACGAAGAAGCCGATGAAGCCGGCGACGCCCAGCGTGACGCCTTCGATGATGTGGCTGGTGGTGTAGGTGGTGTAATTCTCGACGATCGTCGCGGTGTCCGGCAGCACCTCGAAGAGGGTGCCGGGCAGGAGGCCGAGCGCGAGACAGAGGCCACCGACGGCGAGCATCGGAGCGGCCTGCCCGAGTTCGGCGTCGTCGGGGTCTATCGTCGCCGGGCCGTGGAAGAAGACGTAGTAGCCGAGTTTGATGAACGACATGAACGTGCCGACGCCACCGATGATGAGGAGCCACCACAGCAGGTCCTCGCCGCCGAGGAACATGTCCTTGGAGCCGATGACGATGGTTTCCATGCTGTAGTGCGCCTCGGCGATGACGATACCCTTGCTGACGAAGCCGTTGAAGCCGGGGACGCCAGCGATGGCCGCGGCGCCGAGCAGGTAGGAGACGAAGGTGACCGGCATCACCTTCCAGAGGCCGCCGACCTCGGTGATGTCCTCGACGCCGGTTCGGTAGATGACGACGCCGATGGACATGAACAGCAGCGCCTTGTAGAGGATGTGGTTGAAGATGTGGCCGAAGGCGCCGGCGGTCGCAAGCGTCGTACCGATGCCGACGCCGGCGACCATGTAGCCGACCTGTGAGATGATGTGATAGGAGAGGAGGCGGCGCATGTCCTCCTGCAGCAGCGCCATCGAGGCGCCGAAGACGGCCATCGCACCGCCCATGTAGGCGATCCAGAGATGGCCCTCGGGGAAGGCCCGGAACATCGCGTAGACGCCGGTCTTGGTCGTGTAGACACAGAGGAAGACGCTGGCGGCGATGTGCGGGCTGGGATAGGTATCCGGGAGCCACGTGTGCAGGCCGATGAAGCCGACGTTGACGCCGATGCCGACCGCCATCAACAGCGGCGCGATGGGGCCGACGACGCCGGTCGAGGCGCTGAAGAGGAACGACCCGACCTCGGCGTACTGCCAGACGACGGCCGCGAGCACGAGGCTGCCGCCGATGCCGTGGGCCATGGCGTACCGGAAGCCGGTCCGGACCGCGCGGCCGCCGTAGTGCCACACCAGCAGCGTGCTGGTGACGGCCATCAGTTCCCAGAAGAAGACCAGCGTCAGCCAGTCGCCCGCGTAGACGGCGCCGAGGCTGGTGCCGACGTACCCGAGCGCGGCGGCGGTCTGTCGGCCGTCGGCCTCGCTGGAGTAGGCGTACAGCACCGCGGCGGCACCGATGAGGCCGAAGATGATGCCCATCATCCGCGAGAAGTCGTCGACCTGATACAGCACCGTCTCGAAGCCGAACAGTTGGGTCGCGATGAGCGTCCCCTCCGGCAGGAGGAACGAGGCGACCGCGACGCCGGCCGTCGCGAGGAAGCCGACGCCGTGGCCGACCGTCCGCGGTGCGACGGCGGCGATGAAGGCCGCCAGCAGGACCGGCACGAAGGGCGGAATCGTCTCCAGCACCATCAGAAGACCACCCCCATCGCGAGAACCGCCGAAACGATGTCATCGATGAGTCGCAGGAAGACGGCCGCGTGGGGAACCACCCCGAGGACGACCGACCCGGTCATCGCCGCGAGGATCGGCCCGAGCATGAACCACGTGCTCTCCTGGCCGAGCCAGCCACGACGCTCCCAGCCGCCGGCCGGCGGCCCGCCGTGATGGTCGTGGTCGTGTGATTCCTCGTGGTCGCCAGCCTCGTGGTGATTTTCGGCCGCGTGGCCCGGTTCGTGGCCGTCGGCGTCCGCGTCTTCGGATTCGTCGGGAATCGTGTGGTCGCTCGGATGCTTGTCGACCGCGTACTCGCCGTCGACGAGGGGGGCAGGCTGGCTGTAGTCCCGCTCGACCGACTCGCCGCTGAAGTCGGGCTGGCCTATCTCCTCGGGGTCGACGTCGAGGTCATCATCGTCTTCGTCAGCGTCGCCACCCGCGTTCTCCGCGGCTTCGATGTCCGCCTCCTCGTCGTCCGGCTTGCCGCCGTCCGTCTGCGGGAGGATGGACCGTGTTTCGCCGCCGAGTTTCGCTTCGACCAGCGGCTTGGCGTCGTGGGCGTCCTCGCTCTGGAAGAACGCCTGGTAGACGACCGGCCAGAAGTACGCGATGTTGAGGACGCCGGAGACGAGCAGGGCGACGGCGAAGACGTAATCGCCCGTCGAGACGGTGCCGACGAGGATGTAGAACTTGGAGACGAAGCCGGCCACCAGCGGGATACCGGCCATCCCGGCGGCCGCGACGGCGAAGGCCGCCATCGTGGTCGGCATCCGTTTGCCGATACCGGCCATCTCGCTGATGTAGTCGGTGTGTGTCTCGACGTGGATGATGCCCGCACAGAAGAACAGGGTGAGTTTCATGAAGGCGTGAGCAGGGATGTGCAGGAGGCCGCCGGTGATGGCGTCCGGACTGAGAACCGACAGCCCCAACACGATGTACGACAGCTGGCTCACCGTCGAATAGGCGAGTCGCTGTTTGAGGTGGTCCTTCCGGAGCGCGATGATGCTGGCCGCGAGCAGGGTGATAGTCGCAACGACGGCCAGCGGCAGGCCGACGCCGAGGTCGGCGACCGCTTCGGGACCGAAGACGTCGAGGACGACCCGCGTGATGCCGAAGATGCCGCTTTTGACGACGGCGACGGCGTGGAGCAGCCCCGAAACGGGCGTCGGTGCGACCATCGCGTCGGGGAGCCACGAGTGCAGCGGCATCAGGCCGGCCTTGACGCCGAACCCGGCGGCCAAGAGGGCGAAGGCGACGCGGGCAAGCGCCGGGTCCGCGGTCGCCAGCCCCTCGATGCCGCCCGGTGTGAAAGCGATGGTACCGGCCACCAGGTAGACGACGACGGTACCGGCCAGCACGGCGACGCCGCCGCCGAAGGTGTATGCGAGATACTTCCGGCCGGCGGCGCGGGCCTCGTCCGTCTCGTCGTGGGCGACGAGCGGGTAGGTCGCCACGGTCAGTACCTCGTAGAAGACGAACAGGACGAGCAGGTTCGACGCGAAGGCGATACCGACGGCGGCGCTGAGACTCATCGCGAAGGCGGCGAAGTAGCGCGTCTGGTTGTGCTCGTCCAGCCCACGCATGTAGCCGATGCTGTATAGCGATGTTATTATCCACAGCAGGCTGGCCAGCGTCGCAAAGAGGATGCCCAGCGAGTCCGCCCGAAGTTCGAAGGGCACGTCGACGACGAACGATCCGAGGGTCCAGACGTAGACGTCGCCCGCCAGCACGCCGGGGAGCATGCTGGCGATGATACCGAACTTCCCGAGGGCGACGACGAGCGTCACCGACTCCCGGAGGTTCGGCCGACGGTGCGCCGCGAGGATGCCGAGCGTTCCAACGACGGAGATCAGAACGGCCGCGATGGGCCGTGGGTCAGCGAGTTCAGTCATGCAAGCACACCTCTAATGAAGGGGTCGAGAAGCGTCTCGAAGACGCCCGTGGCGAAACCGAGAGCGACGACGACGACCGCGGTCACGACGACGACCGCGAGCATGCCGACGGAAACCGCCTCGGGCGCCCGAGTATCGGGACGATCCGTGCCGTCAGCAGCGGGACCGCCATCGGCGACGGCGGCCTCCTCGGCCGCTGTGGTCTCCGCTGTGTCGGGGTCGGCGAAGTAGAGCCGTTCGAGCAGGCGGGCGATGTAGGCAAGCGTCAACATCGTACTGAGGAAGACGACGACGGCGACGGGCCACGCTTCGGCCCGAACCGCGCCGACACCGATATACCACTTGCCGAGGAAGCCGATGGAGGGGGGGACGCCGACCAGCGCGAGGCCGAGGACGCCGACGACGGCCGCCGATACCCGCGAGCGGTAGCCGAGGCGGGCGAGGTCGTCGACCGTCCGTGCGCCGTGGGCCGTCGCGAGTATCGCGGCCGTCGCGAAGAGTCCGCCCTTCATCAGGCCGTGGCCGACCAGATGGATGACGCCGCCGAGAACGGAATCCGGCGTCGCTAAGGCGAAAGCCGCGATCACGAGGCCGAACTGCGAGACCGACGAGTAAGCGAACATCCGCTTGATCTCGGTCTGGAGGACGGCCAGCGTGCTTCCCGCGAGGACGCTGATGGCCGCAAACGCGAGGACGGCGTCCTGTGCCAGCGGCACCGCCTCGAAGAAGGAGACGGTGAAGACGGTGAGAATCACTCGGCCGATGGCGTAGGCGGCGACCGTCGAGACGAGCGCCGAGATGAACGTCGTCACCGTGTCGGGCGCGTACGTGTAGGCGTCCGGCTGCCACGTGTGTAGCGGGAAGATGGCCGCCTTCAACGAGAGGCCAACGACGATGAAGCCGAAGGAGGCGAGGACGGCCCGCGTCGTGTAGACGTCGGCCAGTTGCTCCGAGAGGTCGACCATGTTGAGCGTCCCCGTCGAGATGAAGGCGTAGCCGACGCCGATGAGGAACAGCGACGCGCCCGTCGTTCCGAGAATCAGGTATTTCAGCGCCGCGATGGCGGACTCGCCGGAGCGGTCGGCGGCGACCAGCGCGTAGGTCGCAAGGCCCGTGATCTCGAGGAAGACGAACATGTTGAACAGGTCGCCGGTGACGGTGATTCCCATCAGGCCGCCGACGAGGAGGAGGTAGGCGCTGTAGAAACTGTTGCGCCGCGGGCCGGCGGTGCGGGCGAAGGCCAGCACGCCCAGCGAGACGGTCGCGATGAGACCGACCACGGGGGCCGAGAGACCGTCCCCGACGAGTTCGATGCCGTGTGGGGCGGGATAGCCGCCGACCGCGTGGACGAGTCGCTCGCCGCCGTAGACTGCGCGGACGACGAGCGCGGCGAGACCGGCTTCGGCGACACACGCCACGACGGCGACGTGCCAGCCGGTCACGGAGGAAAGTAGGCTCGAAAGCAGCGGCAGGACGGCCGCGACGATGGGCACTGCGATGAGCAGCGGGAGGGCGACGTCAGTCATCGGACACCTCCCGGAGCACCGATTCGTCGACGGTGCCGTACTCGTTGTGAATGCGGACGATGAGCGCCAGCGCCACCGCCGTGAGGCTGACGCCGACGACGATGGCGGTCAGCACGATGACGTGTGGCAGCGGACTGACGTAGGGGCCGCCTCCACCGTCCGGCGGGACGATGGCCGGTTTCCCGCCCTCGACGTACGCCGAGGCGATGAAGAACAGGAAGACGGCGCTCTGGAACAGGTTCAATCCGATGACCTTCTTGACGAGGTTGGAGTTGGCGATCATCATGTAGAGTCCCGTGACCATGACGAGGACGAACGTCGCGTAGGCCCACCGCGTCGCGAGGAGTTCGATCACGCCTCCTCACCTCCCGGCCCGGCGGCCGTCAGAAAGAACAGCCCCGTGATGACGCCGGCGACGATAAGGGCGATGCCGCCGATCTCGACGGCCTCGATGCCGAGTTTCGTCGGGTGGTCGAGCGGGTACAGCGCGTATTCGAGGAAGCCGCCGCCCAACGCGACGCTCCCGAAGCCGATTCCGGCGAAGATCAACAGGCCGAGGCAGGCCACGAGCGTGATCGCCCGGCGGCCGAGCCACTGTCGCGTCGGATCGATACCGAACGCGAAGGCGAGCATCAGGATGACGGTCCCGACGAGGGCGCCGCCCTGGAAGCCGCCGCCCGGCGAGTCCGCGCCGTGGAACGTGATGAAGAGGCCGAACGTGAGCACGAACGGCGCGACGACGCGGACGGTAGTCATGATGACCTCGCTTTCGGTGTAGAGACGGTCGTTGCCAGTTGGTTCAGCGTCGCTCATGTGAACACCTCCCGTTTCAGGACCGACAGAACCGCCACCCCGGCGGCGAAGACGACCGTCGCCTCGCCGAATGTGTCGAACCCACGGTAGGCCGCAAGCACCGCGGTGACGGTGTTCTTGACGCCCGTTTCGTGGTACGATTCGGTCAGGTAGTGGCCCGTGACTGCCTCGTACGAGATGATGGGCGCGGTCGGGTCGCCGACGGCAGGGAGACTCGGGAGCGTCAACCCGAAGACGACCGCGAGCGCCCCGCAGGCGAGCAGTGCCCGTGGGTCGAGGCGTTCGAGCGCCCGGTCGCCCGGCGGTCGAACCGTCTTGGCGATGGTCAAGAGCAACAGGATGGTCGTCACCCCAGCGCCGATGACGGCCTCGGTGAGGCCGACGTCCGGCGCGAGCAACAGGGTGTACAGCAGCGCCATCCCGAGGCTGTAGGCGGCGAAGACGATGATGGCCGCCAGCACGTCCCGGAGCAGTGCGGTTGCGACCGCGCTCACGAGGACGAACCCCGCCAGCGCGTAGGCGACGTATTCCATCATTGGTCTTCCCTCCACGGTTCGATACCTTCCTCGTGGGCGGCCCGAGCGATCGCGTGGGCCGCCGTCGGGTTCGTGATGAAGATGAATATCAGTAGGATGACCGTCTTGACGGTCGGCATCTCGAGGCCGAGCGCGAGCGCGACGGCCGCGAGGGTGAAGCCGGCCCCGAGCGTGTCGGTCTGGCTCGCGGTGTGGGCGCGGGCGTAGACGTCCGGCAGGCGGATGACGCCGACCGCCGAGACGAACGTGAAGAAGACGCCGACAACGAGCAGGCCGGCGATGGCGAGTTCGATTAACACGTCACATCACCCCTCCACGTTCGACGGTGAACTTCGAGATGGCGACCGCCATCAGGAAGTTCAGGAGTGCGTACACCAGCGCGATGTCGAGGAAGTACGGGACGTCCAGCGCCGCCGACAGCACCGCGAGGACGACGACGGTTTTCGTCCCCAGCACGTTGACAGCGATGACGCGATCCTGCATCGTCGGTCCACGGACCGCGCGGTATAGCACCGCGATGGCGAGGAGGACGAAGACGGCCGCCGCGACGAGCAGGAGGTCGTCGACCGGAATCATTCCTCTTCATCCTCCGTGACGGTTTCGAGGATCCGGCAGTCGTCCCGTTCACGGGGACTGGCCCCGCCGGCGGCCGACCGACCGTAGAAGACGTACCTGACGCCGCGTTCCAGCCCGCCGTCGAAGAGGTCCTCGCGGGCCGACGGAATGAGCGTGTGAACGATGAAGTCCCGGCCGTGGACCCGGACGGTCAGCGTTCCGGGCGTCAGCGTGATGCTGTTGGCCAGCGTCGCAACCGGCATCCCGCCCCAGACAGCCGAGCGGACTTCCGTCGTCCGGGGTTCGATGGGGAGGTCCGGATGGAGGATGACATACGAGACGGCGATGTTGGCCTTGATGATCTCGTAGAGCAGATACGGGGTGTAGATGAACATCCGGAGGAGACGGCGGACGCTGGCCGACGGCCGCATCCGGTCGCTGAACGTGATACGGTGGAGCATCACCGACACGAGCGTCGCGCTCGCGACACCCGTCACGATGTCGAACTGGGTCCCGACAAAGCCCCCGAGCAACTGGTAGAACAGGAACGAGAGTCCGAACAGGGTGCCGAACTGGACGAGACCACCACGGCGGAGCAGACGGCCGCGGCGGGTCCGGCGATCGACGGGCGCCTCCTCGACGGTCAAGCCGCGTTCGATGAGCCCCGTCTCCATCGGCCGGAGCAGCGGGACGTTGCCGCCGGGGCTGTATTCGGGATCGACGACGACCCGGTCGATGTCGTGGTCGTCGGCGTACTCCCCGATGATTCGGGCGTAGTCGTCGGGACCGAAGAGGTACTCGTCGGTGCCGAGAATCGACGTCGAAACGTCGAGGTCGGCTTCGGTATCCTCGCGGGCCCAGACGACGACCCGGTCGAGCAGGTCCTCGACCTCCTGGCGCTGGGCGTCGCTCGCCTCGCCGATGTCGTGCCACGCGACCGGCGTGACGAAGTGGATCTCGCCCGAGGCCGACTCTGCCTCGCGGACCGCGTAGGCGATGGTGTTTCGTAGCGTGACCGACTCGGCGACGGGGACGAGAATCGGCCCCGCGTCGTCCGACCGGTCCGGTGGGTCCTCAGGCACGGTTGGTCACTGTCCGGCTATTCCGGTAGACGCAACAAAACGGTTGTTCTTTGGGCCGGGAACCGGGAGGCGGTGCCACGCCGAACGGTCACGGCCGATTGGCGACGGCGATTCGCCCCAACGAGGAAACCTTAAAACGGCGCGTCACGGATGGCTTGCCATGACAGACGCGGCGTTCGTCCCCGGCCACATCACGGGGTTTTTCAGCGCGCACCCGGACGACGACCCGACCAAAGCCGGGTCTCGCGGGGCCGGCCTCGCGCTTGCTGACGGCGTGACCGTCCGGGTCGAACCCGGCGATGGCCTCGAACTCAACGGCGAATCGGTCGACATCGAGGCGGTCGACCGGGTACTGGGCGCACTCCGCGTCGACGCGCGTGTCGTCGCCGAAACCGACCTGCCGCTGGGTTCGGGGTTCGGCATCTCCGGCGCGCTGGCCCTCGGGACGGCGCTGGCGGCCAACAATGCCTTCGACCGCGGCCTCTCGGAGAACGAACTCGTCACCATCGCCCACGGCGCGGAGGTACAGGCCGGCACCGGCCTCGGCGACGTCGTCGGACAGGCCCGCGGTGGCTTCCCGATTCGACTCGACCCCGGCGCACCACAGTACGGCACGATGGACGGGATTCCCGCCCGCCGCGAGATCGAATACGTCACCTTCGGCGAACTCTCCACGGCGGAGGTCATCGGCGGCGACACCGAGGAACTGACCGCCGCCGGCAAGCAATCGCTTTCGCAACTCGTCGCCGAGCCAACGCTGGAGACGTTCATGCACGCCTCCCGCCGCTTCGCCCGAGAGGTCGGTCTGCTGACGCCACAACTCCGGCAGGCGATTCAGGACGTCGCCGACGCGGGCGGCGAGGCCTCGATGGCGATGCTCGGCGAGACGGCCTTCGCGCTCGGGAGCGGCCTCAGCGACGCGGGCTACGACGCCGATCGGTGTGACGTCCACCTCGCCGGCGCGCATCTATTATAAAAGGTATCGCACCGAACGACTGGTGTGGCAGTAGCGCTGACCCCGGCCGTCGTCGGATTACTCGTCGGCACCGTCTTTCTCGCGGGAGCGGTCAACGGCGTGGCCGGGTTCGGCTTCGCCCTCGTCGCGACGATGGCGCTGGCGACGGTCCTCGACCCCGCGACTGCTGTCGTTCTCATCATCTTCCCCGTTTTCGCGGTGAACCTCTCGCTCGTGGGTGACCTCTCGGTCGACGACCTCCGGTACTGTGGCCGCCGGTTCGGCCCGCTCATCGGCGGCGCGCTGGTCGGGACGCTCGCTGGGATGGTTCTCCTCGACCGGCTTCCCGCCGCCCCGCTTCGGGTTGGCCTCGGCGTCGTGACGCTGGCCTTTGTCGCGTCGATGCAGTCGGTCGTTCCGTTGCCGTCGTGGGACGCCGACGCCGCGTTCGTCGAGTCCGGGCCGGTGATGGCGGTCGTTGGAGCACTCTCGGGCGTCCTGTTCGGGGCGACGAACGTCGGGGTCCAGCTCGTCGCCTACCTCCGGAGTCGCGGCCTCACCCACGGCCTGTTCGTCGGGGTCGTGGCGCTGGTGTTCCTCGGCCTCAACGGGCTCCGAATCGGCGCGGCCGCCGTCCTCGGCCTGTATCCGACGGTGACTGTCGCGGCCCTCTCCGTCGCCGCGGCGGTGCCAGCAGTCGCCGGCGTCGCGGTCGGCAAACGGCTCCGTGGCGTCGTCTCCGAACGCCAGCAACGCGTCGGGGTGCTCGGGCTCCTGACGGTGATCGGACTGCGGTTGCTTTCGAGCGGCCTCGGGTCCCTCTGATACGGACCGTCGTCAGTCGTCTTCGGGCGGTTTGAGGTGTTCCTGTCCCCAGTCACGCATGGCGATGATGACGGGTTCCAGCGAGGCGCCGAACTGGGTGAGGGAGTACTCGACGCGAACCGGTTTCTCGCTGACGATCTCTCGGTTGACGATGGTCTTCTCCTCGAGGTCGTCGAGCGAGTCCGAGAGGACCTTACTGGAGATGCCGTCGACCTCTTCTTTCAGCGCGTTGAAGCCGAGCGGCCCAGCGTTCAACAACCGGTGAACGATGACGGGATGCCACTTCTTGCCGATGAGCGTGGTGGTCGACGTAACGGGACACCACTCCTCGCCGGCACACCAGACTTCCATGCGTTGCTGACTCATGACATGGGATTCGGACGCCGCGATCTTATAGTTACGTATCCATACCTAGTTACTAACTATTACTCGCTAAGTTACTCGCAGGTAAGCCGGTTACCGACCGGTCGGCACAGGCTTATTCGACAGGGCGTGGAAGGTTACATATGGTAACTGTATCTCGATTCGGGAGGCGATGCCGTGAAGACCGGTAGCCGACGACTCCTCGGCGGTGGCCTCACCGTTTCGGGACTGGTAACGGTCGGCACGACGACCAGCGGGGACGCCCTCACCGCTTCGGTGCCGTTCTCGACGGCCCAGTTTCTCGCCCACTGGTGGGTGTTTCCGACAGCGATCGTCTTCTCGTTCGTCGCCCTGGCGGCGGGGGTCTCGGGGACCTCTTTTTCAGTCCGTTCTTCATGCTCGTGGTCGGCCTCTCGCCCGCGCAGGCCATCGGGGCGGGCCTGCTGACCGAGGTGGCGGGGATGGGCAACGGGCTCCGGGCCTACGTCAAGCAGTGCGTGGTCGATTACGCGACCGCCAAGTGGTTGCTCGCGGGGTCGATACCGGCCATCGTCGTCGGGGCACTGCTCGCACACCGGGTGGACCCGACGGTCCTGAAACTCGCCTTCGGCGCCGGCCTGCTGGTTCTCGGTGGCTTTCTCGTCTTCTACCCCTCGCCCGAGGACTGCGAACCGGGCGAGAAGGCCGGCCCCGAAGACGAGACGGGGGCCGAAACCGTCATCGAAGCTGCCGACGGCGAGACGTTCCGCTACCGGACCTGCTGGCGGGCACCCGGAGTCGGCCTGGCGAGCGTCGGCGGGTTCGTGACCGGCCTCATCAGCGCC
>NZ_JAZKTR010000039.1:0-17529 GCF_036625485.1 Natronomonas sp. | reverse complement strand
CGAGGAAGACGACGAACGCGAAGAAGCCGAGGAAGACGACGAGGAGGACGATGAGTCCGAAGACGACGAGGAGGAAGACGACGAAACTGAAGAAGCGGCCTGATAGCTCCTGAGATCACCCGTTCAACCGACGAAGGGGACAGTTCTTCGACGATTCTCTTTTTCGGCAGTGGATCGGTGAGGTGTCATCCACGAAGCGGTAGTGAGATACGCGAACGTGGGGTCGTGAGCAGGACTACTCGCGAGGACGCGACGAAATCACGGACGCCCAGCGTCACAGGGATTCAATCCGGCCTGCTGGTCATTCTCGCGGGTATCTCGGCCGTTTCGGTAAACGACGCCGCTTCATTATCGATTCTTATCTTCCGAGTTCCTCGTGGGCGCTGGCGAGATGGTCGGAGGCGAGCGCGCCGAGCAGGGAGAGTTCGCCACCCAACGCGGCAGTCGCGATGACCTCAGCAAGCGCGTCGGCGTTCGAGCCGGCGGGGTCGCCGCCCCCCGACACGCCGACGACGTCGAGGGCCTCGGCCTGCGTCGGGAGTTTGGTCCCGCCGCCGACGGTGCCGACCTCCAGCGACGAGAAGGTGATGCTGGCATAGAGGTCTCCGTCTCTGACATCCGCTGTCGTGATGGCGTTGCTGCCCTCGACGACCTGTGCGATGTCCTGTCCGGTCGCGAGGAAGGCGGCGGCGACGGTGTTGGCGGCGTGGGCGTTGAAGCCAAGCGAGCCGGCTTTGGCCGAGCCGACGAGGTTCTTGCGGGTGTTGGCCTCGACGATGGCCTCCGGCGTCGTCTTGAAGTAACTCTCGACGGTCTCGCGGGGAATCTCCACGTCGGCGGCGACCGTGCGGCCGCGGCCCTCGATGCTGTTGATGGCGGCGGGTTTCTTGTCCGAACAGAGGTTGCCCGACAGCGCGACGAGTTCGGCGGGCGTCTCCTCGACGACGACGTCGCAGGCCTTCTCGGTGGCGATGGTGGCCATGTTCATCCCCATCGCGTCCTTGGTGTCGTAGGCAAACCGGAGGAAGACGTTGTCACCGACGACGTAGGGCGTCACGTCACGCAACTCGCCGTGGCTGGTGGTCGATTCCGCGGCCTCCGCGAGGGCGTCGACGTTCGCGCGAACCCACGAGGCGACCTCGCTGGCCTCACCGACGTCGTCGACGCGGAAGACCGGCGCGCGGGTCATGGCGTTCTTGAGGACGCGCGCAGTCGCTCCGTCGGCCGCCCGCATCGCGGCACAGCCCCGATTGACCGAAGCGACGAGGGCGCCCTCGGTCGTCGCCATCGGGAGGTATTTCGAGCCCTCGACGGCCCCGCCGTCGATGTGGATCGGGCCGACGATGCCCATCGGCACCTGTGCGGCGCCGACCATGTTCTCGATGGCGGATTCCGCATCGGCGGCATCGAAGGTGTAGGAACCGACCGCGTCGAGGTCGGCCTCGGTTCGTTCGACGAGGAGCAGGCGACGGGCCTCGGCGGCCGTCTCGGCGTCGGCGTGCTGTTCGAGTTCGTGCAGGCGCACCTCGCCGTCCTGTACGCGGTCGACGAGGTCGGCGGCGTCGGTCATACCGGTGGGTTAGCCGGTGGGAACCTAACGGTTGCGGGAGCGGGCGACCGGCGAAAAAAGGGACTGTGGTGGGCGTTCCGACTATGGGCCGCGACCTCGACCTTGACCCCGACCCCGTCCCTTGCCACCGCCCCGTGGCGGCGCGGTCGCATCGACGGTCGGCACCAGCATGAACGCCTCGTCGCCAGCGTCGTCGTCGGGGGTCACGTAGCCGACGGCGAAGGCCGTGTAGGTGTAGTTCTCCTCGAACTCTAGTGTGAAGGAATCGACGACCGGCCCGTCGTCGGTGTCCGGCCGGACCTCGACGGTGTACTGGCCAACAGGGACGGTCGCGTACGGGCTATCGCCGAACTCGATGCCGTCAAAGACGGTGAGTGCGCCCTCGTTGACGGTCACGTCGACGGGGCCGGCATCCGGTGAGGCGTGGACGGCGCGCACTCGGGCCTCGCCGTCGAGGTTCGCGCCGTTCGTGTCCTCCAACAGGGAGACCGTGAACGACTCGTCGTCCAGTTCACCGAGCGCGACTGCAGTGTAGTCCTCCGCTTCGAGTACTACGTCGACCGGGCCGAACACCGCTTTGTCGCCCCCGGCCGGCTTTACGGCGATAGTGTACTCGTCGGCCGGTACCTCCAGATACCCCGTCACCTCACCGAAGGGGAGGTCCTTGATGACGGCCATTCCATCGACGTAGATGTCGACGTTCGGTGCGTCCGGCGATGCGTGGGCAACACGGAGTTTGGCCTCGTGGCCGCCGGCAGCTGCCGGGGCGCTTCCTGCCAGCAGTACCGCGCTTCCGCCGCCTATCGTCTTCAGTACCGTCCGTCGTGTTGGTTGCATTGTTATCGACCCATCTATATATTGGTAACGAGTAATAAATCCATGGTACCCAACTAGTAGGGTATAGATATACTTTGCTCAGGTGCGGACGAATGTCCGTCCCGACCCCTAGAACCGCCAAATCTGTCTATACCACCGCATATCCGTCGATAGGTCGGGAATCATGACCGAACTACCAGTTATAAAGCCATACGAGAGGCCGAGTGTATCTCGTGTGCCTCGGAATACTGGCGGTATGGCTACCGATTCTCTCCTTTTGGGATGGGCCTACACGCCTAACTGTATACAGGTCATATCTAGGCTAGAGAATGAGCTCGCCGCAACAACTCAACGAGCTACTCGGTGAAGGCAGCGAGATCACCATCGTCTGCCACAACAACCCCGATCCGGATTGCCTTGCGAGCGCGCTCGCATTAGGCCGGATCGCGGCTGCGGCTGGCATCGACGAACGCCATATCCTCTACAGCGGCGTTATCTCCCACCAGCAGAACCGGGCGTTCGTCAATCTACTCGATATGGATCTCCGACCGTTCGAATCCAAGTCCTTGCAGAACCGTCAACCGGACTCGTTGCTCGCCTTTGTCGACCATTCGATTCCGGGCGAAAACAATCAGGTTCCCACGGACACACGCGTAGATATCGTGATCGACCATCATCCTGCGGGGGATATCGAGGCTCGGTTCGTCGACCACCGTGAGGAACTGGGGGCAGTTTCGACGATTCTTACGGAGTACGTGCGCGCCCTCGATATCAATCTCGATACGGACCTCGCGACAGCACTCCTGTTTGCCATCCGTTCGGATACCCTTGATTTCCTCCGCGGAGCGACCCGCGCGGAGTACGATGCGGCAGGATACCTTCACGAGCACGCAGATCAAGAGATGCTCCGGGAGCTATCGTCACCCTCAGTTACTGGGGGAACCATCGACGCGATCTCGATGGCTATCGACAATCGACGGACGAAGGGTGCGGTACTCATATCGCATGTCGGCCGGACGACCGAACGGGATGCGCTCCCCCAGGCCGTCGACTATCTCGTGCGGCTCGAGGGCGTTCAAACCGCCATCGTGTTCGGTATCGTCAACAACTCCGTTCAGATCAGTGCTCGGTCGCCGGATGCACGAGTACACGTTGGGAACGTACTGAACGAGGCTTTCGAAGACGTCGGGAGCGGCGGCGGACATCACGACGTCGCTGGGGGTGAGATTCCACTCGGTCTCTTTGCTGACTACACGTCCGACGACGCACAGTTACTCGACATCATCGAACAGATCGTCACCACACGCCTCCTCGCGGAACTCAATCTGTCCGACGAGACGGAGGACTGATACTGCCGGCTGTAATTCCGCCTTCATCGTTTCGAGATATTCGGCAACAAATGGAATCGAACTCCGAACTGGAGACGCCCTGTTCGAGATAGTTACAGCCGGCAGTACGAGTTCGGGGACAGACGAAGACCGTCCGGTCCGTCTGCCATGAGGGGTTTCAATACGGTGGCGGCCGCCTCGTCGGGTATGACTGATGCGGCGGACCGGATCTTCACGAACGCCGAGGTACACACGCTCGCCGACCCGGACGAGACCCACGAGGCCGTCGCCGTCCGCGATGGCCGCGTTCTCCGGGTGGGTTCGGCCTACGAGATCGAGTTCTTGGAGGGTGTCGACACCGACGTCGTCGACTGCGAGGGTGGCGTCCTCCTGCCGGGGTTCATCGACGCACACACGCACATGGAGGTGGTCGGCCGTCGGCTCGTCTACGCCGACCTCGCGACCGGCGACCGCGAGGCGGCCCTCGACCGTCTTCGAGAGGCCCCCGGCGAGGAGTGGATACTCGGCTACGGCTACGACGAATCGACGTGGGAGGACGACCGGTATCTGACCCGCGAGGAACTGGATACGGTCTCCGAGGAGCTGCCCGTCGTGGCTTTCCGTGAGGACCTGCATACGGCCTCGGTCAACTCGGTGGTCCTCGACCGCTACGCCGAGGAGTTGCCCGAAGACGGCGTCCAGCGGGAGGGCGGCGAGCCGACGGGCGTCGTCACCGAGGACGCCGCGGAACTCCTGCGGATGGAGACCGCGCCGGACCGCGAGGAGACCCGCGAACTCGTCGCGGCGGCGCGCGACCACGCCCACGAACTCGGTATCACCGGCGTCCACGACATGGTTCGGAAGTCCGACGCCCCGGCGGCCTACCGCGAGTTGGCCGTCGATGACGACCTCGACTTGCGGGTCCGCCTCTACTACTGGGCGGACCATCTCGATGCCGTCGAGGAGACGGGACTCGTGTCGAACCACGGCGGCGAGTTCGTCGAGATCGGCGGCATCAAGACCTTCACCGACGGTTCGCTCGGCGCCTCGACGGCGAAACTCTCCGACCCCTACGCTGACGGCGATGGGTTGGGCGAGTGGGTCGTCGCCCCCGAGGAACTCGCCGATATCGCCGACCGTGTAGACGACCTCGGCATGCAACTGGCGGTCCACGCCATCGGCGATGAGGCCATCGAGGTGACACTGGAGACGCTGCCCGACGACCCCAAGGCCCGTCACCGTATCGAGCACGTCGAACTGCTGCCCGAGAACCTCGACGGCTTCGACGCCGTCGCGTCGATGCAACCCAACTTCCTGCGGTGGGCCCGCGAAGGGGGGCTCTACGAACAACGACTTGGCGCCGAGCGAACCGCCGCATCGAACCGCTTTGCGGACGTCCTCGATGCCGACGTGGCGCTTGCCTTCGGCAGCGACTGTATGCCCATCGATCCACTCTACGGGGTACAGGAGACGGTGACGGCTCCGGCCGACGGCCAGCGGCTCTCGGTGACCGACGCGCTTCGCGCCTACACCTCGGGTGCGGCCTACGCGGGCCACGACGAGGACCGCTTCGGGACCATCGAGAACGGCAAGGCCGCGGATTTCGTCGTCCTCGAGGAATCGCCGTGGGACGTCGACGCCGAGGACATCGCGGACATCGACGTGGCGATGACCGTCGTCGACGGCAACGTCGTCTACCGGGACTGAACGCCGGGCGCCACGAACCGGTGGGTCCGCCGTCCGTCGTCGTCGATTCACCACCATTGTGTAATCTCGCCTATCAAATCTCTGAACACGCGAAAATCGCCGAAAGAGGGAACTGGGCCCGGGAACGAGTAGCGGTATGGTCGAAACCGAATGGCCGGAACTCGGTGGCAAACAGCTACAGTACGGCGACCACACGTGGGAGCTCACCGGCACGGTCGAGGTGCAGGGCACCGGCGACTCCGTGGCGGTTCGGGCCAGACGGGCCGACGACGTCCGCGGGGAGGAAGTCGACCTTCGTTTCGGTATCGATGAGGGGCCCGGCTCCCTGAACCCCGGCAACCTCGGCGAGCACTTCGATCGGCTCGAACGGTCGGGCAACCTGCAGTACCTCGTCGTCAAGAAGGAAGGGACCGTCTACCGGTACAAGCTGCGCGGTATCGACCGGTGAGGTCCGTGCCCGATTCCGACATCGAGCGTCCACATTTGGGCCGTCGACCGGCGGCGCGGCTCCCTACCCGTGGGACCGCGGCCGTGGGTTGGTTCCGTCGTCCGGTTCCAGCCCGTAGGAATCGGCGGCGGATACTTGTAAGGTGGTGACGAAGAACTACGTGTTGGCAGGACGATTTCGCCAGCAGCACCGAGCGGTACACCGGAGCGAAAATACATACCCATGGAAATCACTGATATAATTTCGGACGACTACGTGGAACGGTCCCCCGAGACGCGCGCCTCGAAGCTCGTCAGCGCGTTCGAGGACCCAACCGTCAAAGGCGTCGTCGTGAACGGCGACGAATTCGAAGGTGTCGTTACGCGTCGACAGCTTGCTACCTCTCATCACCAGCCGAACGAGAAGATCGGCTCGCTGGTCTGGCACGTCCCGCGGCTCGACCCGAACGAGGACGTCCGCAAGGTCGCCCAGCTCATGATCGACAGCGACGCGCAACTCCTGCCCGTCTTCGAGGGTCAGGAACTCATCGGCGTCGTGACCGTCGACGGCATCCTCGAGGCGGTCCAGCCGTTTCTGGATGCCGCGACCGTCGCCGAAGCCGCCAGTACCGACCTCGTTTCTATCGACCCGGATTCGACGTTCGGTGAAGCGCTACACGTCTTCCGTGAGAACCGGATCACCCACCTGCCCGTCGTCGAAGACGACACCGCCGTCGGCATCCTGAGCCTCTACGACGTCACGGACTTCACGGTCCGCTCGACCCAGCAGAGTCAGGCCGGCGATGCGGGCGGGGTCGACTCCTTCGGCGGGGAGATATCCGACAGCGCCGGGCGCACGCGCCGCGGCGGGTTCGGCGCCCGGGAGGGCGAGGCCGAACGGCTTCTGGACCTGCCGGTTCGTGACATCATGGTCTCGCCGGTTCGGACCATCGACCCCTCGGCGACCCTCGACGTGGCCGTCGAGGAGATGTTCGACATCGGGGCCTCGTCGCTGGTCGTCACCGACGATGGAAGCCCTCACGGCATCGTCACCAAGACCGACATCCTCGATGCGCTGACGTGGGAGGCGGAGGGCAACCGGGCCGTCCAGGTCTACGGTATCGACCTCGTCGACGACATGAGCTACGACGACATCGTCGCGATGGTCGAGAAGTTCGACGACCGGGACCACGGCATGAACGTCCTCGACGCCAAGGTCCACCTCCACAAGCACGACGAGAAACTCCGGGGGACGCCGCTGCTGCTCGCGCGGATTCGCCTGCACACCGACCGAGGGCTCTACCTCGCCTCGGGTGAGGGATACGGTGCGAGCCACGCGCTCAACGAGGCGCGTGACGTCCTCGAACGCCAGATTCGCGACGAGAAGACCCGCGGCCGGACGAAGAAACCGCCGAGCGAGGAGTACTGGGAGAAACGGTTCGGCTGGATGCTCGAGGAAACCGGCTGAACGCCGATGAGTAGCGGTCTGGACTACCCGCATTTCCTCCTCAACTACAAGCTCTACGAGGGGACCGCCGGGGCGGAGGGCCTCGCTCTCGCGAGGACCATCGAGGCAGCCGCCGAACGGACGGGGGCGACCGTCGCTCTCGCACCGCAGACGCCGGACCTCTCGCGGGTCGCCGCGGAGACGTCCGTGCCCGTCGTCGCACAGTCGGTCGATGCCTTCGAGCCCGGACGCGGGACCGGCCGCATCTCGCTGCCGTCGGTCGCGGCCGCCGGGGCCGACGGCGTGCTCGTCAACCACCCGGAGAGCCGGGCGACCCTTCCCGACGTCGAGCGCGCAGTCGCCGGCTGTGCCGACCACGGGCTCGAATCGATAGTCTGTGTCGACGGCCTCGAGATGGGGCGGGCGGTGCTGGCATTCGACCCCGATTGCCTCCTCTTCGAACAGCCCGCCGACATCGGGACCGGGGAGTCGGTCGTGCAGACACGTCCCGAGCGCGTCGAGCGGTTCGTGGCGATGGTCGAGGAGACGAACCCACGGACCCGGGTACTGCTCGGTGGCGGCATCAGCACTGCCGCCGACGTCGAACGGGCCCTCGAACTCGGCGCGGACGCCGCCGGTGCGGCGTCGGCCTTCGTCGAAGCGACCGACCATCGGGCGTGGCTGTCGGATATCGCCGACGCCCTGCTCGCGGCGGCGCCGGACTGACCGTCTCGGCGGCGGATCGGCGTTCCCGTGGAGCGGGCCGGCGGCCGCGCAGTACCCGATTATTTGAGTGAGGGGTTCTTCCGGGGCTAGTAGCATGCCCGTCTCGCCTACGCAGGTCGTTTCGCCCACACAGGTCGCCCTCGTGGCGGCGCTGGCCGTCGCCTTCGGCTTCGTCTGGTATTTCGAGGGACGGGGTCGGTGGCGCTCGCTCGTCGAGGACCGATTCATCGGCGGTATCCCGTGGGGGACTTTGGTCACCGTCAGTATCGTCGTCGCCTTCTACCTCCTCGCACAGGACGGGCTGTGGAACTGGGCGTCGCCGGTCATCTACCCGTTCGTGACGTGGTCGTACTTCTATCCCACCGGCCTGCTGACCGCCGGCATCGCCCACGGAAGTCCGGGACATATCGTCTCGAACATGGCGGCAACGCTCGCGTTGGCGCCCATCGCCGAATACGCGTGGGGCCATTACGCGCCCTCGGAGCGCGACGAGTACGCACGGTCGAGGGGTGGCCTGCTCGGACAGCCGTGGATTCGGGCCGTCGTGGTTTTCCCCGCCATCCTGCTCCTTTCGGCGTTTCTCACCTCCTTCTTCTCGCTGGGGCCGGGGCTGGGCTTCTCGGGGGCGGTCTTCGCTATCGCTGGCTTCGCGGTCGTGACCTACCCCATCTCGACGGTCATCGCCGTGGTCGTCGCCGGCGTCCTGCGGACGCTGTATACGGCGCTGACCGACCCCATCGTCCGCGCGACCGTCGAAGCCGGCCCGCCGTCGCCGCCGGCGTGGGCCGGCATCGGCTTTCAGGCACACATGCTCGGCTTCCTGCTCGGCGTGGTGGCTGGCGCCGCCTTACTGTGGCGTCGCGGGCGTCGGCCCGCCGTCGAGCGGGTGTTCTTCGGAACCTTCCTGCTGGGGATGGCACAGGCGCTGTGGCTCATCGTCTGGGTCGACGAGGAGGTGTTCACCCTCTATCGCGGTGCCGGCGTGGCGTTCGTTGCTCTGCTGACAGTGGTGGTCACCGTCGCGGCGGCGGGGCGTCGCGAGCCGTTGCCGCGGCCGTTTTCGGGGGTTGCGTGGGTGCCCTCGCGGCGACAGGTGGCACTGGTGTGGCTCGGGATACTCCTCTTTTTAAGCGCGGGGACGGTCGCCGGCCTCGTGGTCGAGGGCGACCCGCTGTGGTGGGCCGCCGGAATCCTCGTCCCGGTCGCGCTGTTGGCGATTCCGGCGCTGATCGCGCTGTCGCCCGAACGATGGCGCGGCGGGCCGACCACGGGCCGACAGGCCGGCGTGGTCGTCGTCGTGGTCGTGACGCTCCTCGTCGCATTGCCGAGCGTTCCCCTCGGTCTCCTGCTGGTCGATGCCGACAGTGCCCCCGACACGGCGGGCGTCGAGGTCCGTGACTATCAGGTGGCCTACGCCGAGAACGCGACGCCGGGCCACACCTCGCTTGTCGGCATCGGCAACGAGACGACCGCCACCAACCAGACGGGCGTCATCCTCGTCAGCGACGACCGCGAGATGTGGACCATCGGCACGCGCGGTAACGTCCTCGAACACACCGGCAACGACACGGTGGTCGTCGGCGGCGTCGGCTGGCGGGAAGAGATCGAAGTCAACCGGACCGGTTGGGAGGTCGTCGGCAACGACAGCGCCTACGCGGTCGACCTGACGGTCGACGGCGAGACGACGCGGTCGTTCGCCTCGGAGCCGAAACGGGCCACCGCGCGCATCGATAACCGGACGGTCGCGGTGGCGCCGGTCTCCGACGGCTTCGAGATCGCGGTGTTCCGGGCCGGCGAACTGGTGGGAACTGCGATGATTCCGTCGGTCAACGAGAGCGTGACAGTCGACGAGGTGCAGTTCGAAACGCGGCCCGGAGATGACGGGACGCGACTCGTCGCCGCTCGCGACGGGACCGAGGTGCAGGTGGCCGAACGGGAGCGCTACGACTGAGGGTCCGGGTCGGACTACCATCCCGATTTATACGGTTTCCACGCCATCTTGGTACCATGACGGACGAAACGGCCACCGATGAGGCGGACGAGTCGAAACCACCGTGCCGGGTCGGCCGGCTGTTCGTCGGCCTCGGACTCGCGTTACAGGCTTCCGAGGACTTCCGGGACATGGAGAGCACCGTCGATTACGCGGAGTCGGCGGGCGTCCCGGTGCCGGAGTTGCTGGCGCCGCTGGCCTCGGTATCGATGTTTCTCGGTGGTCTCGGCGTCGCCTTCTGGCGGCTCCCACGGCTGTCGACGGCCGCCGTCACCGGCTTTCTCGCGGTCGTGACGCCGACGATGCACGACTTCTGGAACGCCGACGAGGACAGCAAGGAGGGCGAACGACTCGCCTTCTTCGGCAACCTCACGATGTTCGGCGCGGCGCTGGTCTTCCTCCGCGAGGCGTACCGCCGGGACTGAACCTCCTGCGTCGTCAGTCCTTCGGCGTGTTTCTCCCGCCGCACAGCGATCGGGTCCTCGCTCGCTGGCGTGGAAACCCATCGGTTGTTTTCCGTTACGAACGGAGATAGTGGCAATATATTCCTCGTCGACCGTCTATTGAAGACAAAATTTTATCAAAGCTCCAGTTCGTGGGCTAGGATACCCCAAGGTGCACAACTGATGCCCGAAATGGAAACGGTCGACCTCGAGACTGACCTTAGTCTCTTCAAGTACGACAATCTGGAGCAACTTCCCCCTGCGTATCGGGAGTTGAGCGAAGACGAGCGAGCAGAGCGCATCGCGGCCGCCAAGGAGGAACTCGGCGACGACGTGATCGTCCTCGGTCACAACTACCAGCGCCGGGAGATCGTCGAACACGCCGACTTCATCGGCGACTCCTACGAGTTGAGCCAGCGCGCCGCCGAGGCCGACGCCGAGTACGTGATCTTCTGCGGCGTGACGTTCATGGCCGAATCGGCCGATATCATCACCGACGACGACCAGACGGTCATCCTGCCGTCGATGGAGGCGTCCTGTCCGATGGCCGGGATGGCCGAGGCCCTGCAGGTCGACGCCGCGTGGGCCGAACTCAACGCGGCCGCCGAGGACGACGCGAACATCATTCCCATCACCTACATGAACAGCTACGCCGACCTGAAGGCCTTCTGTGCCGAACAGGGCGGCCTCGTCTGTACCTCCTCGAACGCGCACAAGGCCTTCGAATACGCCTTCGAGCGTGGCGACAAGGTGCTCTTCCTGCCCGACAAACATCTCGGGGAGAACACGGCCCACCGACTCGACATGGAAGACGCGACCGCCGAGTGGGACCCGTGGGACCCCGAATCGAAAGATGCTGACGAGGTGGCCGACGCCGACATCATCCTCTGGGACGGTTACTGTCAGGTCCACGAGCGCTTCACCGAACAGCACATCGAGGATATTCGCGCCGACGACGACGCCAACGTCATCGTCCACCCCGAGTGTCGGCGCGAGGTCGTCGAGGCCGCCGACGTGGCCGGGTCGACCTCGACCATCTGTGAGACCGTCGCGAACGCCGACCCCGGCGAGACGTGGGCCATCGGCACCGAGATCCACCTCACGAACCACCTCCAGCGGTGGCATCCCGAGGTGAACGTTCTGCCGCTGTGTGGCGACGCCTGTATGGACTGCAACGCCATGCGGCAGGTCGACCCGAACTACCTGACGTGGGTGCTGGAGGAGTTGGTCGATGGCAACGAACGCAACGTCATCGAGGTCCCGGCCCGCGAGAAGGACCTCGCGGAACTGGCGCTCGAACGGATGCTGGAGGTCTAACCATGCAGGAACGAGACACAGACCTGCTCGTCGTCGGCAGCGGCATCGCAGGCTGTGCGGCCGCCCTCGCTGGCGCGCGGGCGGGCGCCGACGTGACGCTGGCGACGAAAGCCAGCCAGCCCGAGGACTCGACGTCCTACTGGGCGCAGGGCGGCGTCGCCGTCTCCCGCGGCGACCCCGAGGCGTTCAAGCAGGACATCATCGCGGCCAGCGACGGGCTCGCAGACCCTGAAGCGGTCGACGTACTCGTCTCGGAGGCCGACGAGGCCGTTCGCGATGTGTTCGTAGACACCCTCGATGTCGACTTCGACGAGAACGGCGAGGCCCCCGACTACGGGCGTGAGGCCGCCCACAGCGAGGCGCGCATCCTGCACGTCGACGCCTCGACGGGCAAGCACGTCCTGGCGCCCTTTCTGAACCACCTCCAGGACCACGACCGCGTCGAGGTCCTAGAGGACACCGCCGCACTGGACCTCGTGACACATGAGGGGCGCGTCCACGGCGCCATGCTCGAACGCGATGGCGAGTTGGTGCCCTGCTATGCGGGCGCGACGGTACTCGCGACCGGCGGTATCGGTGCCTGCTATCAGCGCTCGACGAACCCGCCGACGTCGACTGGCGACGGTATCGCGATGGCTGCCCTCGCTGGCGCGGACGTAGAGGACATGGAGTACGTGCAGTTCCACCCGACCGCGTTTGCAGGTGAGGATGCCGCCGACCAAGGTACCTTCCTCCTCAGCGAGGCCGTCCGTGGCGAAGGCGCGCTCCTTCGGAACGGGGAGGGAGAGCGGTTCATGCCCGACTACCACGCCGACGCCGAACTCGCGCCGCGGGACGTGGTCGCCCGCGCGGTGAAGGACGAACGCGAACGCACCGGCGAGGTGACGCTGGACGTTTCGCCGCTCGATTTCGCGGGCGAGTTCCCCGACCTCCAGGCTGAATGCGAGAACCGCGGCGTCGACCCCGCCAACGGTATCCCAGTCGCGCCCGCCGAGCACTTTCTCTGTGGCGGCATCGACGTCGACACCGAGGGTCGGGCCTCGCTGGACCGCCTGTTTGCGGTCGGCGAATGTGCGCGGACGGGCGTCCACGGCGCGAACCGACTGGCCTCGACGAGCCTGCTGGAAGGCCTCGTCTTCGGTCTGCGGGCGGGCGAGGCCGCCGCCGGCTTCGAGGCCGAACGCGTCGAGGCGCCCGAGTTGCTCGACAGCGACCCGGACCTGCCCGAGAGCTTCGCCGCCGAGAAGTTCGTCCGCCTGCGCCGCGTGATGGACGAGTTCGCCGGCATCGAGCGCACGCCGGAAGACCTCACCCGGGCCGCGGGCGTCCTCCGGCGCCTGAAGGGTGAAATCGACGCCTACACCCGGACCCGGACGAGTCGCTCGCTGTACGAACTCCGGGGTGCCTGCGTGAGCGCGCTCTTGGTCACCCGCGCCGCCGCCGAGAACGAGCAGTCGCGGGGCTGCCACCACATCGCCGACGAGGAGGGAGCGGCCGTTGACGCTGATTGAGCAGTCGCAGGTCGAACGCTGGCTCCGAGAGGACGTGGGCCACCACGACGTGACCAACGACGTGCCCGGTGAGACGGAGGGTCGTCTCGTCGCCAAGGAGTCGGGCGTCGTTTCCGGTCTCGACGCCGCCGAAGCGGTCTTCGACTATCTCGGGGTTGACGTCATCGAGCGTGCTGATGCCGGCGAGCGAATCGAGTCCGGCGATGCGGTGCTTCGCGTCGAGGGGGCCGCTTCCGACGTGCTCCGCGGGGAACGCGTCGCGGTGAACATCGCCGGCCACGCCTCCGGTATCGCGACGAAGACGCGCCGGGCCGTCGATGCCGCACGGGAGGTGTCGGATTCGGTCGACGTCGCCGGCACCCGCAAGACCACACCCGGGCTCCGCGGCGTCGAGAAGCGAGCCATCGTCGCCGGCGGCGGCGATACCCACCGGTTGGACCTCTCGCATATGGTGATGGTCAAGGACAACCACGTCGCCGAGATGGGGATGGAGGAGGCCGTCGCGCGGTTCCGCGAGCGGGCCTCCTTCGCGACGAAAATCGAGGTCGAAGTAGAGCGGGCTGAGGAAGCCGTCAGGGCCGCCCGTGCCGGCGCCAACATCGTCCTACTGGACAACATGTCGCCGGCAGAAGTCGAGCGGGCCGTCGAGACGCTTCCATCCGAGACGCTCGCGGAAGCAAGCGGCGGAATCACGGTCGAGGATGTTCCCGACTACGCGGCGACGGGCGTCGACGTCATCTCGATGGGCGGTTTGACACACAGCGCGCCGACGTTGGACTTCTCGTTTCGGACGGGGTGAGGTACTCCGGGCCTACTCCGTCCCTTCGTTCGTCTCCCACGGCCGCCCGACGTTCTCGTATCGGTGTGTGAGTGCAATGCTAACTCCGGAAGCCACGGTGAACACGCTGGCCAGCACCGGGCGGCCCACCCCGACGAGCGCCAGGATGGCGACGCCGAACACGGCGGATTCCAGAACGGCCCGCGGCGGGCCGTCGAGTCGATACGGCCCTTTCGGCGAGGCGAACAGCCCCCAGACGGTGGCGATAACGATAGGAAGGCCGACGCCGACGCCGATTCTCGCGAGCCGGGTTTCGCCCGTGGTGTATCCCCAGTAGCCGACGATAAGCAGGACGGACAGTTCGAGCACGAACCGAACGACGTCGTTCGCGACGGCCAGTGTCGCCGCTCGCGACGCGTTCGGCGCCATCGGCTCAGTCCTCCGATTCGCTCAGCAGGCTCTCGCCAGTCATCGCGTCAGGAACCTCCACGTCGATGAGCGACAACAGTGTCGGCGCGATGTCGGCGAGGGTGCCGCCCTCTCGGACCCGTCGCCCGCCGTCGCTGCCGTCAGGGGAAACGTAGATGAACGGAACCGGATTCGTCGTATGGGCCGTATGTGGGTCATCGGGCGTACCCATGTCGTCGGCGTTGCCGTGGTCGGCCGTCACCAGCAGGTGGCCGCCGGCGTTTCGGACGGTCTCCTCAAGGCGGGCGAGCTGTGCGTCGACGGCCTCGACGGCCGCTTTGGCGGCCTCGAAATCGCCAGTGTGGCCGACCATGTCGGGGTTGGCGTAATTGAGGACGAGTACGTCGGGGTCGTGACTCTGGATGCGGTCGATGGCGGTGTCGGTGAGTTCCTCGGCGGACATCTCCGGCTGCTGGTCGTAGGTCGCCACGTCGGGGCTGTCGACGATCTCGCGGTGTTCGCCGTCGAACTCCACCTCGCGGCCGCCGTTGAGGAAGTAGGTGACGTGGGCGTACTTCTCGGATTCGGCCATCCGCAACTGGGTGAGGCCCTCCGCCGCGAGAACCTCGCCCAGCGTGTTCTCGGGTTCCAGCGGCGGGTAGGCTACTGGAAGGTCGAACGTCTTGTCGTATTCGGTCATCGTGACGAGTTCGGTTTCGGGCGGCGAGGTCTCGAAGTCCCAGACGGGGTCGATGTCCGCGAGCATCCGGACCAACTGCCGCGCGCGATCGGCGCGGAAGTTGAAGAAGACGACCGAATCGCCGTCTTCGAGTGCGGGCCGGTCGGCGACGAGCGTCGGTTCGACGTACTCGTCGGTGTCGCCGCGCTCGTAGGACGCCTCGACGGCTTCGACGGCCGAAGCCGCTTCGTGGGGCGCCTCGCGATTCACGATGACGTCGTAGGCGCGCTTCGTGCGCTCCCAGTTCTGGTCGCGGTCCATCGCGTAATACCGGCCACAGACGGTCGCCACCTCGCCCGTTCCGGCCTCGTCGACGACGGCCTCCAACTCCGTGAGGTAGCCCGCGCCGCCCTTCGGAGCCGTGTCGCGGCCGTCCGTGAAGGCGTGTGTGACGGCGTCGACACCCTGCTCGGCGGCGAGTTCGATGAGCGCGTGGAGGTGGGCCTGATGGGAGTGGACGCCCCCGTCGCTGACGAGGCCCATGAAGTGGACGCGGCCGTCGTTTTCGTCGGCGTACTCCAGCGCGCCGCTGATGGCTTCGTTGTCCGCGAAGGCGTCGGCGGCGATGTCGTCGGTGATGCGCGTCGATTCCTGTTTGACGACCCGGCCCGACCCGATGTTGAGGTGGCCGACCTCGCTGTTGCCCATCTGTCCGTCCGGGAGGCCGACCCGACGGCCGTGAGTCTCCAGCGTCCCGAACGCGCCCGTCTCGCGCAAGCGGTCGAACGTCGGCGTCTCGGCGGCGGCGACCGCGTCGGATTCGTCGCCGTCGCCGAGGGCCCACCCGTCGAGGATGACCAGCGCTGCTCTCATTACGTTGGGAAAGCCCGTCGCCGCACAAGGCCGTGTCGGTGTCTAGGTGGCTCGGATTCGATATTCAATAACCGCCATTCAAAAGGGACCGCAACCACCTCCGAAGCCCTCGGTCGGGTACGGTCGCGCCCCACGCTGCGCGCCTCGTCGCTCACTTCGTTCGCTCCTGCGGTGCTTATTCCGAAAGACTCGCTTCGCTCGACTTTCGACGTTCGCCTCACTTCGTTCGGCTCACCGGGGTCGTGCTTCCCGTACCCGACCTCGCCCTCCGATTCCTCCAGGCACGGCAACCGCACCACGAGCCTCCCCAACCGACTCCCTCCCTCACTGCGTTCGGTCAGTCGTCCCTCGCACGTATTCGTCCGACCGCCGTTCGCGGAGGCGCTCACGGCGGTCGGCCAGCGCGCGCCTATTTAAAGAGTCAAACGGCCGGGAGCGAGTGGCCGCCCGTGGCGGCCCTCGCGACCCGGGGAAGGGCAGGGCTGTGCAGTCGCGGTCCCTGGTGGACTGAAAGGGCGAGACGTGGTGGCGTTGATTTTAGTCGCTAAGCAGGATATCCTCCCTCCGGTCGGATAGAGCCTGCTTAGCGACCGTCAGCGCGCCGAGGGCTTTCAGGTTGTTTGCGGTCACGCAGTAGCCAAACTCTGTTTATAAACACCCAAGCGAATACGTACCTGAAAATCATTGTGGCGGGGTGTCTCGGAAACGTTTTCCCGCGGCCGCCGATACGGATTGGCATGGACTTGCGGGTCATCGGCGTCCTGCTGCTCGTGCCGCTGTTGGACGTCATGCTGCTGGTCGTGTTGGCGACGCGTCTCGGACCGGCGGTAACGGTGGCGCTGGTCGTACTGACTGCCTTCATCGGCCTGCTGCTCGTTCGGGCCGAGGGCCGACACACGCTCGGCCGCCTGCAGGCGAAGGTCGCCGAAGGGACGCCGCCGACCGATGAGTTGCTGGACGGCGCGTTGCTCCTCATCGCGGGCGCGCTCATGCTCACGCCGGGGCTGGTGACCGACCTCGTCGGTCTGCTGTTCGTGCTGCCGCCGACGCGATACCCGATCCGACTCGCCGTCAAGAAGTACGTCGTCACGCCCTACGTCGACGCCAAGACGGGCGGGTTCGCCACAGGAAACGTCTACATGGGCGGGTTCCCGAACGAGGGCGCCGAGGGTGACCCTCGCAGCGAGGAGTTCTTCAAACAGGGCGGTAGCGGACCGGTCGATATGGACGACGACGAATACGAGTTCACCGACCCGGACGACCAAGACGCGGGCTCCGACGACGGCTTCACCGACGTCCGGTTCGACGACGAGTCGGACGATGAGTCGGACGACGACGACCCGCGCGAACGGTAACCGTGGGACGGCGCGCCGAAGGGCGCACGAAAAGAAACGTTTAAACGAGTGTCCCCACTACCCTGAAACGCGCTGACCTAGGGCCAATAGCTCAGCTAGGTATGAGCGCTCGGCTGATAACCGGGAGGTCCTCGGTTCAAATCCGAGTTGGCCCA
>NZ_JAZKTR010000230.1:0-2864 GCF_036625485.1 Natronomonas sp. | reverse complement strand
GGTCGCCGTCAGGCGTGACGACGGGCCGGTGGTAGACCAGATCCGTTCCGGCGTGCCACAGTTCGGTACCGTCGTCGGCGTCGAGGGCGAAGACGTCGGGGACGTCGTGACCGCCACGCTCCCGGACGGCATAGACCGTGCCGTCGGCAACCGCGAGGGTTCGATTCAGCGTGACGGTACCGGCACCGTAGGCCTCGCCCGGTGTGGTACTCCAGCGAAGGTCGCCGCTGGCGGCATCGAAGGCCTTGACCGTCGAGACGTAGGTGACGTAGACCGTCCCGTCGACCACGATGGGTGAGCCACGGGCACTACTGACGTCGTCGGCGTGCCAGCGACGGGTGCCGTCGTGGTCGTGGGCGAACAGCCCGTATCGGCTCGCGGTGTAGATGCCACTCTCGTCGACGGTCGGCCGGGTGCCGCCTGCTCGGTCGTCGCCGAGGCTGACCGACCACTCGGTCGCGCCCTCGGTGGCATCGAGCGCGAAGAGGGTCCCCTCCCAGTCGTTGACGTAGGCACGCCCCTCGTGGATGCTCGGGGGCGGTGTCGACGTCGATGGAACCGACAGCGACCACGAGGCCGCCAGCGACTCCGGCGGGGCGAGCGCGTCTTCGACCGTCGCGGCCCGCCCGGGCGCGTACCGGTCCATCGGGTAATCGCTGTCCGGCGGAACCGGGTCGGCCGACGAGGAGAGGTCGAGACAGCCACTGACGGAAGCGATACCGGCGGCTCCGGCGGCGAGAAGCCCACGCCGGGTCGGTCGGGAGGGGGCCATCCGTCGATGCCTGCCCGGCGCTCGTTTATAAATGTCCGTTACGCGGACGGTCCCGCACCGAGGCCGACCAGCGTCTCCCCGATGGCTTGTCTATACTCCTCGGGTTCGTACCCGAGACGGGAAATCCAGATGTCCTGATACGAAGGGTGCAGGATCGGCAACAGCGACGGCAGACCGCCGGTTTCGAGGGGTGTGAGGACGGTATCGAGGAAGCCGTCGAGGGTTCGGTCGGTCGCGGCCAGCAGGGATTCGGTGGCGTGTCGGCCCGTGGGGACGACGCAGGCGGGGTCGACCTGCCGGAGTTCCGCCAGCAGGTACGGTCGACAGTTCTCGCGCTCGTCGGCGGTTGGTTCGCGGTTCGAGCCTTCCCCATCACTCGGGAAGCACTTGACGGCGTTCGTGAAGTAGAGGTCCGTGGGCGTGTAGCCGAGTCCCTCGAAGAGGTCACGCACCCGGCGGCCGCTGTGGCGGGCGGTGTAGGCCATGCCGGTGTGGTTGCCACCCTGCCAGCGGTCGGCCTCGGGGTCGCCGGCGCCCGGGGCCTCGCCCACGACGACGAGCGTGGCGTCGAGGGAGCCGACGCCCCACGAGATGCAGGTGCGGTCCTCGACGAGGGCGGGACAACGCCGACAGTCGTCGGCCAGCGGGTTGTGGTCCTCAGGGTCCGGGAAGGTCGCCATTCGTCGGGTGTGTGGCTTCGGAAGGGGTCAGTCTTCGGGTCCGGTTCGGAAATCGGGTCGCTTTCCGGGCAACATTTAAATTCCCCAATGGCTTCTGGTCGGCTACGATGAAGGATACTCCCTCCACATCGGATGCCGATTCGCCGTTCGAATCGTCGACGACGGCGCTGGACAGCGGTCGCTACTCGTCGTTGACGCTCGATAACGGGGATCTCGTGATCTACGATCGGGAGGGAACCGAGACGTGGCTGCAGTCGGACCTCGCTGTCGACGTGTCGGCCTGAGCGTGACTACTCGACAAGCGGGAGGACGATACCGAACACGAGCGGGACGAGCAGGCCGACGAGGACGCCGACGGCCTCGAGGCCGATGAACAGTTGGTCGGCGGCCGCCGGCATCCCGGCGGTCATGGTCCGGCCGATGACCTCGCCGACGGCGCCGATGACGAACATGGCGACCCCTGCGAAGAAGCCGAGTTTCGCGATTCGTGCGTAATCGAGATCCTGTTGTCGACCGCCGTAACTCATTGTTCGCGGTAGCTTACCGACCGTTGAAGTCCTTTCGGTCCGTCCGAAAGACCTATCTTGCTGACCGGTTGAGTGACTCTATGCGCGAACTACTGGTCGCGGCGCTCGAACTCGGCGGCTACCTGCTCGGGACCGTCGTCTTCGCCGTCGTCGGCCTCTTCGCCGAACTGAACAGCCTGTCGTATCTTTCGTCCGGCAATCAGATATTCGCGGGCTGGCTCGTGGTCATCGGCGCCGTTGCACTGTATGCCGCCTACTCGGTCGGCACCGAAAAGCTGCTGCCGCACCTCCGCGAACTCACGCCGTAACCGACCGCGACGACTCGCTTCTTCGGCTGCCGCTTGCTTTTCGAGAGTGGCCACACCGGTACAGAACCCGTCGCACAGTACCGATTGTCCTTTAACAACGGCGCTAAATTGGTGCAACATGAGCAGGTTCGCCGAGGTGGATGACCAGTACGAACCCCACGACGTCGAAGACGGGGTCTTCGACTACTGGGATGGGGTCGACGCCTACGAAAAGACGAGGCGGCACCGCGAGGACGGCGAGGACTTCTTCTTCGTCGATGGCCCGCCGTATACCTCCGGTGCGGCTCACATGGGGACGACGTGGAACAAGACCCTGAAGGACGCCTACATCCGCTATCACCGGATGCAGGGATACGACGTCACCGACCGGCCGGGCTACGACATGCACGGCCTGCCCATCGAGACGCGCGTCGAGGAGGAACTCGGCTTCGAGAACAAGAAGGACATCGAGGCCTTCGGCGAGGAGAAGTTCATCGAGGAGTGCAAGTCCTTCGCCGAGGAGCAACTCGATGGCCTCCAGGAGGACTTCAAGTCCTTCGGCGTCTGGATGGACTGGGACGACCCCTACAAGACGGTC